>JAFZVU010000071.1 GCA_017617655.1 Bacteroidales bacterium
AATAATGACGAGGTAATCTTCAATCAGCAGATTTATAATGCAATGTGTCCGTTGGATGCGGATGATCACTGGACGGTCACTGGTTGTGTGGCTACTTCTCTCGGCGAGCTGCTGACTGTCATGAGCGGTATTTATCATGACGATATGCCGACGAAGGCTTCAGTTGCGCAGCTTGACGGCTATTCTGTTCCGGCGGGATATGTTCCCGCTGCGGCGGAAGGCAGCAAGTACACTCTGGCAACTGCTTATGACTGGGAGAATTTGCGTACTCTGACAGATATGACTGCCATCAATGCCGCAAAAACTAACACAACCCTTATGGACAACTTGGCTCACCTGCTGGCCGATCTGGGAGCCATGGTTCATGCCCGATACAGAAAAAATGGAACCAGCGCCAATACTGAATTGGCTCCGGAAGCTATGGCTGAGTATATGGGTTTCAATAAAGGCGCTTACCTGGATTATGAGTCAAACTATACTACCCGTCAATGGAAAGAGAAGCTTAAAACCGAGCTGATCAAACATCCTATTTTATATAGCGGCAGTGGCGTATATGGTGGGCACGCTTTCCTTCTAGACGGTTATGCCCTGTTCAACGGAGACACAGATATGTTTTATGTGAACTTCGGATGGAGTGGTGTGGACAACGGCTATTATGTTATAGACGACTTTGGCGACTATAATAATTATTGCGAGGCTGCTTTTGATTTCTATCCCAAGTCGGGATCAAGTTATTTCTATCAGCTACAGTATAGTTATTTTGAATCTACTGGAGGTTATGTAATTCCAGGTATGAGATTCGTCACTCCCTTCGATAAGAATAATCATTTCCAGATAGGAATATCTGTCCTTAATACTGGGTCTACTGAATATGAGGGGAAAATGAGGGCCAAGTTGTTAGATAAAAATGATGACCTTAAGTCTGATTTCCTCATCTATTCGTTTACGACTGAACAGTTCGAAGAAGAAGTAGATATTGATCCGATTGATTATAGTTATGCAGATCAAACTGTATATATTAAACTGGTAGACAACACTACTAACATAGCATTAGGGGACAAGATTGTCCTGTACTGCACTACGGACGAAGCCAAGACGGTTTTCGAACCCATAAAGGAGCGTAATGATGGCACAGTTCTCAACAGCCTTCCTCTTATTCCTGCAGCATTCATCAAGGCAGATGCTTCATACAGTGTGAATGATTATTTTCCGCTGGTATTGAAGAATTATGATTATGTATATGCCGGCACAGTGTGGACATTTACAAAAGAAGGCGGTTCAGCGGTAATAGTTGACCAGGCAGACCGTGAGTTCCAGTTTACGGAGGCCGGTACTTATAAGATCGAGGCGGCAGTCAAGGAGAGTGCAAGCGGAGCAGTCGTCGAGACCATCACCACTTATGTCACAGTAAACTAACCCATGATTATTTAAAAAGTCAAGAATATGGAAACAAAGTTAATTTACGAGAAACCGTTGACAGAGGAGGTCAAACTGTCGGCGCCTGTCTTGCTGGAGGTTACCTCAACCAAGAGCAACGTGAATGAAATCTTTTATATTACTTATGGCGATTGGGAGGAGGGTGAATAGTATGAAACAGAGAATTTATTTAGGCGTTATAGCCATAATAGCAGGTCTGATGTTCACGGCATGTTCAGACGAACTGATTCCTGAGACTATTGAAAAGGAGAATCTCGTACCCGTGAATGAAAATATCATGGTTTTCCAGGCTTCTCTCGAGCAGCCGGAGGCAGCAACCAAGACGTCTCTGTCTACCGACGGAACTCACGTAGTCTGGACCGAAGGCGACCAGATCCGCATATTCAATGATTCACACGTTAACGGTGTCATATTTACGCTCAAGACGGGAGATGGCGGCAAGGAAAGTGGTACTTTCGAGGGCGAGAATATAGGATCCGGACCGTATTATGCTATTTATCCTGCTTCTGCGACAGATGGCGAGTCAATTCCTTTTGCTGGAGGAAGTTCGCCGGTGATAAATGCAGTGGTGGAAGCAAACCAGACATACGTGGCAGGCAGTTTCGGAAATGGAGCCAATGTCGCAGTTGCTGCATCTGATGCTGAATTGAGCCTGTCCTTCAAAAATGTATTCGGCGCCATAGCTTTTACACTGAAAGGCACTGCTACGATTTCAAAAGTCAATATCTATACTCGAGCAAGCGATATTCTCAACGGGTACTTGCAAATCACCAACCTTAGCAGTACTGCTGACCCGGTCGGCGTTGTAGCCGCTGCTGCAACCGAGGCTAATCTTTATAAATCATTGTCTTGCGGATCGGGCGTTGCTCTCAATAACGGTGATGGCGTTACCTTCTACATTATCGTTCCTGTCGGTGCATTCACTGAGGGTTTCTTCGTAGAATTCATCGATAATGCCGGCACTGCAATGATAAAGAGTGCAAAGGAATCAAGCAAAAACGTAGTCAAACGTTCTGGTATTATTCAGATGGCTGCGTTCACATACGCACCCCAGTACAGTGCGTCCTTCCTGGGCGAAACCAAAGATTTCGCAGCGTACAGCGCCGTGACCGGTTCCGGCACAAAGATGTCTGCCGACCAGTTCGTTTCCAAGACTGTCAGCGGCACTCCTGATCAGCGTTCGGTACGATTCCAGAACTGGAATGACGGATATGTTTTCACATTGACTGCGCCCCTTCCTCTTTCGCATAACGCAAATATTACTGCGAGTGTTGGGAATATTGCCGGCGATCCGGCTGGCATCAACGAAAAGACAAATGAAGAAATGAAGGTTGTCAAGAAACTCGCCAACAGGGCGTGGATTGTAGATGCCACTGATGGTATCGGATATGTAATACGTCTTACCGACTAAGGCAAAAATAAAAACCGGGGAGAATCTGTAAGCCGGGTTCTGTGGCCCGCTTCCCTTCGCAGGGGAGCGGGCTTGCCATCATTTATCTGTCGCAGCCTACCCCCCGGCAGCGGACGGGCAGTCCTTGAATGCCGGTATACATGGCCTTGCAGCGCGCCGGATTGCACCCGGACCCTGTCGCCATGGCCCGCAGGGAGCTCTTACCTCCCTTTTTCACCCTTACCTCCCTTGCGGAAGGCGGTTGTTTTCTGTTGCAACCCCCATGAGCTTGCACCCATCTGTGCTTTCCACAGGGCGCCGCCCTGTGCTGCCCGGACTTTCCTCAGGCGCCTTGCGACGCCAGCGATGGCACGATTCCCCCCGGGACCGCAAAGGTAATAATTATTCTTAAGTTCCGCCGGTAAGTTTTCGCGCCAAAGTGTGCGCAGACTACACCTTCTGGAGATGCATCCCGGGCCTATGAGCGGCGCACACCCCCTGTTTAACGGCCAGTGTGCGCCGTTGATAGTCGTTATACGCAATCTGAGCCACATCGACGGCGCACACTTTGGTACGAAGTGCGCCATCCTCGCAGATATGCGATGCCGTAACTGACGGCAGTGAGCTGCCGCAGTGGAGGCATTGCCTTGCTTTCCCATTTTGCTTCCGCAGTATGCGTGTAGGGCCTCGCACACGCATACCAAGGAACGATTATGCGGGTGCAAGCCCTGTTTTTGCTCCGTGGTATGCGAGTTATGGCCTCCAGACGCATACTGCGGAATGAACGGAATCGGAATAACAGAAGATATCTCCAGCCAGCAAAGCGAGCTTTTTGGGAGGCTCGCTTTGTCCGGCTAGGATATCTTCTTAGAATGATCCGGTCTGCAGTCGGCTATTGTTAACAGGCTGCAAAGGGAACGGGTGATGGAGTTATCTCCAGCAGGGCGGCGCGAGCTCCACCTGACGGCTCGCTGCCGCCCGCTAGGATAACTCCCTTTCGGATTTGCCGCGCTGCTCTGTAACCTTTCGTACCAAAGTGTGCGCCGACCACCCCTTCTGGAGATACCTCCTGGGCCTATGAGCGGCGCACACCCCCTGTTTAACGGCTAGTGTGCGCCATCAATCGCCCTTATACGCAATCTGAGCCACATCGAAGGCGCACACTTCTGCCCGAAGCGCAGGGCAGCGGCGCAAAGGGCACTGGAGCGAGGGCGGAATAGCTGATGAGCGGAGGCCGGCGCACGGGAGCGACGCTGTGTGAGCCGCGTTAGACGAGGGCTGAAAGCCCGAGGCTAAAAGGGCGAGTTCGTCGCGACAGGCGGCAGTAGCGAAGAAGCAGTCCGAGCGAGTCGTGCCCGCTAGCCGCTCGCCCGCAGCCACGGGCAGATACTGCAATGCGAACGTAACCTTCCGAGAGTGAACTGCCGCAGTGCAGGTATCGCCTTGCTTTGCGGCGCATCTGTTGCCATTTCAAAACAGATTCTTATCTTTGCGTCCGTATGAAAGCGCTCGCGAAATCACTGTTGATAGTAATGCTGCTGTGCGGCGGCTGCCGCAGCGGGCAGGTGGTATATTACAACTGCAATGTGGAGCAGACTCTGCCTCACGACGTGAATTCATACACCCAGGGCCTGTTCTTCCATGACGGCGAACTGTTCGAGAGTGCAGGCCAGTACGGCGAATCGTCGATGCGCCGCGTCGACCTGGCCAGCGGCAACGTGCTGCAGCGCTTCAACTTCGACCCCGCATATTTCGCCGAGGGCAGCTGCATCCTTAACGGCAAGCTCTACATCCTGACCTGGATGGAAGGCGTCTGCTTCGTCTGCGACCCTGCCACCTTTGAGGAGACTGGCCGCTTCGCCAACAGACATCAGGGCTGGGGCCTGACCACCGACGGCACCGACCTCATCATGAGCGACGGCTCATCATGGCTGTTCTACATGGATCCCGAAACCTTCGCCGAGAAGAAGTCGGTGAACGTGACCCTCAACGGCCACGCAGTGCCGTATCTGAACGAGCTGGAATACATTAACGGCCGCATCTGGGCCAACGTCTACGGCAAAGACCAGATAGTGATAATAGAGCCGAAAAGTGGAGTGGTGGAAGGCCTTATCGACTGCAGGCAGCTGCGCACCACCTTCAGGGCCACCAGCCGCACCGACGTGCTCAACGGCATAGCATATAACCCGCAAACCAAAGAAATATACCTGACCGGCAAGTACTGGCCGAGTATGTTCAAGATAACTTATACAGAAAGGAAATAATTTTTATTGACAGGGGTGCTCTGAAAGGGCTGAGATAATACCCGTAAAACTGATCCGGATAATACCGGCGTAGGAAAAGAAATGAAAAATTTACTGATTGCCGCGGCAGTTCTCCTGCCGCTTGTCTGCATGGGCCAGAATGTCCCGCAGAACGTTCCTCAGAACGACTTTACCAACCAGACCATCGATTCAACCGTAGTCACCGCCACAAGGGCTTCCGCCCGCACTCCGGTGAGCTACTCCGAGATGAGCGCCGAGCGCATCGGCAGCACATCCCCGATCAATTCGCTGCCCATGACCCTGAGCCTGATGCCCTCGGTAGTATCTACCAACGAAGGCGGCACCGGCCTCGGCTACTCCAAGTTCCGCGTGCGCGGCAGCGACCCCACCCGCACCAATGTCACCATCAACGGCATCGCACTTAACGACGCAGAGAGCCAGGAAGTGTTCTGGGTGAACATAGCCTCGGTAGGATCGATGCTGAACTCGGCCCAGATGCAGAGAGGTCTTGGAACATCCACCGTCGGCAGCGGTGCCTTCGGAGCCAGCCTCAACATGCAGACAGCCCTGCCCGGCAACGAACCTGCAGCGTCGGTCGACATAAGCGGCGGTTCATACAAGACCAGCCTCATCAACGCTTCCGTGTCTACCGGCAGGATGCCCGGCGGCTTTACCTTCGATTTCAAATACAACTGGGGCAAGACCGACGGCTATATCCGTAACGCCTGGGTCGACCTCAATTCAATGCTGGCTTCGGTGTCATGGAACAACGAGAACAACCTGCTGAAGTTCAACTTCCTGCACGGAATCCAGCACTCCGGCATCACCTGGGAGGGCATCTCCGCAGAGCAGATGGCGAAAGACCGCCGCTACAACCCGGCCGGAGAGTATATCGACTCCAACGGCAAGGTCTGCTACTATGACAACGACTCAGACAATTACCGGCAGGACCATTACCAGCTTATCCACGTTGGCCGCCTCGGCGAGAAGCTGACCCTCAGCACGACCCTGAACTATACCGGCGGAGACGGATACTACGAGGCCTACAAGGACAAGAAGGTAGACTACATCAACCGCAAGAGCTCCGCCGCCGACAACTTCGCCGGGGCGAGCAACCTCAAGTACCGCGACGATAAGACAGAGGCCATCTTCAACCTGGCTTATTCCCGCTATTACGGCCGCCATTTCGGCGAAGTGATCTGGAGGCAGGGACAGGTGGACTACGGCCCCGAGAAGCCCTGGTATGACAACAGTTCGGTGAAGAGCGACTTCTCGACCTTCGCTCGCGTCGAGAGGAAGATGTGGGAGAGGCTTTCAGTATATGCCGACCTTCAGTTCAGGCACGTCAATTACAGCATGAAAGGCCCTGACGACGACGGCACGAAGCTCGACAGCGTCTATGTGTGGAACTTCTTCAACCCCAAGGCCGGAGCCAGCTATGATCTCGGCGAAGCCGGCACGATTTACGCCTCGGTAGCCATCGGCCATAAGGAGCCCAGCCGCGCCGACCTGAAGGATGCCGTATCCAACGGCACGAAGGTCTACCCCGAGATGATGGCAGATTACGAAGCGGGATACAGGTTCGCCTCGCCGCAGTTCTCGGCTTCAGCCAACATCTATCTCATGGAATACGACAACCAGCTTGTCACCACCGGCCGCTTCACGCCTTCCGGCTACCTCATAAAGGAAAATGTGAAACGCAGCTACCGCCGCGGAGTGGAACTGGTTGCAGCATATCAGCCTGCGGAGTGGTTCCGTCTGGACGCCAATGCGACCTTCTCGGCCAACAAGATAGTAATAGACGGAGGCCTCAAGGACCTGGCGCTGTCCCCGGCTGCTATGGCTTCTGGAGTCGCTACTTTCAGGATTGCCAAGCGTCTGGAACTGGCCACAACGGTCAAATTCGTCGGCAAGCAGTACATCGACAATACCGGCAGCGAGGCCAAGACCCTGCCGCGCTACACGGTAGTAAGCCAAAGTGCTTCATTCAGTTTCTCCAAGAACGTAAAATTGTCTATTTTTGTGGACAACTTGCTTAACAAGATGTATGTGGCAGACGCCTGGGCCTACGGCGACGAAGTGGGCTATTATCCCCAGGCTCCCCGCAACGGAATGGTCAAGCTCTCATTTGCGTTCTAAAAGACTGGCTCATGATAATAATTGCCGACAGCGGCTCCACGAAGGTTGATTTCCGTGTCATAGACGATAACGGCAAGGTGCGCAAGGCGGCCTGCAGCGGGATGAACCCCGTCTACGTCAGCAAGGCAGCCATGCAGGAGGCCCTGAAGGCCCAGCTGCTGCCCGTCTGCGGCGGCAAGGTGGATTCCATCTACTTCTACGGCGCCGGAGTGATAGGGGAGGCTGCAGACAGGGTCCGCGGCGCTTTCATGGAAGTCTTCGATTACGACCTGATCTATGTGGAATCTGACATGCTCGGTGCTGCGAGGGCGCTGTTCGGCGACCGTGAAGGCATCGCCTGCATCCTCGGCACCGGTTCCAACAGCTGCTATTACGACGGCCGCAGGATAGTGCGCAATGTGCGTTCCGGCGGTTTCATCCTCGGCGACGAGGCGGGAGGAGCGGACCTCGGCAAGAGGCTGCTGAAAGCCGTCGTGAAAGGCCTGCTGCCCGCACAGCTCCAGAAAGAGTTCGACGAGCGCTACAATCTCGATTACGCTGCCATAGTTCGCCATGTGTACCGCGAGCCCGAGCCTGGCAAGTTCCTCGGCTCTTTCTCTCCCTTCCTGGAAGAGCATCTCGACCATCCCTACATAAACGCCCTTGTGACCGGAGCTTTCAACGACTTCATCTGGATGAACATAATGCAATACGACTGCTACCATCTGGACGTCAGTTTCATAGGCTCGGTGGCAGAGGTTTACAAGGATATCCTTGTCAGATGTCTCGACGACGCCGGCATCAGGCTGGGAACCGTGATGCGCAGCCCCATTGACGCCCTTGTGGAGTACCACACTCGCCGCAGGCAGCAGGAGGCCAGGACCTCTGAGGAACTGATGGACAAGGCCGTGGCGACGCTTATGGTCCGCACAGGACTGGCTGACCGCGAGCAGGCCCGCAAGATGCTGCTCAAGTACGGCTCGGTGGCCAAGGCCGTAGAAAAATACAAGAAGGATGTTTAAGAACGAATACGGATCCAAATTGCTAGCTGAAGCCGTGGAAAGCCTTGCTACCCTGCCCGGCATAGGCCGCCGCAGCGCGCTGAGACTCGCTCTGCATCTGCTGTCGGAACCCGAGCCGAACGTGGAGAAGTTCGCCTCGTCGATAGTGGATTTCCGCAGCAAGATCCAGTTCTGCCCCAGATGCCACATGCTTAGTGACGACGGCAGTTGTGCCTTCTGCGACGACTCAAGCCGCGACTGTCGCACTATCTGCGTCGTGGAAAGCCATGCTGATGTGCTGAGCATCGAGAATACCGGACAATACCACGGCTTGTACCATGTCCTGGGCGGCATAATCTCGCCGATTGACGGCGTAGGTCCCGGCGACCTCACTATCAAGGAGCTGGGCGACAGGGTGGCTGCCGGCGGAGTCGATGAGGTAATCCTCGCTCTGAGCACGTCGATGGAAGGGGAGACCACAGCCTTCTACATCTCAAGACAGCTGGCGCAGTATAATGTCAAACTGAGCGCAATAGCCCGCGGCGTGGGCTTCGGCGACGATCTGGAGTACACCGACTCGATGACGCTCGGCCGCTCGATAGTCAACCGCCAGCCTTTCAAATCTTAGACAATGACATTCATAGAAATACTTCTGCTTGCAATCGGCCTGAGCTTCGACACCCTGGCCTTCAGCATAGTGGGCGGACTCTGCATCAAGAATCTCAAGCCCGCACAGAATATCCGCATCATATCGACCTTCGGCCTGATCCAGGCCGTCTTCATGCTGGCCGGCTGGCTGCTCGGCGGCAGCTTCGTCCATTACATTGAAGCATACGACCACTGGCTGGCCTTCGCCTTGCTGCTTTTCATTGGCGGCAAGATGGTGCTGGACAGCCTTAAGCCTTCAGAGGAAAAGAACGTAGACCTTATGAATACGTCCCAGCTGATGCTGGCCGCCGTGGCAACATCCATCGACGCTCTGGCGGTAGGAATCTCTATGGCCGCGCTGCAGTTCGATGTCCGCCGCATAATCCTCGCCCTGGTCACCGTATTCATAGTTACTGCCGGCGCCAGCGAGCTGGGACTGAAGGGCGGCGAATGGGCTGCCCGCCTCATAGGGAAGAAGAGCTATCTGATAGGAGGCCTGGTGCTGATAGCAATCGGAGTCAAGATACTAATAGAGCACCTGACAGTCTGAGGCGTGCAAGTTTTGGATTTTTGAAATAAAAGTTTAAATTTGCACCGCTTAAAATCCAAAACTGTAGAATAAAATCAAAAACGACGATGATCTGTGTCCTCAATACACGCTTCGTTAAGACAAGTCCCCGATCCGGATGGCCACTCTGTTAAATAACAGAATGTGGAACCATCTTAATATCGGGAATCATGATTGAAATATTCTACAACAATACCAACTCTACTATAGATACAAGCCAGTCTGTGGAGATCCTGAGCACATTGCAGCAGAAGGATGTCCTCTGGATGGATTTGTTCGACCCCACCGGAGAAGAGAAGAGAGCCGTCGAGGATTTCCTCGGGACCACGCTGCAGAGCCGCGCACAGGCCGAAGAGATCGAGAGTTCATCTCGTTTCAGCGAGACTGAGGACGAAATCTTCATCAACACCAACTTCCTCATCCCCGGCCCGGAGAACTACACCATGGAGTCAGTGTCGTTCATCCTCAGCGAGGACACGATAGTTTCTGTGCGCCAGGTGCCTCTGCGCAGCTTCACCGACATCCAGCGCCGCATCCTGGCAGGGCGCAAGGGCTATCCCACCGGTTTCCACATCCTGCTGGGCATCCTCGAGAACAGGGTCGACATGGACGCCGATATGATCGAGTTGATGTCTAAGGAGATAGAACAGTACAGCAAGCGCGTGAGCCTGGGCGAGAACATCGGCGACGAGTTCGTGCTGGACATCAACCAGCTGCAGGAAAACACCATGCTGGTCCGCGAGAACATAGTCGACAAGCAGAGGGTGATTTCGAGTATTCTCAAGAGCGAGAAGACCCCGGACGAGATCAACACCAAGCTGTCGATCATGCTCCAGGATATTTCATCCCTCATCAACCATACTAACTTCAGCTTCGAACGTCTGGAGTACCTGCAGAACACAGTGCTCGGACTGATCAACCTGGAGCAGAACAAGATCATGAAGATCTTCACTCTGGTGTCCGTGCTGCTGATGCCTCCGACGCTGATCGCTAGCTTCTACGGCATGAACGTGGAACTGCCTCTGATAGGCGGCCGCTGGGACGTTATGCTCATAGGCGCGATAATGCTTGTGACGGTGCTGGCAGTCGTTTTCATCTTCCGTCGCCGCCGGATGATGTAAATTTCTTACAATCAGCTAAAAATCTTTTGATAATCAGGGATTTTTCATATATTTGCGCTCCCTTTCAGCGCGAAAGGACTATACATATTGTCTAACTCCTTATTAGTTAATTTATTACAAACTATGGAAGAAGAAAAAACCGTACAGGAAAACACTCCCGAGATGGAAGTGGCAGTCGAGACCCCCGTGGTTGAGGCAGAAACCCCTAAACACAAAAGCAACGCATCAGTAAGCAACGACAGCTTCAACTGGGACGAGTTCGAGAACGAAACCCCCAGCGGAGTAGACCGCAAGGCTACAGAAGACGCTTACAACCAGACTCTCTCACGCATCAGCGAAAATGAAGTTGTAGAGGGTGTCGTAACAGCTATCAACAAACGCGAAGTAATCGTCAACATCGGTTACAAGAGCGAAGGTGTCATCAGCATCAACGAATTCCGTTACAACCCTGACCTCGCAGTAGGCGACAAGGTTGAGGTTTACGTAGAGAATGCAGAGGACAAGAAAGGCCAGCTGATCCTTTCTCACAAACGTGCACGTTCACTCCGTTCTTGGGACAGGGTAAACGAGGCGTTCGAGAAGGACGAAATCGTAAAAGGTTACATCAAGTGCCGTACGAAAGGCGGTATGATAGTAGATGTGTTCGGAATCGAAGCATTCCTGCCCGGTTCACAGATAGATGTCAAGCCGATCAGGGATTACGACGTATTCGTAAACAAGACCATGGACTTCAAGATCGTCAAGATCAACAACGAATACCGCAACGTAGTAGTCTCTCACAAGGCGCTTATCGAGGCTGAACTCGAAGCCCAGAAAGCAGAAATCATCAACAAACTCGAGAAAGGCCAGATCCTTGAAGGTGTTGTCAAGAACATCACTTCTTACGGCGTATTCGTCGACCTCGGCGGTGTTGACGGTCTCATCCACATCACCGATCTCAGCTGGGGCAGGATCAACCATCCGGAAGAGGTCGTTTCACTCGACCAGAAGATCAACGTCGTTATCCTTGACTTCGACGATGTCAAGAAACGCATCGCCCTCGGTGTTAAGCAGCTCACTCCTCATCCTTGGGAGGCTCTCGACCCTAACATCAAAGTTGGTGACAAGGTTAAGGGTAAAGTTGTCGTTATCGCTGACTACGGCGCATTCGTTGAGATCCAGCCCGGCGTAGAAGGTCTTATCCACGTCTCAGAGATGAGCTGGAGCCAGCACCTGCGCAGCGCTCAGGATTTCTTCAAGGTAGGCGACGAAGTTGAGGCAGTTGTCCTCTCACTCGACCGCGAGGAGCGCAAGATGTCTCTCGGCATCAAACAGCTCAAACCGGATCCGTGGGCAAATATCGTTGAGGAATATCCTATCGGCAGCAAGCATACTGCAGTTGTACGCAACATCACCAACTTCGGTGTGTTCGTAGAGCTTAAGGAAGGTGTCGAGGGTCTCGTCCACATCAGCGACCTGAGCTGGACCAAGAAGATCAAACACCCGAGCGAAGTTGTTGCAGTAGGTGACAAGATCGATGTCGTAGTTCTCGACGTTGACCAGGCCATCCGCCGTCTCAGCCTCGGCCACAAGCAGCTTGAGGAAAGCCCTTGGGAAGAGTATGAGTCAGTTTACACCATCGGTTCAGTACATGACGGTACTATCGTCAGCATGAACGACAAGGGTGCAGTTGTCGCCCTCGCTGAAGGCATCGAAGGTTTCGCTTCTAACCGTCAGCTCGTCAAGGAAGACGGCAGCAACCCTTCAGTAGGTGAAGTGCTTCCTTTCAGAGTTCTCGAATTCAACAAAGCCAGCCGCAAGGTGACTTTGAGCCACACCCGCACTTATGCCGACGCCAAGAAGGAAGAGGCAGCAAAGGAGCAGAAAGAGCAGAACGCTGAGGCCAACAACACTCAGAAGGCAGTCAAGAAGCTGAAAGCCAACCTCGAGAAGACCACTCTCGGCGACATCAGCTCACTGGCAGCCCTCAAGAGCGAAATGGAGAAGAAAGAAGCTGAGTCAGCTAAAGAATCTGAGGAATAATCCCGGATGGAATTCTCCCTGACAACTCTCGGAACGGCTTCGGCCGTTCCTACCGATAAAAGATTTTCAAGCGCCCATGTCCTTAACGTACGCGGGCGCTTGTTTTTAGTCGATTGTGCCGAAGGCTCCCAGATTCTGCTCGCACGCAACGGCATATCGTACGCCAGGATAGACAACATCCTCATCTCGCATCTCCACGGCGACCATCTGTTCGGCATAATGCCGCTGCTGTCGACCATGGCCCTGAAGGGCCGCACGGCTCCTCTTTACATATATGCCCCGGAAGCCTTCTGCCATACGCTCAAGTTCTTCAAGGATTATCACGGCGACGGTGTCAAGTTCGACATAATCTTCACCCCGCTGAAGGCCAAAGAGCCTGAGCTAATATTCAGCAGCCGCAACAGCAAGGTGTACGCTTTCCCTCTTAACCATAAGGTCGAGACCTACGGCTTCCTGTTCAGGGAAGACGAGCCCGAGCTCAATGTCCGCAAGGAGTTCATAGAGAAGGATGCGCTCACGCTGAAGGAGATTGCATGCCTCAAGGCCGGTTGCGACGTAGTCCGTGAGGACGGCAGCGTGCTGGCAGTGGAGAAATACGCCTACAAGCCCTTCACTCCCCGCAGCGCAGCGTACTGCAGCGACACTGCTCCCTTCCCGCAGCTGGCGGAATGGGTCCGCGGTGTGGATGTGCTTTACCACGAAGCCACTTTCGGCAACGACATGCGCGACCTCTCCGCCCAGTTCTTCCACTCTACGGCGGCCGATGCGGCGACGGTTGCAGCAGAGGCGGGGGCCGGGAAGCTTGTGATCGGTCATTTCTCTTCACGTTATCCCGACGTAAACGTTCTGCTCGAGGAAGCGAGACAGATATTCCCCGAGACATATCTGGCCGAGGAGGGTATGATTTTTGATATCCCGGTCAAAAAACTTTAAAGATGAAGAAAACCGCTGCGGTCCTTATTGCGTGTGCCATCTCGGCATTGATGCCTTCATTCGCTTCGGCCCAGGTATCACGCGAGCAGTTCTCCAAGATTGCCACTACGCTCCTGTTCCTTGAGGAGTATTATATAGATTCCCTCGATTACGACAAACTGGCCGACATTGCCGTAGAGGCGATGGTGTCTTCGCTGGACCCTCATACTGTCTTCCTGTCGAAGCAGCAGGCAGAGGAGGCTGACGAGACCATGAGCGGTGAGTTTGACGGCGTGGGCATAGAGTTTGCCATAATAAAGGACACTCTCACAGTGCAGGATGTGATTGCCGGCGGCCCCGCTTCGAAGGTTGGCCTGAGGGTAGGGGACAAGATCCTGAAGGTGGACACAGTGCAGCTGGCCGGCACCAAATTCACAAACAACAAGGTCCGCAGTCTGCTGCGAGGCAAACGCGGCTCCAAGGTGGATGTGGATATAATGCGCAGGGGCGTTCCAGGCGTGCGCACCTACACCATAACCCGCGACCGTATCCCTATGGAGAGCGTGGTGGCGTCATACGAGGCCGCTCCGGGCGTTGTATATATAAAGCTTAACCGCTTCGCCCAGACTTCCGGCAGGGAAGTTTTTGATGCGCTCAGAATGCTTGGAAAAGAGCCTGCCGGCGTAATCCTCGACCTGCGCGGCAACGGGGGCGGACTTCTGGCCTCCGGCCTTACTATAACCAACCTCTTCCTGTCGAAAGGACAGCTGCTGATGTATACCGAGGGCGCCCGTTCCGCCAGGCGTGATGAAGTCGCTACCGGCAACGGAATCTATCAGAAAGGACCGCTCGTAGTGATGGTCGACGAGAATTCGGCTTCTGCCAGCGAAATCCTGGCAGGTGCCATCCAGGATTGGGACCGCGGCACCATCGTAGGTCGCCGTACCTTCGGCAAGGGACTGGTGCAGAGAGAGATGGGATATAACGATGGCTCGGCGCTCAGGGTTACCACGGCGCGCTATCACACACCCAGCGGAAGGGCCATCCAGAGTCCGTATGAAGATGGAGACAGCGAAGGTTATTACAGGGAACACAACGACCGCTATGCCCGCGGCGAGAGTTTCAGCGCCGACAGCATAAGTTTCGACGAGTCCCAGAAGTTCAAGACTCTCGTGAAAGGCCGCACGGTATACGGCGGCGGAGGCATAATGCCCGACATCTTCGTGCCCAGGGACACTTCATACCTCTCTAGTTTCTATACACAGGTCGCAGCCCGCTCGCTGCTCCAGGATTTCATGAACGACTACATGGATGTCCGCAGGGATGAGTTGAAAAAGAAGTACAGCTCATGGAAGGCCCTGACCGCTGACCCTGCCGTAGACGCAGTCTTCGACGAGTTTCTGGAATATGTGAAGGGCCGTGGAGTCAATCCTTCGCAGGAAGATGTGGACAAGTCGTCCGGCGAGATCAAGCTAGCAATGAAAGCGCTCATGGCCCGAAGCATCTGGGACGACAACG
Organism: Bacteroidales bacterium; assembly: GCA_017617655.1. Lineage (GTDB taxonomy): Bacteria > Bacteroidota > Bacteroidia > Bacteroidales > UBA932 > Equibacterium. The sequence continues at coordinate 15,000 of JAFZVU010000071.1, forward strand.
CTTACTACCAGGTCATCAACAGCGAAGATGCCGACTACAAGGTGGCTCTGGAAGAGGCTCTTGCGCTCAAAGCCCGCTGATAGGCCCTGGCGTTCTTGAGGTGTTCAGTGTAGGTCGCCGCGAAATTGTGCTGGCCGTCGAACGTATCCTTCGCACAGAAATACAGATAATCGTGATGCTGATAGTTCAGAACGGCATCTATCGCTGATTTCGGCGCTATCGTGATAGGTCCCGGAGGCAGTCCGGGATAGCGGTAGGTGTTGTAGGGAGAGTCTATCTCAAGATGCTTGAGCAACACCCTCGTGACTCCTTCTTCGTTAAGGGCGAACAGCACCGTAGGGTCGGCCTGTAGCAGCATTCCCTTTTTAAGACGGTTGACATACACTCCTGCGACGGTGGGCATCTCGGGCTCGTATTTGGTCTCTTCTATTACTATGGACGCCAGTGTCATTACCTCGTCTTTAGTGAGCCCCATAGCCTTCGCCTTCGCGGTGCGGCTCTCGTTCCAGAAGGCGTCGTATTCCTTCTTCATGCGTTTTATGAGGTCTTCCGGGGAGATAGTCCACCACACTTCGTATGTGTCGGGGATGAAGACGCTAAGGTAAGTCTCTTTCTTGAAGCCAAGGCTGTTCATGAGCGCCTTGTCGTCGAGGGCTGCCATGAAGGCTGCCGAGTCGGCTTCAAGCTGTTTGCCGAGATATGAGGCCATGTTCTCCGGGGTGCGGATGTAGCCTTTTACCTGAAGTTTTACGGGCGTCTGGTAACCGTTGGCGAATATGCGGATTATCTCCTTGTTGGTGAGGCCTGGCTTGATGTTGTAGTGTCCCGCCTTCAGCACTGAGGCCAGGTCCAGCTTCACTGACGCTGCGGCGAAGGTCCTGCGGTCCTTCAGCACTCCGCTCGTCAGAAAACCGGGGAGGAAGTCGTCAAAGCTTTCGTCGGAGTAAACGTAGATGTCCGCATCGTTCTCGACAGAGTTGGGCTTGTAGTACATGCTGTAATATCTGTATGCAAATACGGACGCTGCAGCCAGTACCAGGAGAGCGGCTATGATGAATTTCTGGGATTTCTTCATGGTTTACGCAGATTGATGATGCTGCCGGGGGCAGGCTCCGACCCCTTCGGGATGTCGGGATTGTATTTATAAAGGTATTTCATCTTGACGGCATATTGCTGGCTGATCTCGTGCATGGTCTCGCCTTCTTCCACGACATGCTTGTCGAGATATCTGGCAGCCTGCTTCTTCTTGGCCTCTATGTAGACTGTCTCGCCGTCCTGGAGCATGCGGTCGCGTTTCTCGTCGTTGAAACGCAGGATCTCCCACTTGAACAGGTTGAATTCGCGTGCTATTGAGTATAATGATTCGTAGTCGTTGGCCACGACGTACATCACGTTGTTCTGCTTGAGGATTTCTCTCTGGAGAGAGATCTTGTAGAGCGGACTGCCCTCCTTGAGCTCTACCAGGACGGGCATCCTGGCCTCCACCGGAGTGGCGGGCAGCTGGTCCTGGCTGACGGCGGTGTCGTACTGCTGGAGGTCGTATCTCTCGATGAGCTCGATAAGCCTTGTGGCATAACTGGGGTCGGTGGCATATCCAGCCGCCTTGAGGCCGTACGCCCAGCCTTTGTAGTCGGTGGGGTCGAGGTCGAAAAGAAAGGCATATCTGGAGCGGTAGCGCAGGAAGTCGGAGTGGTCCTGGAAGGAGTCCTCGACACGGTCGTACACACGGAAGCAGTCGTTCTTGACGTCGTCGTCGACATACATCTTCTTCCCGGTGTAGTCGTGGCACTTGATGCCGAAGTGGTTGTTACCCTCTTTTGCCAGCCTGGACGTGCCGAAGCCCGATTCGAGGCAGGCCTGGGCAAGGGTGATGCTGGCCGGGATGCCGCTGCTTTCCATCTGCGCTATGGCTGCGTCCTTGTATTTGAGGATGTATGCCGTCCGGTAGTCAGACTGGGCCTGAGGCTGCCTTGCGTCAGCGATAAAACCTGTGGCCAGCAGCAGGCAGCAGAGAGAGATACACAAGGCCTTCATAGAAACAAAAATACGAATCTTTTTGCTAAATTCGCACAAATATGCCTTGCCGTCATGCAAAACAAGCAACTCAACATCAGCTATCAAGTCTTTCAGTCGATGGATGAACTGCCGGCTGAGTGGTCATCCCTCCTGCAGAAGGCTGTCGAAGCCACAGAGCGTTCCTACGCTCCTTTTTCAAACTTCAACGTGGGGGCTGCCATACTGCTGGACAACGGCCAGGTGGTGTGCGGCTCCAACCAGGAGAATGCTGCATTTCCGTCAGGCCTGTGTGCCGAAAGGTCGGCCTGCTATTATGCGGGAGCTACGTGGCCCGGCGCAAAGATGCTTGCCATTGCGATTGCGGCTAAGCAGGACGGGAAGCTCACTGCAACCCCTACCTATCCCTGCGGAGCGTGCCGCCAGGCTCTGGTGCAGTACGAAAGCAGGGGAGGCGTGCCTATGAAAGTAATCGTGGGCAGTGCAGGCAGGGTGGAGGTGTTCTCTTCGGTGAGGGACCTTCTTCCCTTTGTCTTCGACAACCTCGACGATAACCAGGGGAAATAAAAAAAGGGTAAGCTGATTACATCGCACCGCTACAACCATCTACCCTTGCTGCCTTCCGGCCCTGGGGGAGTTCGACAGGAGCTGGTCGTGTAAGACTTACCCGGCACAAAGGTAGTTGATTTTTTTGATTCGCAATAGAAAAACCATGAGAATAGCTGTCGGTTTGTCAGGAGGAGTAGATTCAAGCGTAGCCGCTTTGCTGCTGAAAGAGGCGGGGCACGACGTATTCGCTGTCTTCATGCAGAACTGGAACGACGCTACGGGCACTCTGCACGGCGACTGCGAGTGGGAGGAGGAGCGCAGCGTGGCCGAGATGGTGGCCCGCAAGATCGGCATTCCTTTTTACTTCGTGGATCTCAGCGCCGAGTACCGCAGGCGGGTGGTGGACTATATGTTCGACAGCTACGAGCGCGGTTTCACCCCAAACCCGGATGTGCTCTGCAACCGTGAGATAAAGTTCGACTCATTCCTGAAGCATGCCCTCAGCCTCGGTGCGGAATATGTCGCCACCGGCCACTATTGCCGCAAGGACGAGGTCCCCGGCCCGGATGGCAAGCCCTCATACCGTCTGCTGGCGGGTCTGGACAAGAACAAGGACCAGAGCTATTTCCTCTGCCAGCTCACCCAGGAGCAGCTGAAGTACGCACTGTTCCCGATCGGCGGCATCACGAAGCCAGAAGTTCGCAGGATAGCCCGTGAAGCCGGCTTGCCGAGCGCCGACAAGAAGGATTCGCAGGGAATATGCTTCGTGGGCAAGGTGGACCTCCCGGTGTTCCTCCAGCAGAAGCTCAAGCCGAAGGAAGGCAAGGTGGTCGAGATCTTCAGGGATTATTACGACGGCCTGAAGGCTGCCGAGACCATTGAAGAGCAGGCGGAGCCTTTCGTTTACTGCGAGAAGGACGGGAAGGTCGCCGGAGTCCATCAGGGCGCCCAGTTCTATACCATAGGGCAGCGCCACGGCCTTAACATAGGCGGCCACAAGAACCCCATATTCGTCATCGCGACTGATGTGGAGAGCAATATTATATATGTAGGAGAGGGCCAGGACCATCCGGGCCTGTACCGCAAGGGGCTTCGCATCGACAACCGCGACATCCACTGGATAAGGCCGGAGCTGGCCATGGCGGAAGGGGAGGAAAGGGACTATCTGGTAAGGATAAGATACCGTCAGCCTTTGCAGCAGGCAAGGCTCAGGCGCCTCTCCGACGGGCTATACATAGTATTCGAGAAGCCGCAGCGCGGCGTCACCGCCGGCCAGTTCGCCGCCTGGTACTCCGAAGAAGGCGAATTGCAGGGAAGTGGTGTAATAAGCAGGTGATTCTATGGAGAGGTCAGTCCAGATACTCATAATCGGCGCAGGACCTGCCGGCATGATGGCTGCCATAAAAGCAGCCGAGTGCGGGGCAAAGGTGGCTGTGCTCGAGAAGAACCATCTTGCAGGCCGCAAGCTCGCCATCACCGGAAAGGGCCGCTGCAACATCACCAACACCAAGCCCTGGGCTGAATTCTCCACTCATATCCACCCCCGCAGCAACTTCATCCGGACTGCCTTCTATAATTTCTCGAACGAAGCCACCATTGAATACTTCAACAGCATAGGCCTCGAGACTGTGGTGACGCAGGGAGACCGCGTCTTCCCGGCTTCCATGAAAGCTTTCGACGTAGTCGACGCTCTCGTAGCCAGGATGGACGCTGTTGGGGTGAAGCTGATATCCGATGCCGACCTGCTGGCAGTAAGCAACGAAGGCGACAAGTTCAAATGCACCTATAACGACCTGTCGTCGCCCCACGCAATCAAGACGGAAGTAGTAGTGGCCGACGCCCTTATAATCGCCACCGGAGGACTGTCTTACCCCGCTACCGGTTCTACCGGCCGAGGCTATGACATCGCGGCCTCCCTCGGACATACCGTCACCCGCTGCCATCCCAGCCTCGCCGCCCTGCTGCCGAGGAACTATGAAGGCAGCCTCTATGACATAGAGCTCAAGAACGTAGGGCTCAGCCTCTTCGTCGAACAGGACATGGTGCAGTATGAGATGGGGGATATGACATTCACCGAAGACGGCATCGAAGGATCATTGGGCTTCCGGGTCAGCCGCAAGGCAATCAATGCTCTGGAAAACGGCTCGGCAGTCGAGCTGGTAGTCGACCTCAAGCCGGCCGTCTCCCTCCAGGAACTCCGGGAAAGGGTGAAGCGCGAGGTGTCGTCCTTCAAATGGGAGGTGCCCCTGATAAACGAAGCCCGTCTGAAGAAGATCCTGCGCCGCTTCATGCCTGCCGAACTGATAGATCCGTTCCTGAAAATGTCGAAGGGTCTTACCGTGAACACCCTCCCGGAGCGTCTCAAGGAATGGCGCTTCCCTATTGCAAGACATGCCGGCTACCGCAGGGCCGTTGTAACCGCCGGGGGAGTGTCACTAGACGAAGTGATTTCCAAGACCATGCAGTCGAGACTGGTCAAAGGCCTTTTCTTCGCGGGAGAAATCCTGGACCTGGACGGAGATACTGGAGGATACAATCTTCAGATAGCTTTTTCGACTGGAGCCCTCGCCGGCCAGAGCGCCGCGAAGTATGTCAGCACTCTATAGGATGCTGACTTTGTGCCCTGCGAAGCAGAAACAATCCCCTTTCTTGAGAACAACAGGCTCTGCCAGACAGACTGCCAGAAGGTCCGTCGCCCTGAGGGAGCTCCTGCGGCTGACGGTTGCCAGTGCGTCGCACATCATGCCTGCGTCGAAGTGGTCCCGGCAGAAGCAGGGCTCGCCGTTGACGCTGACTTCGAAGGCGGCATTCCCGATTTCGGAGAAGGGGAGGGTGTCGCCGGAAAGAAAAGAGGTGGCATCCATGCAGACAGCCTCCTGCGGATCGCCCCCGACGGCGTCCAGCAGGACTCCGAAGCCGAAGTTGTCGATGTGCCGCAGGGCGAATTTCTGCGAGATGCACTTGCCGGCGCGGGTGACCTTAGAATAGATGCAGGGGGTAAGGGTCAGCTCTTCGACGCCGTCAGGGATATAGTAATCGAGGGCTTCCCTGTTCAGAGTCGTGTCGGGCCGGAAATAGTAGCTTCCGGAAGGTCTGACCACAGCTATGTTCATTATGCCTTGTTGCGGGTTTTGGTGTAGATCTGCGTGAGCACCTTCTTGGTGTCGAGAGTAAAGTCGCCGTTCATCATCCAGTCGTAGTAGCCGGGCTCGTTGCGCAGCACGTCTTCTACCTTGCGGCCCTTGTACTTGCCGAAATTGAAGACGGGACAGTCGTGCTCGTCGAGGATGAAGCGGCCCGCATAGTCGGCCAGACGGTTGCGGGTGGTGAAGTCGGCGAGGAACTTGACGTCGTTCTGAATCGTGCCCTCATACTTGTCTAGCTGGGCCTTGAGGACTTCGTAGGTGGCCTTGGCGTCTTCGAGGGCAGAGTGGGCGCCTTCAAGGTCCTTGTTGCAGTAGAATGCGTAGGCGGCCACAAGGGTGCGCTGCTCCATCTTGTGGAAGATGTTCTGCACGTCGATGAGTTTGCGCTTGCGGAAATCGAAGTCTACGCCGGCGCGGAGGAACTCTTCGGCCAGCAGCGGGATGTCGAACCTGGTGGAGTTGTAGCCCGCTATGTCGCAGCCTTCCATCCACTGTGCGAGCGACTTGGCTATCTGCTTGAAGGTGGGCTGGTCCTTGACCATCTCGTCGGTAATATGGTGCACTTCCTGGGCCTCTTTTGGAATGGGCATCTCAGGATTGATATAGCGGCGTTTCTCCTCGACATGCCCGTCGGGGAACACTTTCACGGCCGCAATCTCGACGATACGGTCGCAAGCGATGTTAAGCCCTGTCGTCTCCAGATCGAAAAACAACAGGGGGTTGTTGAGTTTGAGCTCCATTTGAATACTAAGAATTGAGCATGATCGGCATCAGCAGGGCGCAGAGCTCTTCTGAAGGATCCTTCTCGTCGGCTGAAACAATCAGGGCTGCGCGGCACCTGTCGGCCAGGCATACGCAGACATTCTCGAACGGCAGGTTGCTCAGGATCTCGGCGAGGAACGGGGCCTTGAAGCCGATCTCGATATCGACGCCGTCGTACTGGCAGCTGAGCTTTTCGTATGCAGAGATGGCGAATGAGGTGTCCTCGGCTGAAATCATGATCTCGCCGGCGGAAATCTTGAGGATGATGTGGCTGGTGGCCTGGTTAGAGCAGACTGCCACGCGGCGTACTGCGTTGAGGAACTCGACGCGGCCGATTATCATCTTGTTCTGGTTGTTCTTCGGGATGACGGTGCGGTATGCAGGGTAGTTGCCGTCGACGAGGCGGCATACGAGCACGGTGTTGTCGAAGGCGAACATGGCGTTGCGCTTGTCGAACTTGACTGAGATGTCGCCTTCACTCTTGGCGAGGATGTTCTTCAGGACAGAAGCCGGCTTCTTGTGGAGGATGAATGAGCATTTGTCAGCACCCTTCACTGCGAAGACAGTGTAGCATACCAGCTTGTGGGCGTCAGAAGCTACTATCGAAGTGCCGGTGGTGTCGATGTCGAAGAAGATGCCGTTCATGACGGGCCTCAGCTCCTCTTCGGCAGTGGCGTAGATGGTGTCGTTGATGCCGTTCAGAAGGATGTTGGCAGGAATCTCGAGGCTGTTGGCATCCTCGGCGATTACAGGGAACACGGGATAGTCCTCAGCCGGGAAGAACGGGATCTTGGAAGCACCGCTCGACCAGATTATGTTGAGCGAAGAAGCTTTGTCAGTGATGAAAGTAAGGGGCTGGTCCGGGAACTCCTTGAGGGAATCGATCAGAAGCCTTGCAGGAACTGCTGCAGCTCCCTCTTCGAGAACCTGCTCGACGGGAAGGCTGGTGCGGAGGGTGGTCTCTCCGTCAGACGCTGTGACAGTAAGGGAATTGTCCTTGAGGTCAAAGAGGAAATTGTCCAAAATGGCAAGGGCAGGCTTGTTTGCTAATACTCTCGAAACGGACACCAGTCCGCGGAGAAGTTCCGAACTTGATAATACGAATCTCATATCACTGATGTTAAATAATAATCACGTTTGCTATCACACAAAGATAGTAAAAAAACAAGTAAAACACCACATGATTTTGGCATATAATTTGACCGGAAAACGCCCCGGAAATTATTAATACACTAAATATGAAAAAAGGATTATTGATTGCAGCTCTGTCTGTCATTTTGTCAGGCATAGTTTCGTATGTGGTTGCCGGCAAAGTGGCCGAGCAGACCAGTGAAGTCACGGAATTCAAGAATGAGCTCCGCAACGAACAGAACGATAACGTTCAGAACCGCAGAGTCGTCCGTACAGACAAGGACGTCATGACCGGCACCTATTTCAGCGACGCAGCTGAGCTGGCCGTCAATTCAGTGGTATATGTGAAAGTGGTAAAGAAGGCCCGCCAGCAGGCTCCCTCCATGTTCGATTATTTCTTCGGTTTCGCCAACACTCCCCAGGACCAGGTAGGAGTGGGCTCAGGCGTAATAATCTCTGAAGACGGTTATATAGTCACCAACAACCATGTGGTAAGCGGCGCCGACGAGGTGCAGGTTACCCTCTATGACAATACGGTGCTCGACGCCACTGTAATCGGCACTGACGAGGCCACCGACCTCGCCCTGCTCAAAGTTGACCGCAATGACCTCCAGGCTCTGGAGATGGGTGACTCAGACGAGTTGAGGCTCGGCGAATGGGTTCTCGCCATCGGCAGTCCCTATGACCTGCGTTCTACCATCACCGCCGGTATCGTCAGCGCCAAGGGCCGTTCGTTCCCCAACTACGACGGTTCCTACAGGGTAGAGTCCTTCATCCAGACCGATGCGGCCGTCAACCCCGGCAACAGTGGCGGCGCCCTTGTCAACACCAGCGGCCAGCTTGTAGGTATCAACACTTCTATAGTTTCCCTGACGGGCTCATACGCCGGCTATGCATTTGCAGTGCCTGTAAATATCGTCAAGAAGATTACCGACGACTTCATCCAGTACGGCTCAGTGCAGCGTGCAGTGCTCGGCATCTCTATGATGGATACCGACAGGGGCGTGCAGATCGCTGACGTCCGTCCCGAGACTCCGGCTGCCGCAGCAGGCTTGAAATCAGGCGATATCATAAAGGAAATCAACCTGAACAAAGTCTCTACTGCATCTGAAGTACAGGTTCAGGTCAGCAAGCTCCGTCCTGGTGAAAAAGCCGTAGTTACGGTTTTGCGCGACAATATTCAAAAAGAAATCATGGTTAATTTGTAAAATCTTGATTTAAATATTTATATTTGCGCGCTATGGCCTCAAATGGCCATATATCATTATTGATTAATGAGACAACTTAAAATTACAAAGTCGATTACGAATCGAGAGAGCGCATCTCTCGACAAGTATTTGCAAGAAATTGGTAGAGAAGAGCTGATCACGGTAGAAGAAGAGGTCGAGCTTGCCCAGCGGATCAAGAAAGGCGATCAGGAAGCCCTTGAAAAGCTGACGAGAGCAAACCTCAGGTTCGGGGTATCGGTCGCCAAACAGTATCAGAATCAGGGCTTGAGCCTTCCTGACCTTATCAACGAAGGTAACCTGGGCCTGATCAAGGCAGCGGAAAAGTTCGATGAGACCAGAGGTTTCAAGTTCATTTCCTATGCAGTATGGTGGATCCGCCAGTCAATCCTGCAGGCTTTGGCAGAACAGTCGAGGATCGTCCGCCTCCCGCTCAATCAGGTTGGATCGCTGAACAAGATCAACAAAGCTCTCAGTAAGTTCGAACAGGAGAATGAGCGTATGCCTTCTTCTGATGAGCTGGCAGAGATTCTCGGCATTCCTCGCGAAAAGATCAACGACACGTTGAGGGTTTCCGGCCGCCATGTCTCAGTCGACGCTCCGTTCGTCGACGGCGAAGACAACAGTCTTCTGGACGTGCTGGTCAACAACGATTCTCCCAACGCCGACAAGGGTCTCGTCAACGAGTCTCTCAACAAGGAGATAGAAAGGGCACTTTCTACCCTTACTGAAAGGGAGAGGGACATCGTCCGGTATTTCTTCGGCATCGGATGCCAGGAAATGACTCTGGAAGAGATCGGTGAGCACTTCGGTCTTACCCGCGAGAGGGTTCGTCAAATCAAGGAGAAGGCTATCCGCCGTCTCCGCCACAGCGCCCGCAGCAAGCTGCTCAAGAGCTATCTTGGTTAGTCTCTTATCTGGGAAAGAGAGAGGGAATCTGTAAAGAAACCCTCTTTTTTATTTATTTTTGGCATCAGAAAAATATCATAATTATGAAAAAACTACTTGTTATGGCAATCGCTGCTATGAGTCTCTGCGCCTGCGTAGAGAAGAATCCCCTTCTCAAAGAGTGGGACACTCCCTTCGGCATACCCCCCTTCGAGGAAATAAAGACTTCAGACTATGTGCCTGCAGTCAAGAAGGCTATCGAAGCTCATAAGGCAGAGATCGCGGCCATCGTGGCCTGCAAGGATACTCCCGATTTCGACAACACCATACTGGCGTTCGACCGCTCGGGAGAGCTGCTCAATAAAGTATATGCAGTGTTCGGAAACGTAGAGTCGATGGCTTTCAACGACGAGGTGGCCGAAGCTTCCAACGTCATCACCCCTCTGCTGAGCGCCCATTCAAATGAGATCCAGCTGAACGAAGCGCTCTTCGACAGAATCAAATATGTATATGACCGCAAGGACAGCATGGGCCTTGACGAGGCTCAGCTGCGTCTTGTCGACAATATCTACAAGAGTTTCGCGCGCAACGGCGCGGCTCTGCCCGACGACAAGAAGGCCGAGCTGAAAGAAGTGAACGAGGCCATCTCCAATCTCCAGCTCAAGTTCTCCCAGAATCTTATCAAGGAGACCGCCGCTTGGAAGCTTGAGATCAAGGATCCCGCCGACCTGGCCGGCCTGAGCGCCGACTTCATCGCCGATGCCGCTTCCAGGGCTGAAGCTGCCGGTCTCGCCGACAGGTGGATCGTGGGTCTCGACAACCCGAGCGTGATGCCGTTCCTGCAGAGCGCTTCCAACAGGGAGCTCCGCATCAAGGTGCTCGACGCATATCTCAACCGCTGCAACAACAACAATGCAGAGGACAACAAGGACATCTGCGCCGAAATAATCGCCCTGAAGCTCAAGAAAGCCCAGCTTCTCGGCTTCGATACCTTTGTGGATTTCCGTCTGGATGACCGCATGGCCAAGAATTCGGAGAATGTATACAGGCTTCTCGACCAGGTATGGAAGCCGTCCCTCGCAGCTGCCGACAGGGAGCTCAAGGACATAAAGGCTATGGCTGCCAAAGACGGCATCACCACCGTCCAGGCCGCCGACTGGAGATATTATTCAGCGCTGGCGAAGGCAGAGAAATATGATTTCGACGAAGAGGCTATGAGGCCTTTCTTCCAGTATGAGAATGTCCGCGACGGCATCTTCTACGTGGCAAAGAAACTTTTCGGACTCAGCTTCGAGAAACTCAGCAACGTTCCCCTGCCGCATCCGGAAGCTGAAGCTTTCGAGTGCAAGGATGTGGACGGCAGCAGCCTGGGCGTCATCTTCATGGACATGTTCGCCCGCCCCGGCGAGAAGAGCAACGGCGCATGGTGCAGCAGCTACCGCGACCAGAAATACGATGTCGACGGCAACAAGGTCACTCCCATAATCACAATATGCGGCAACTTCAGCCGCCCCGTAGGGGACAAGCCTTCTCTGCTGAACGCCGACGAGACTGAGACCTTCTTCCACGAGTTCGGTCACGCACTGGCCGGCTTCATGATCGACGTGAAATATGAAGGCCTCGCCAATTTCGACCACGATTTCGTGGAGCTGCCTTCACAGCTGAACGAGCACTGGGCATTCGCCCCCGAAGTGCTTAACGTCTATGCAAAGCACTATATGACCGGGGAGACCATCCCTATGTCTATGGTTGACAAATACATCGCCTCAAAGAATTACGGCAAGGGCTTCGCGATGACCGAGCTGCTCGCAGCCATGTATCTCGACCTCGGCCTGTATTCCAACAGCGAGATGCCCGAGAATTACAATGTGCTTTCAGCCGAGTCGAAGATCCTCAAGGAAATCGGCCTGATCAGCGAGATCCCGCCCCGCTACAGGACTCCTTACTTCCTTCACATCTTCTCTCACGGCTACGATGTGGGCTACTACAGCTATCTCTGGGCACAGGTTCTTGACAACGACGCTTTCAAGGCATTCGAGGAGACCGGCGACATCTTCAACCAGACTCTGGCCGAGAAGTATCGCTACGAGGTGCTCAAGCGCGGCGATGAGGTAGACGCTGCTGAACTTTACAGGAACTTCCGCGGCCACGATGCGACTGTGGATGCACTTCTTGAATATAACGGATTGAAATAATATGACAGATTCATATCAGATACTGGGCGGTCTCGCCAGAGAGGCGGTTAAAAGCCTCTACGGCGTGGAGCCGGCCGAAGGCGCCCTGCAGCTGCAGGCGACACGCAAGGAATTCGAAGGCGACGTGACCCTCGTGGTCTTCCCGCTGCTGAAGGTGAGCCGCAAGGCCCCCGAAACTACGGCAACAGAGATAGGCGAGTTCATGAAGGCCGCCGACAGCCGCATCGAGTCGTTCAATGTGGTGAAGGGCTTCCTTAACATCAAGATGTCCGCCGGCTACTGGGGCGAGGTGTTCAGCGAAATCTTCGCAGCGAAGGACTGGGGACAGCATCCTAATAACGGCCGCACCGTGATGGTGGAATTCTCTTCTCCCAACACCAACAAGCCGCTCCACCTCGGCCACATCCGCAATATACTGCTGGGCTGGTCGGTTTCTCAGCTGCTGCAGGCCGCCGGCAACAATGTGGTAAAGGTCAATCTCGTGAACGACCGCGGCATCCACATCTGCAAGTCCATGCTCGCATGGCTCAAGCGCGGCAACGGCGTCACCCCCGAGTCTTCCGGCAAGAAAGGCGACCATCTGGTTGGCGATTTCTATGTCGAGTTCAACAATATGCTGACTGAGGAGACCGCACAGATAATGGCTGCCACCGGACTGGACAAGGACGAGGCTGCAAAGCAGGCTCCCTGCATGAAAGAGGCTCAGGCCATGCTGGTGAAGTGGGAGCAGGGCGACCCTGAAGTCCGCGCCCTCTGGGCAAAGATGAACGGCTGGGTATACGAAGGCTTCGACAAGACATACGCAGACCTCGGAGTAGGTTTCGACAAGATATACTACGAGTCACAGACCTATCTGCTGGGCAAGTCGCTGGTCGAGGAAGGCCTGGAGAAAGGCGTCTTCTACCGCCGCGACGACGGCTCTGTTTGGTGCGACCTTACTGCTGACGGACTGGACGAGAAGCTGCTGCTGCGCAGCGACGGAACGTCTGTCTACATGACTCAGGACCTCGGCACTGCCTGCAAACGTCACGAAGAATACAACTTCGACGAGATAATATATGTGGTCGGCAACGAGCAGAACTACCACTTCCAGGTGCTCAAGCTCATCCTCGGCAAGCTCGGCATGCCGTGGGCTGACGCCATTTACCACATGTCATACGGTATGGTGGAACTGCCGGAAGGCAAGATGAAATCCCGCGAGGGCACTGTCGTCGACGCCGACGACCTCATCGCCAAGATGTACGACACGGCCCGCGAGACTTCTCTCGAGCTGGGCAAGCTCGACGACATGGACGCCGCTCAGCAGGACGAGCTGTTCATGACCATAGGCCTCGGCGCGCTGAAGTATTTCATCATCAAGGTAGACCCCCGCAAGACGATGCTCTTCGACCCGAAGGAAAGTATCGACTTCAACGGCAACACCGGCCCGTTCATCCAGTATACCTACGCCCGCATCAAGTCTATCCTCCGCAAGGCTGCCGAGCAGAAGCTCGCAGTGGCTTGCACCGGTGCGGAATTCATCCCCAAGGAGATTGAGATAGTGAAGCTGCTGGCTTCCTTCCCCGACAAGGTCGCAGAGGCTGCCGAAGCTCATTCTCCCGCCCTCGTGGCCAATTATGCCTACGAGCTGGCCAAGGAGTTCAACCAGTATTACCACGACGTCAGCGTGCTCAAGGCTGATGACGACAAAGTGCGCTCACAGAGGCTCGCGCTGCTTGCCGCAATCGCTCAGGTGCTCACCAAAGCCATGACTATCCTCGGCATCAGGCTGCCCGAGAAGATGTAGGCGGCGAAGATTCCGACCATGATTGCGCCCACCACCAAAAAAGAAATGGATGCCCTCGGCTGGGATGCGGCCGATGTTGTCCTTTTCACCGGAGATGCGTTCATAGACCATCCTTCTTTCGGTACGGCGGTGGTGACAAGGGTACTGGAGGCGCGTGGCTACAAGGTGGCCGTCGTTCCCCAGCCGAACTGGAGGGACGACCTTCGCGATTTCAAGAAAATGGGGACGCCCCGTCTCTACTTTGCCGTCAATGCCGGCAACATGGATTCCATGGTCAATCATTACACGGCTTCGAAGCGTCTTCGCAGCAACGACGCTTATACGCCCGAAGGCCGTGCAGGCTACCGTCCCGATTATGCGGTAACAGTCTACACAAAGATCCTGAAGCAGCTCTTCCCGGATGTTCCCGTAGTTATCGGGGGTATCGAGGCTTCGCCGCGCAGGCTGACTTCCACGCTGTAATCATCATTTTTCACATCCAGGATGTATTCCGGCTTAAACTTTCCGGTCTTCA
>JAFZVU010000007.1 GCA_017617655.1 Bacteroidales bacterium
GCGATGCCCTACGACATCGAATTCCGCGACGAACTGCCCAAGACCCTTGTGGGCAAGGTAGCTTACAGGGTGCTTGAAGAAGAAGAGGCCAAGAAACGTGAGCAGAAACAGGGATAGGCATATAACCAGGGGTCTCGGTCTGCAGAAATTCATGTACCGTTTCTGCCAGGTCGTCGTGGGCCCTTGGCTCTATTTCCTGTACCATTTCCATCCGAAACGCTGCAAGGTCAGCTCAAAGACCTTCCTTGCAGTAGCCAACCACACCCAGAACCTCGACCCCGCACTCATGGTGATGGGGCTCAACCGCCATTTCCGCTTCGTGGCCAACTCCACTCTCGGCAAGGGCTTCTTCGGCCACATCTTCAAGAATCTGTTCGGTCTGATACTGCGTGAAAAAGGAGCAAGTGGCGACACTGTCATAAAGCAGATTGAAGAGAACCTCAAGGCCGGTGTGTCCGTGGGTCTTTTCCCCGAAGGCAACCGCAGCTGGGACGGCGTGTCTGAATTCATCTCCAGACGTACTGCGAAGATGGCAAAGGAGTCAGGCGCCGCCCTTGTAACATACAGGTTTACCGGAGGGTATCTGCTTAAGCCCCGCTGGGCTGCCACCAAACGCAAAGGTCCGATGCGCGGAGAGCTGATGCATGAATTCTCACCCGCACAGCTGGCTGCCATGACCGAAGAAGAAGTTTACAAGGCCATGTGCGACGACCTCTATGTGGATGCATACGAGGAGCAGGCGCGCACCGGAGACAGATATACCGGCGAAAGGCTTGCAGAAGGAATGCAGTACGCAGCCTATCTGTGCCCGTGCTGCCACCGTTTCGGTACCATCGTTACTTCGGGCGATGAGATAAGCTGCAACTGCGGCCTGAAGGCAACATATAACGAATGTGGCAGGATAGTGGGAGAGAAGCTGCCCTTCGATACCCTGAGGGACTGGAACCGCTTCCAGAAGAAATGGCTCGCCGAGAATGCCGCCTCGCTGCGCGAGAAGACTGCGGAGCCCATCTTTACCGACAATCACTTCTATGTGACGAGGAAGGCTGACGGAGTGACTTCTGTCGTCAGCGAAGACGCTACCCTGGCGATGTTCGGCGACCGTCTGGAAATAAGCTTCCCGGACGGCTCGCAGGATAAACTCGTCTATCAGCTATCGGAGATTACCGGCGTCGGCAACTTCCTGGCCCGGTCGGTTTATTTCAACTGCGGCCGCAACCTGCGCTACCAGATGGTGGCGCAGCACACCGTTTCCGTGCTTAAATACTATGCGCTCTGGAGAGTGCTTACCGGCAGGGAATATCTGTAATCTATTTTTCCAGACCGTCGCAGAGGGCTTCTGCGAAATCCACAACTTTTACCGGTGACAGCCTTGAATATGTCTTCTGGCACAGAGGGCAAGCTGTCACTATACGGTCAGGATTAGAGAACAGCATGTTCTGTATTGAAGCCTGAGTGATTGGTATACGGTCTTCGTGGTCAAGGGTGAGACTGCCTACAGAACCGCCGCAGCATACGCTCATGGCGCGTTCTTTCTCTGCCGGAGCGATGATGCCGACGCGTGACAGCGCCTCGCGAGGCTCTTCGTAGATGCCGCAGCCGCGTCCCAGGTCGCATGGATCGTGGTAAGCATATCTAATAGCACCCCTGTTCACTTTCAGACGGCCTTCCTCCATAAGTTCGTTGAAGTATTCGGTGTAGTGCATCACCCGGATACCTTTGAGCTTATATTCCTCTTTGAACACACGGTAGCAGATGGCACAGCTTACGAGCAGGATCTGAGCTCCGCTGGATTCGATTATGGAAGTGTTCTTTTCAATCAACGCAGCAGCTTCCTGGCGCCTTCCAGCCAGGATCAGTGGCCTTCCGCAGCATATTCCGCCGCCCGCATCCATCTGGGTCCAGCTGATTTTGGCTGCAGACAGGAGTTTCTTGATAGAACGGCCGGTGTTCGGAGTGAGCGAAGACATGCAGCCTGCGTAGTAAAGCACCTTGGCCTTGCCTGTTTCAGGCTTATAGGAGTCCAGATAGTCATACTTGAGGCCTACATTGTAGGTGGCCCGCTCGCGGATACGCATCCTGATGTCATATGACTGCAGGGCGATCTGGCAGACTTCCTGACATTTGCCGCACATGAGGCACTTGTCGGTCATGGCGTTCATGCGGCGGGCATTGTTACGCTTGATCTGGCGCACAAGATAGACTGTGGTATCCTTCAGATTCTGTCTGCTGGCACTCATAGGGCAGGCGTCTATGCAGACTCCGCAGCTCGGGCAGGTGTATATCTGTGCAAGGGCAAAACCTTTGCGCGGGTGATATACCTTCAGCCCGGCATTCTTCATAGGGATTAGCAGGATCTCGGCGGGGATGTGCATGTAGCGGGAGAACGGGAGCGCGAACATGAATGTTCCGAGGGCTATGGAGTACAGCCACCACGCTACTGTGATGTTCTCCGGGTTGCTCATGAAGTTCTTCAGCAGCAGGTTGATAGGGATCGTCATGAAGCTGCCTCCAGCGATGCCGGCGGTGAATCCCTCGGCAATCCAGCGCAGAGGGAAGATGGCCCACAGAGAATACAGGCCGACACGGTCTGTGATGGACAGTCGGGTAGTGCGGCGCATGCCGAAGAAACGGCTGCGGATGCGCTTGTACATTGCCAGCAGGATGCCGCTGAGAACTATCAGCAGGAAGAAGTCCATTATGAAGAAGAAGAACGAGCCGCGCAGGCTGTAGTTCTCCATCTCCATGAAATAGCGGAAGAAGATGGGGTAGTAGAAGAGACCGGCCTTCTTGGGCACGAAGATGAAGGTCTCGATGTGGCCGAAGACTATGAGCATGAACCAGCCGAAAGCGATGGAAGAATGCATGTATCCGAGCTTGGGGTTGCGCTTCCAAAGTTTCACATGGATCAGGCAGTCGCAGAACATGTCGCGCAGGTTCTTCCATGCGTTTGCGGGCTTGAACAAGCTGGCGGCCAATTTGCGCCGGTCTGCTTTAGAGAGCTGAAGGATGACTCTTATCAAGCCTATAATACAGTATGTCAGCACGAAAGCCATTCCAAGAAGGAAGGGCAGCACGAACGGGTCGAATCCTATAAGAAACCTTTCTCTCATCTGTCCACCGTATTATAAATCTTGCTGATGCTCAGTATGAGGTGGCGGGTATTTATGCCGCGGGGACATACAAGCATACATTTGCCGCAAAGCATGCATGATTGCAGCTGATTTATGTAGTCTTTTTCTTCGCCCCTCTGCAGGCTGAGCAGGATCTTCCTAAGGCTGAGTTCGGTGAACACGCCGGCCGAGCAGCTTGCAGTGCAGGAGCCGCAGTTGATGCATTTATAAGCATCAGGCTCAAGCTTGTGAAGCGCCTTGAAACGGGAATCGTCCAGATTCTCTATCTTGAGGGTTCCGCTCTTGCTCAGAGTATAGCCGAAATCTATCATTTTGAAAGATATTTATGGACCTGGATGGCTGCGGCCCTGGCTTCGCTGAGAGTTTCAGGGATGGTCTTGGGGCCGGTGCAGGTGCCTGCCATGAACAGACCGCCGTCCTTGGCCATGCAAGGTTCAAGGATGGTATCCCTGGGAGTGAAGAAACCGTCCTCACCTGTCTGTATCTTGAGCATTTCTGAAAGTTGCTTTGTGCTGTCTCCAGGGAGGATTCCGGTCATGAGCACCAGCAGGTCAAGTTTCATCTTCATGGGCTTGCCGAGAAGGGTATCTTCGGCTTTGACGAACAACTTGCCGTCGATATCTTCCGACACTTCCGAAACACGGCCACGGATGAATCTGACGCCGTATTTCCTCTGGGCTGTCAGGTACATGTCTTCATAGCTGCGGCCGAACAGGCGCAGGTCCATATAGAAGCAATATACGATTGCGTCGGGGAAGAGTTCCTTGATCTCGGATGCTTGTTTCACTGCTGTGGCGCAGCATACCTTAGAGCACTGGCGGTTGCAGGCTTTCTCGTCGCGGGAGCCTACGCAGTGTACGAAACCGATGGTTTTCGGGTTCTGGATGCGGGGATCCTTGCGGGTGTGGAAATACTGCTCCAGGTCGGCGTTGGTGATTACCCTCTCGTATATGTTGTATCCGTATTCCTGTTTGTTCTCGGCTGGGAAGAGCTTGAATCCCGTCGTAACGACAAGAGCCTTCGTCTGGAATGACATTCCAGTGTCCACGTTGACGGTATAACCCTTGCGTGACTTCTGGATAGACTCAATGTTGACGTCAGTGAACCATTTGACTCCCTTGAGGTCACCAGTGAGCTCCTTAAGCACCTTGCGGGCTTCGACTCCTTCGGGGAACAGTCTGTCCCAGAGTCTCAGGTGTCCGCCGAGTTCCGACTGTTGTTCAAGCAGGATAGGGGTGTAACCCAGATCCCTCAGATTGCGGGCGACCTCGATACCACAGGGACCGCCGCCGATAACTACTACATTTTCCTTAGCCATTTAACAGCATCTTATGTTCATGGGGAATTCAGGTTCCGGCAGAGGTTTGCCGCCTGTTCCCAGATATTTCTTGCTTTCGTCGTATTCCACACCTATCTTATCGAGCAGCGGCTCTACTGCAATCTGGTGGGTCTGCATACCGATATCCCACGGGTTATATCCGAGCACAAGACCAGCCATCTCCTCATAAGTCAACACAGGAATGCCCTGGCCGTCGCCTCCGTAGGTCTTGCCGGTCTGCTCTGCGATCACATATTGCCAGCGGTCCAGGAAATAGGGGCAGCCCGGACAGTTGGTGACTATGAAATCGGGATGGTACGGCTCCATAGATTCGAATTTCTTGTGGGTATTTGATATTGAATAGCCTCTGTTCGCCTTGACGTGGTACTGGCGGAAACCGTAGCCGCAGCAGTGCCGGCGTTCAGGGTAGTCTATAACGTTGCCGCCCCAGCTCTCGGCCATGCCGACGAGCACATATGGATATTCGGCACCACCGACACCCTTAGAAGGGAACATCTTGGCGTAATGGCAGCCGATGTGCTCGACTACCTTCAGCGGTTCGCCGGTATAGCGGTTGACAAGTCTGTATTTCGCTTTTTCGGCGATTTCGTTGCGGAATTTGTAGACAAGGTCGCTGGAGTGGGCGAGATATTTCGGGATGTTGAACTCGCGGCGGCATGCCTTCCAGAGGTTTTCGCGGATGCGCTCCAGCACCTCGGGCATCTCATGCCAGGTCTCCAGCGTCTCGCAATAGAGTCCGAAGGAAGTGATGCAGCTGCAGGCGTAGTTTTCGTAGCCGGCTTCCGTCATCAGAGCAAACTGACGGGCTATGATTGTCATCTGGGTCTCCTGAGGGATACATTCCTGATGATATGCGATACCTCCGCAGGTAGTATGATGAGGAGTTTCATAAATATCTTTACCCAGTTCATCCCTCAGGATCCTGAGGAAGGTTACTTCCGACGCAGGGAAGAAGTTCTGCCGTATGCAGCTGCGGACATAGAACCAGTGGTCGTCCGGAATCTCTTTCTGGTAATCAGCCCAGATTTTCTGCTTTCCTTTATATAACATCGTTGATACTCCTATTCGTTCGTATGACCTTTGCCGACATAGTTGAAAGCCCGCTTGCAGTATTCATCCATGTCAAGCCCCATTTCTTCAGCCTTACGGCGGGACACTTCCTCGACGGTGTTCATCCTTTCGGTTGCTCCTGTCACATCGAAAATGGCCTTGATCTCGTCCAGCGATTCCTTGGGAATCTTGCGGAGCACACCGGGACCGTCCTGGTCCAGGTTGCTGCCCAGACGTTTGTGAACCTCATCGAGATTCTCGCCAATCCATTTGCCGACAGTTCCTGACTCCGGGTGGTCTTCATATTTGAATGTGCGGGGGTAGACGCAGTAGCCGTAATTGAGAATGTTGCTGCAAAGCGCTCTCTGCAGTGGAAGCTGCTGGCGGCCTTTCTCGCTCTCGGCGAAATAGCCCATGTCGATGCTTAGCGAACGCAGAGCCATCACAATCTGGCCGGGCGCGTTCTTGCGGGGGCAGCGGGTCATGCATGACATGCACTCTCCGCAATACCAGATGGTCTCGCTCTTGAGCAAGGCTTCGATGGCTTCATCGTCCTGGCTTTGGACTATATTAACTATATTCTTCGGACTGTATTTGTAGAATTCGGCGGCAGGACAGACAGACACGCAGACACCGCAGTTCATGCAGGCTTTGAGCCACTCCTTTATACGGATGTCCTTGGCAAGCCGTTCGTATAACTTTCCCATGGTTTAGTTTTAGCGGTATCAAATGTCGGTATTTTTCCCGAAATAGATGTAAAAAAAAGCATCCGCATGTAACGAATGCTTTATTTCTATGTAAGAAAAAGTCATTGATGGTCCTTGCGGAACAGTGCGAGACGCTCTGCCAGCAGCGGGATGTCCTCGTTGGGAATCAGGGAGCTGCAGGCGCGAAGACCTTCGCGGGTACTTCCGCAGGTCCATAGTGAGATGGCCGAGATGCCGTAGTACAGCAGCTCTTCCACCAGCTCGGCTCCTGTGAAGCCGGGATAGCCGAAGGTGAAGTAGAAACCGTCGGCCACGTCCTCATCGAGGTCTTTGTCGTATGTTATCACAAAGCCGTTATCTGTAAGGGCTTTCTTCATCAGCTTCGCCTTGCGTCCGTATTCCAGCACATCGTCCCGGAAATTGTAAACGCCATCGTTGGCTGCCTTGAAAAGCGCGCTAAGGGCATACTGTGCGGAATGGGAGGTGCCGGAACTCAATGTGTGAAGGCCGCCGAAGATTATTGCGCTCCGGAACGTGTCGGCATTATAGTAGCGCAGCAGGTCGGGATAGTGCCGCTGTGCCAGCTTGTCGGAGATGGCCAGAATGGCAACTCGTTCGCCGGCGTAGCTGAAGGCCTTTGAACTTGATATCAGAAGGATGTAGTTGTCGGTATATTTACCTACGCTGGGCTGGAACGGCGGTACGCCGGGATGTCCGTAGTCCTTGCGGAAGTCCATTCCGAAATATGCCAGGTCCTCGATGACAATCACATCGTATTTCGTGGCCATTTCGCCGATAATCTTTAGCTCTTCATCAGTGAGACAAACCCATGACGGATTGTTGGGGTTGGAGTAGAGCATGCTGTGGATATTCCCTTTGGAGAATATGCTTTCCAGCTTGTCGCGCAGCTTCTCGCCCCTGTAATCGTAAATGTCGAAAGCCTCTACGGGGATGCCGAGAACCTTGTTCTGGTATTTGTGGACGGGGAAGCAGGGATCGATGAACAGGATAGTGTCGCGGTCCTTGTGGGTCTTGCTGCATATCATGAACGAAGTGAAAGCAGCCTGCATCGAACCGACAGTAGGAAGACAGTTCTCGCCGGATACGTCCAGATCGATGAAATTCTTTATGAAACGCGATGATTCTCTTTTCAGTTCCTTTGTGCCGTCGATGTCGGGGTAGTGGGCTGCGACACCTTTGCGAAGCGCCTCTATCTGAGCTTCAACGCCTATCTGTACTGCCGGCAGTCCGGGATTGCCCATCTCCATGTGGATAAAATGCACTCCGGTCGCGGCTTCGATGTTCTCTGCAAGTCTTTTGATTTCGCGGATTCCTGAATTGCCGATGCAGGGCAGTCCGCTTTCTGCGAACAGTCTGCGGGCAGTTTCGACAGGTACTGGATTATATTTCATGGTCGCTGGCGATTAATCGGGACAAATGTAAGAAACATTATTTACAAAAAAGCTTCGCGGTCGGCGAAGCTCTGTCGGGAAGAGGTGACTCGAACACCCGGCCTCTGCGTCCCTAACGCAGCGCGCTAACCAACTGCGCCACTTCCCGTGATTGGACTGCAAATGTAATAAAATTTTGATTCGTTGTTTTAGTTGTTCTGTAATTTTTCGGACCTTTACATACAGAACAATCTGCACAGATACCATGAAAACTACATTATCAACCTGTCGTTTAGCTTTCTATACATTTTTATGCCTGTTCTTGCTCTCCGGGTGTTTGCCGTCGGACAATACAATATCTCTCGCTGGAACCTGGCATTCATCTTCCCGTCTTGGTGACAATCCTGTCACACTCCCCGGTTCGCTGCTCACCAACGGCCTCGGAGACGAAGTGACGGTGAACACACAGTGGACAGGTTCCCTATATGATTCCAGTTTTTTCTTCAATCCGTTCATGGAACCTTACCGCAAAGCAGGCCACATGAAGTTTCCATTCTTCCTGACGCCCGACAAACATTTTGTAGGCGAGGTGACCTACAGCCGTACTGTACGGTTGCCCGGGGCGTGGGCAGGACGCAGCATCACACTTTTTCTGGAAAGGCCTCATATAGAAACTACAGTAACAGTCAATGGCAGTGAAGTAGGGCATCAGATGAGTCTCAGCACTCCGCACCAGTATGATGTGACTCCATTCATCATTCCCGGTCAGGAAAACCTTATCTCAATAAAAGTATATAACGGTATCGAGAATGTCTGCGTAGGACAGGACAGCCACAGCGTCACGGACCAGACCCAGGGCAACTGGAACGGCATCGCCGGACTCATTGAATTACGTGCAACTCCCGTTATATACAAAAAGGTCGTTTCCACTGACATAACTTCGATGACGGCCCATATCACAATTAATGAACAGCAATACGACGTGCGCATGCCAGAGGCCCGGTTATGGAGCGAAGACAACCCGCAGCTTTATTCGACGGCCGTCGATTATCATGGCGTCAGCGTCCCTGTAACATTCGGCTTCCGGACTGTAGCTGTCGAAGGACGCAATATCCTGATCAACGGCAAGCCGGTGCATCTGCGCGGCACGGTCGAGAACTGCTGCTTCCCTGAGACCGGATATCCGCCTACCGATGTGGAATCCTGGGAACGCATCTTCCGCAAGTGCAAGGAATTTGGCCTCAACCACATGCGCTTCCACAGCTTTTGCCCGCCGGAGGCAGCTTTCACCGCTGCCGACAGAGTGGGATTCTATCTGCAGCCGGAGGGTCCTTCATGGCCTAATCACGGCGTGAGACTGGGCGACGGTATGCCGATAGACGATTATCTCGAGGCCGAGTGCAAGGCTATCATCGACAACTACGGGTCTCATCCTTCTCTGGTGATGCTGGCTGCTGGTAACGAACCCGCTGGTCATTGGGTTGACTGGGGTGCCATGTTCGTCAGTGATATGAAAAAGTATGATCCGTCACGCATATATACCGTGGCCAGCGTAGGCGGCGGATGGCAGTGGGACTACGGTTCTGAATACCACGTAAAAGGCGGTGCCCGAGGTCTGGAGTGGAACTCTACCAGACCTGACACGATGGACGACTTCAACTATAGGATGGACTACCCTGTGAACTATAATGAGGAAGAGCCCAACAACTCGCCCTTGATCAGCCACGAGCAGGGGCAGTGGTGTGCCTTTCCGGACTTCAAGGAGATATCTCAATATACAGGAGTTTACAAAGCAGCGAATTTCGAGATCTTCCGTGACTTGCTTTCGGCAAACGGAATGGCGTCTCAGGCAGAGAAATTCCTTATGTCCAGCGGAAAGCTGCAGAAACTTGCGTATAAATACGATATAGAACGCAACCTCCGTACTCCTGATTATGCCGGTTTCCAGCTCCTGGCGCTCAACGACTACAGCGGCCAGGGTACGGCACTCGTGGGTGTCCTTAATGTACACTGGAAGGAGAAAGGCTACTGCACCGCAGAAGAATGGCGCGAGTTCTGCTCCGAGGTGGTACCTCTGGCCCGTTTTGAGCGCTTTACGTTCGAGACTTCTGACACAGTGAAGGTGGGCGTCGACATTTACAACCCTCAAGACAGGAAGGTCAACCTGACATACACTATATCTCAAGGAAACACAATACTCAAAGAAGGCAGCGTTGAGAAAGGAGGTGCCATAACCTTTATTCCCGACGGAATCACTAAGTCAGCTAAGCTCACCCTCACGGTATGTGCCGGCAGCGACTATCGTAACCATTGGGATTTCTGGGTATATCCGAAAGGGGGGGATCCGGACGCTTCTTCACTGCTCATAACTGAGTCTTTCGATGAGGCCTTGACTGCCCTTGAAGCCGGCGCAGACGTGCTTTTGACCGCCGCCGGACATATCCACTATGGCAATGACGTAGTACACAAGTTCCTCCCTGTATTCTGGAACACTTCCTGGTTTAAGATGAAACCGCCTCACACAACTGGCGCATATATCCAGGCCGATCATCCTTTGTTCCGTGACTTTCCGACCGAGGACTGGCAGAATCTTCAGTGGTGGGAGCTAGTTAACGGAGCACAGTGCATGAATCTCGCCCAGTTTCCAGAAGACTACCAGCCTATCTATCAGCCGATAGACACGTGGCACCTTTCCCGCAAACTGGGAATGATGATAGAGGCCATGGTGGGGAAGGGACGTCTGTTCATGACCACTATGGACATAAGTAATGATCTGGGACATCGTGTGGTTGCTCGCCAGCTGAGACGGAGTGTAATCTCCTATATGAACTCTGACGCCTTCAAGCCGACCCTTAAGCTTGACGCGGCTGTAGTCCGCAACTTATTCGTGCAGGAAGCACCTGCCGTGAATATGTTTACCAATGATTCTCCGGACGAGCTGAAACCGAAAATAAATTAAAAAAACAGAGATTATCCGTTTACAAACGTTTAAATACATTTAATTTGCGTTGAAAGCGGCACGAGGTGTAAGTTTGAGTACGCTTTTTGATATATTTGCCCGAAAGAAAAATGACGCGTATGAAAAAGTTCAGAGTATTGTTGCCTGCCTTGATGATGATCGCTGCCCCGATGATGGCGGATGCGCAGGCGTTCAGCAAAGATGACCCCATAGGTGCTGAGCAGACATTCGTTACTACCGAAGCTGCCGGCTGGGTAAGTGAAAGGAGTACATATAAGATTACAGACAAGCAGGAGTCCGGCGGCAGGACTACACTGATTATTTCTGCTAAAAGCAGCGTCAGGGCTGCCAAGGATTCTACGCCGGTCGAGACCGATCTCTCCCTGAAGATGATCTATACACCCACCAGCATCATTATTCCTAAGGAGAATTTCACCAGCGCCGTCGGTGATCTTGAAGATTTATTCGAAGGCAAGAAGGTTACTGTCACCTTCAGCGGCGACGACCCTACTCTCCCGATGGATCTTAAGGTTGGGCAGAAGTTGCCAGATACAGAGGTCAAGGCTGATATTAATATCGAACGCCTCAAGGCCAAGATGAACTTGAAGAGCACTGACCGCCGCGTCACCGGGCAGGAACGTGTCACAGTTCCGGCAGGTTCATTCGACACCTTCGTTATAGAGGAGACATCTACTGCCAAGGTTAACATACTCATCATCAGCGAAACAGAAAAGACTACCGAAAAATCCTGGGTGGTTCCCGGCAGAGGCGAAGTCAAGACGGTGAGCTATGACAAGAAGGGTAAACTGATGTCGACTACCGAAATGATTTCTTTCAAGAAGTAACATTTCCGTTTTTATTTCTTATATTTGTCCCGCTTTCAGGTTCCGTCACTTTCCTCGGATTTGACGGATCAAAAGGGAAACAGGTGAAAGACCTGTGCAGTTCCCGCTGCTGTAAGCTCCGGTCCATGTGGATTTAACAATTGCGGCACTCTCAGCCACTGACTTCTAGTCGGGAAGGCGCCGCGAAAGGAGCGAGCCAGAAGACCTGCCTGCCAGCGCAATGTTTTTACTGCCTGCGGGTATATGGGCGTAAGAATAAAAGACGGCTGGACTAATCTTTTCATTCTGCCTGCATGCGGTGTTACATTGCATAATGTGACTATAGTAATGCTTTTATGTATATAATGGAAATGAAAAGGTTTTTTAAAATCATGGCTGTCATAGCCCTTTGTGTGTTCACCATCACATCATGCTATGACGATTCAGCCCTCAAGACTTCAATCGCCGACCTGCAGAAGCAACTTCAGGAAGTCAATACTGTACTGAACGACCTCAAGGACGGCAAGGTCATCAAATCAGTCACTCCGACCGATGACGGTTTTACCTTCACCATGAGTGACGGTTCTACTGTCGGCGTAAAGAACGGCAGCGACGGTACTCCGGCTTCAGTTATCGAGACCAGCCTCTGGAGCGGCACTTCAGTGTTCGACCTCGGCAAGGTTCAGACTTTCCCTATCGACGTCAAAGGCGTTGAAATAGTGGATGCATTCCCGCCCGCAGGATGGGCTGCTTCTGTCGAGAACAATCTCCTCACTGTGACTGCCCCCAGGAATACCGACCTGGCAAGGCGCGGCAGTGTCATGGTAGTTGCAACCAGCGGCAACGCTCTTGTTGTAATGACTGTATCAGTAGCCCTGAACATCCTTGATGTAAATGGCAGCTACTGGGATGCACTCATCGACTCTCCTCAGTATGGCGGTCCGCTGATCTATGGCGATTATGATGCACAGACTTGGAGCTATCATGCAGACTACACATGGGAGGATCCCATCACCGGTCTGGAATTCAGAGGCTTCCCTGATTACTGGGGTTCTGTTTGCTTCTCTTCAGGCGGCGAGGTTATTTCCAACTATGTATATCAAAACCCTTACGGTGCTGACTTTAACAGGCAGCTGGAAGTTCCCGTAGCTCCTCCTACCGGCAATAACTTCATAGTACACTTTGGTGATGACAATTTAAGCAGTCCCAAGTCTTACCTCTATTTCAAGGACGGTAAAGCCAAGAGGATCACCAGCATGAAAGTTATCCCCACTAACTATCTGATCAATTCATGCGTGTATGGTGACAACTATTTCGGACCTCTCGCCAGCGACAGTTTTATCGAAATTATCATCACAGGTTTTGATTCAGATAATCAAGAGTACGTTCTTATGGAAAAGCTCCTGGATGGTAAGGATGTAGCAGCCTACAAGAAGGGTACGAAGTTCCAGTGGAAGACACTTGACCTGTCTTTCATGGGTCCGATTACGAAGATCGGATTCGAGGTTTCCGGCTCTAAAGACTGCTATGGCGAATGGGGCTTCAACGCACCTGCATATTTTGCTTATTGCGACCTTGTCGTAGAAGAATACGAAGAAGCTGAATAATAAGCTGATATTATTTGTTGTTGGGATTCCCTTCTGGTTGTGGCCGGGAGGGAATCTGTTTGACACATGAGGCGGTTCTCATCAATACTTCTGGCGGTGACATCGTTCCTGGTTGTTTCATGCAACTGGAACGAGATAATCCATGATGTCACTCCCATGCCTCCGGAGATTACTCTGGAAAACGGCTCCGCCTTTTATTCTATGATGGCGGGCGATGAGCTCACCGTGTCTCCGATCTACCGCTTCGTCGAGGGCGCTTCATACGAGTGGACATGCGACGGCGCTGTTATTTCTGTCGAGCCTGTCCTTCGCTACACTGATACGCTGGCCCATACGGTCTTTATCAAGATTACCGTTACAAATGAGTTCGGCAGCACATCGGATGAGATAAGGGTAGAGGTGAAGCCTCTGCCTCCCAAACCCGATCCCGAGCCTGAACCTGACGACGATTTCTGGGTTTTCCCTCAGACCATCTTCAATGTCAGTGCCGGGCGCAGCATTCTGCTCAAGCCGTATGACATAAAGAAGGAAGACGGGATAGACTATATTTGGACGGTCGATGGTGTTCAGGTGCAGGCGTCCGAGGTTTCCGGATATGTCTTCGAAGCGAAGAAGGAGGGAAGCTATGAAGTCTGCGTCACCCACGGCAAACTGTCGCAGACTCTGACTGTAAATGTCTGCCCTGCCGAAGGCACTTACTATAGGCCGGCTACTTCTTCAAGCGTCTCTGAAATCAGCAGGGTATTCGAATTCACTCCGGCTCCCGGCCAGTACGTGAACGAGGATTACACTGCGAACACTCCCGAAGAAGCTATTGCATATGTAAACCAGCGCTTCAGTGAAGTGAAGTATGTGTCCCTCGGAGGCTTCGGAGGCTGTCTGGTCGCCGGTTTCGACCACAGCGTCGACAATACGGGTGAATTTGAAATAGGCATCGTATCTCACCTGTCGCAGGAGTATACCGAGGCCGGAGTTGTATGGGTGATGCAGGATGAGAACGGCGACGGACTGCCTAACGACACGTGGTACGAACTCAAGGGTTCTGACACTTTCGCAGACAGCACCATTCATGACTACAGCGTTACATACTACAGACCCTCTTCGCCTGGCATGTCAGTACAGTGGACCGACAACCAGGGCGGCAGCGGCAAGGTCAACTACATGACGGCCTACCACCATCAGGATTATTATTACCCGCTGTGGATCGCTGAAGACCGCTACACCCTTCGCGGCACAAGGCTCGAAGCCCACAATTACGACAAGTCCGGCAAGGGTACATATTGGGTCAATCCTCCTTACGGCTGGGGCTATGTTGACAATTACAATGAAGTCGACATGCTGGGCAGCAAGGATACCAACCACTTCAAGATCAGCAATGCCGTGCGCTACGACGGCAGCCCGGCCAACCTCAAGTACATCGATTTCGTGAAGGTGCAGAACGCCCTTAACGCCAGCAGCGGCTGGCTGGGCGAGGTTTCCACCGAAGTATGCGGCATCTTTGACCACAACCTGAAGAAATGAAAACCCTCAAGACACTTCTGACTGCCGTTCTGGCGTTGACGATTGCTCTGCTGCCGTCCTGCATGAAGTACGGCCCTTCGGAAGAAGAGGAGTTCAACGTGGATCCTTCAGGTGACGGTCTGTTCATTATTAACGAGGGTAACTACATGTACGGCAACGCCTCGTTGTCGTATTACGATCCTGCGACGAAACATGTCGAAAACGAGGTGTTCTTCCGTGCCAACGGCTTCAAGCTGGGCGACGTGGCGCAGTCGATGACCATGGCCGACGGTATCGGCTGGCTGGTGGTCAATAACTCGGGCGTGATATTCGGCATCGACCCGGCCACTTTCAAGGAGAAGCGCCGCCTGACCGGGTTTACCTCTCCGAGGTATTTACACATGCTCAGCCCCACGAAGGCTTATGTCACCCAGATTTGGGACCCGAGGGTGTTTGTGGTCAACCCTGTTACATGTGAGACGACTGGATATGTCACTACCGACATGGACTACGAATCCGGCTCTACGGAAATGATGGTAGCTTACGGCAAATACATAATAACGAACTGCTGGTCTTACCAGAACCGCATACTCAAGATCGACACTTCGACTGACACTGTCGTCCAGAGCCTGGTCGTCGGCATCCAGCCGGAATCTATGGCGATGGACTGCAACGGCAAGCTCTGGGTGCTGACCGACGGAGGCTACGAAGACAGCGAGTACGGATATGAAGCCGCAAGGCTGCTGCGCATCGACCCTGATTCCTTCAGGATAGAGCAGACTTTTTATTTCCCCGATGGGGCTGTGGCTTCGAAACTTACTGTCAATTCTGAGGGTGATGAACTGTACTGGCTCGACACAGGAGTATGGAAAATGCCCGTAGATGCCGCACATTTGCCCGTCAGGCCGTTCATATCCCGCGATGGTAGCTTGTTCTATGGTCTGACCGTGAACCCTGTAAACGGGGAAATATACGTTTCTGACGCTGTCGACTTCGTGCAGTCGGGCGTAGTGCTGCGATACAGCCCGGACGGTGAACTGATCGATACGTTCAATGTCGGGATCAATCCCGGTAATTTCTGCTGGAGGTAGGGGATGAAGAGAATGGCCGCCATAATACTGCTGTTGCTTGTGCCGGTCCTTGTCCGGGCGCAGAACGACGACTGGTGGAACTCCGATCCCAGCTACGTGGTTCCGATCGATGCGGCTGCCGTCACGGCCGACCGGCCGATGCGCGACATAGGTATCCAGGAGACAAAACTGGACACCATTGCTCTGCGAGACAATATCGCTCTTTCCATCGCCGACGTGCTGACCTTCAATTCTTCGGTGTTCGTGAAGCAATATGGCCGCGGCAGCTTGTCGACAATTGCCTTCAGAGGTACTTCTGCCTCTCACACTCAGGTCAGCTGGAACGGCATGAAGATAAATTCGCCTATGCTCGGCATGACGGATTTCTCGATGATTCCTTCCTATTTCATCGACGACGCGTCGCTGCTGCACGGTTCTTCTTCTCTCAGCATGTCCGGCGGCGGCCTCGGCGGTGCTGTGGTGCTGGCAACCGAGCCTGCGGACTACAAGGGTCTGGGCATGCAGGCAGTCCAGGGCATCGGTTCGTTCGGCACTTTCGACGAGTTCCTCAGGGTTACCTGGAGCAACGACCACTGGCAGACTTCCACCCGTGCCGTTTATACTTCCAGCCGCAACGACTTTACCTACCGCAATTACAACAAGAAGGTCGACGGCCAGTATCCCATTGACACCAACCGCTGCGGGGCGATCAAGGATTTCCACATCCTCCAGGAGGTTTACTACAACACCGGACACGGCGACCGTTTCGGCATGAACGCATGGTATATGTCCAGCACGAGGGGGGTGCCTATGCTTAGCGTCGATTACCGTGGCAACCAGAGCTATATCAACCAGCAGGGGGAGAATACTCTCCGCAGCGTGCTGAGCTGGGACCACGAGCGCCGCAGCTGGAAACTCCACGCCAAGGCAGGCTACAACGGCACCCGCCAGGCTTATGATTTCATCAGGGACAAGGGCAACGGCCAGATGGTGCAGATGGTGGAGAGCCGCAGCCGCATCAATACGATATATGGCCAGACTGAGGCTGAATTCTTCCTGCCTGGCAACTGGATGCTGACAGCCCAGCTGGCGGCCTACCAGCATTTCGTGCAGAGCACTGACCGCAACGCTACGGTACGGACCGGGGCTGTCATAGACGGCAATACCAAAAAGGTGGCTATAGGATATGACCAGGCTCGTTTCGAGGTTTTATCTTATGTCTCTGCCAAATGGCAACCAGGGCCGCGGCTCGGACTCAGCGCTTCTCTCAGGGAAGAGCTCTATGGATACAGTTTCACTCCGCTGATCCCTGCAGTATATGCAGATTATCTGCTGAGCCGCAAAGGCAATGTCCGGCTGAAGGCTTCCGCCAGCCGGAACTTCCGTTTCCCGACTCTCAACGACCTCTATTTCATGCCTGGCGGCAACCCTGACCTTAAGCCGGAGAAGGGCTTGTCATATGATGCCGGTGTAAGCTTCGCCACTGCGAAGACTGACTCTTATTCTCTCGAGGGGGAGGTTACCTGGTTCGATTCTTTCATCGATGACTGGATTGTATGGATTCCTACTTTCAAGGGTTACTGGACTCCTCGTAACGTGAAGCAGGTGCATGCATACGGCATTGAAACTAAGGCGGGTGGCTTCTATCAGTTCAATAAAGACTGGCAGTTGCATCTGAACGGTTCTTTCTCATGGACGCCTTCCATCAATAATGGTGATCCTACCGACTGGGCCGACGAGGCTATCGGCAAGCAGCTGGTTTATGTGCCGCTGCTGTCGTCGTCTGTCAACGGTTCGCTGGCTTTCCGCAGCTGGAAGCTGACTTACAAATGGTGCTACTATAGCGAACGCTTCACCACCTCTGACAATGACATAAAGTCGAAGATCGGCCGTGTGCTGCCGTATTTCATGAACGACATCGTCCTTGAGAAGCGCTTTGTCACCGCCCCGGCCGAAATCTCCCTGAAACTGGCGGTAAACAACATCTTCAACGAGGAGTACGAATCTGTCCTCAACCGCCCGATGCCCGGCCGCAATTTCGAATTCTTCCTCGAACTCAGACCGAACTTCCGGCGTAAGTAAGCTACTTTTTTGTTTGTGATTATTTTTCCCTATCTTTGACTTCAGAGACGTTGGACGCGGTTCCGTTAGAGGTAGAGCCTTCTTCGGCATCAGGCTCGGACTGCAAAGCGTTGTCAGTGGTTGCCGAACCACTATTCTGCACTTCGGAGGCAGACCATAACGTCTTCTTATTTATCCCATAGCCTTTTCTGAATACACCGGCGCTATTAATGTTGTAGTAATCTGTATTTCTGGATAGCTGGACGTACAAGGTATTATTATGTTCGTCTGTTAGTTGTAGCAGATAGGTCTGATTTGTGCACCCAAGATCATTCTCATTAGCTTCACCTAGCTTAATAACTGTATAATTCTTGGCAACATATTCAATGAAATACAAGACACTCATCCATCCATTGTCTCGTATTTGATAACCATGGCGTTTCTCGATGTGGATGAAACCATTTTCACTGTTCCCGGAAGATAACCTGAGAGGTGCTTCTGGCAACTTTCCTCCTGAGCGCAGTACTCCGAAATCGATAGTATTATCAGATGCCAAGATGAAATGATCTCCGTTCTGATCCACAATCTCAGATAATCTATCTTTCGGTAATAACCCTTCATCACTTACTTCTTCAATCATGCTAATTGCCATCATAGTGTCGTAATCCATACTTTAACTCCATATGCAATGATAGCGCATAGAACGCGATTAAGACGTTTTTAAACGTTTATATACATTTAATTGTTCCTTCGAAATGTTGGAATCAGCGCGAGTAATGTTGAGAATCTGTATAATAATTAGCTCTTATGACTTACCCCGTGAATCGGCCCTACAGATGCATCCCGTGGTTGCAGGTCTGGCACTTTTGAGGGGACTTACCCCAAGACAAGGCAGGACCTACACCAGATTAGTGCAATATAGAATGGCTGTCGGCAGTAAAGGCGTGCTGAAGATTGCCAGTTGTCAGTTCCTTGATGGTGGGGAGTATTTCGCGCGGAGCGAATCGTAATGAGAATGGGATACGCAGCAGGAAGCGGAAGGCTGTATCTGCCTTCCTGATGAACGAGGGAGCCTTGAGAAGGCGGCTGCGAGAAGTGGAATGATGGCCGAAATTGCCACCATGTGCGATTATGCTAAGAAGCGGCTTGGAGGAAATGTGCCGCAATGGATTCTGGATATGGAAGTAATCTTCCAGAAAAGAGAAGAGGAGGAGATGCCACCTCATTGTGTGTGTTGCCTTGAAAATGATCGGCAGCGACGCTTTGCTGTTGTCAGGAAGGATTTTCCATAATAGCGCTGCGTCACAGATTTGTCGCAGACCCACTCCTGATGTTGTTGCATGTTTCAGGATATGGAGTGAAATCATCATCCATTCAGCCTCCGGAGAAGGCACGGATGGCAGATACTCCGTATGATGATGAATGTCGAAGTATCGACTATGAATGTCGATATCAACGCCGTCCTGCTGGAAATGTAAGCTTCCGTCCGGGCTGGTCTGGAAATGCCTGCCAGACTTGGTGGGAAGCTTTGGAAGATAAATATCGATATCTCCTGATTGGCGCAGTTCAGGCCTTGGATACCATGATGCGCATGAAAGCCCTTTCATCACAACTGGGTTCAGGCCCTCATTACGTAACTCAGTGAGAACTATTTCGCTGGCTGTTGAAATCCTGCGGTAGCTGGCCTCAATCCTATCAGCCATGACCGCTAGCTGAACGAGTGTCTTATCTGGGATTTCTATGTCTTCGGGCAAGGAATCGACGGCCTGGAACAACAGCCCCGTTACGGACTGATTCTTTGCAACCGAAATCAAGACTTCCCAATCGCTTTCGTTGAGAAGTCTTGTTTCTTGTTTCACGGCATCTGGAAGGGGTGTGCCCCATAACGACAGCCGCAGAAGAGGGAACAGCAGGGTTAAGGCTCTATCAGGTGATAATCCTGCCATATCTGAATTACATTGGCTGCTTCTTTTGCAGCCGTATCGTCATCGAGTCCATATCGTTCACTAAGCGCAATGGCGAGTGTTTTTACTGTAAAAACGTCTTCCTTGAAGTGTCCGACGAGCCATGCGAAGCTGTCGGTGACTTCAAGAATCCGGTCGGGATTGCCACTGCATGGGTCAGGGACGATCAGCAGATTGCGGCCCCTGACTTTGCGCAAAGAACATGTGGAGAGCAGCTTCATTATCTCGAGAAAAGCCTGAATCTTCGTGTTCTGCGTTTCTTCTTATCTCTCGATACCTGCTTGTGGCAGATTATTTCATATATCTCACCCCATTCCGGAAGCCCTCCCAGATTGCGGTCGTCTATATAGATGTCTGCCAGCAGTTTTGCTCCGCTGCCCTTGTTGGAGAACAATCCCCCGTTCGGCACGCTGTCGTTCACAGCATAGAATTCGAGACCGTGTCTCTTGCAAAATGCTATAGCCTCTTCCAGCAGTTCGCCTTCGCGTGCAGTCCAGAGGATGAGTTTGTGCCCTTCAGCCTGTAAAGAACGCAGAGTGTCAATGGCAAAAGGCTTTTCTTTGCCAATCTTGGGGTACTTATGCTCGACGATAGTTCCGTCGAAATCTACTGCAATCGTCATTTGTCTTTTTCTCCGTAACCGTAGCCATAACCGTAGCCGTAGCCATATCCATACCCGTATCCGTAACCGTAGCCATAGCCGTAGGTCTTCTTGAAATCAGTGCCGTTGAGCACGATGCTGGGATTGTTCAGACGACCTCCCTTGTAGAGGTTCTCGAGTTCAGGAAGGATCCTGCGGTCAGTCTGTCCACAGCGTACGATGAACAGGTTCATGTCGACGGTGCGTTGGATAATCATAGTGTCCGCTACCATATGGACGGGAACACCGTCAAGCAGGATATAATCGTAACGTTCCTTCAGCTTGCTGATCAGCAGGTCGAAGCGCTGTCTGTTAAGAAGCTCGGCGGGATTCGGCGGAATATGTCCTGCGGGCACGAAATCGACGCCTTGCAGGATGTCGGGATGTATGATATCATCGACTGTGATAGAATCGTCGCTGATGAAGTTGGACATACCCTTGATGTTGTGTTTCAGGTCGAACAACTTTGACAAGGCCCTTTTGCGGAGGTCCATGTCAAGCAGTACTACCCGTTTGCCGCCGTCGGCAAGGCAGGAGGCGATATTCGTCGTAATGAAAGTCTTTCCTGCCGAAATCTGGAAGGATGTGGTGGCGATTACCGGATTCTGACAGCCTTCCGGGCGCATGTATTCGATGTTGGTACATAGCAGACGCATAGCCTCGACGAAGGCTTTGGATTTACCCTCTGAATAAGTGGACGCCGGTGTCTCGCCGCGTTTCTTCTCCTTGACGAGAGGGATGTCGCCCAGGAACGGCATCGTGGTACTATCCTCAAGATCCTTACGTGAACGCACCTGGTTGTCGGCGAGTAACCTGAAGATCAGTATTACGGCCGGAATCATCAATCCTAGCAAGAAAGCAAGGATCAGAATTTTGTTACGCTGAGGATATACAGGATGCCAGCTTGCGGTAGCAGCATCGATCATTCTGGCATTGTTGTCTGCCATAGCCTGAGTAAGAGCATTTTCCTCGCGTTTGTTCAGCAGGAACATGTAGAGCTGCTCCTTGATTGTCTGCTGGCGCTCTATTGACAGTAGCTGGCGGGCCTTGGTAGGCATAGTCGAGAATTTACGGATGGATTCCTTGTCTCTTATCGACAGGCCGTCTTTCTGTACTGTCAATGTACGGATATAATTGTCGATAGACGATAAGATGTCTTTCTGCTGAGGCTCGATAAGTTTTTCCACCTGTTTTACAGCAGGGCTTTCCGGGCTACTGGCGTCAATAAGCAGGTTGCGCTGTGTGATAAGCGTGTTATAGTCTTTAATCTGACTGTCTATCAAAGCGTCACCTAATCCAGATGTGATAGGGATTGAAGAATAACTATTGAACGAGCTGGAAAGATAGTCTTTTAGAAAAAGAGCCATGTTGATCTTTGCCTCTACCTGGACTATCTCAGTGTTGAAACTCTTGCTTTCTGCCAGATATCCGGAGGCTGCCTCGTCGACGTTCATGATGCGCTGCTCACTCTTGAACCTTGCCAGGCTATCCTCAACTGAGCTGAGTTCTTCCTGGATGATCATCAGACGGTCGTTGATAAAGGCAGCGGTGTTGACAGCGATACGGTTCTTTTCGTGGAGTGCATCTTCATTGTATTTGTCGACCAAAGTATTGAGTACGTCGATAGCCCTGCGATATGAGTAGTCCTGGAGTGTCAGCTGCAGGATAGTACCATCCACTTCGGTCTGCTGCACTTTCAGCTTTGAAAGGTAAGCCTGAGCTGCGTTGGCGACAGGCCGTTTGGTGACTGTCACTGTCCTTCCTATATAATCGTCATAGTAGGGGGTGGGCTTGAAAACTACCTGGTGTCCCTGGACGATGACGGTGTCTCCCAGCATGGCAGTGCTGACATTCCCGGCTCCGTCAGTTAAATCAATCTGTGCATTGTCTATAGGAGTCACCTCCGTTATGAACTGAGCGGTATCGTCAATGTCCCGATTGATGAACATCCTGAAGGGAGACTCGTCGTAAAGCTCCATTTTTCTCAGTCTGCTTTTGACAGTGTAATCCACATCAGCGTCGAGCGCTCTGACAACCGTTGCCATGAGCTGCTTTGACTGGAGCTGGAGTATCTCATTCGACATGCTCACACGGTTGATGAGGTTGCTGTATGTGTTGAGCTGCACTGTTGTCTGTGCGTTCGAAGGGTCTTTGATTATAATTGTTGCATCACTGCGGAACTCGTGCTGAGTACGGGAGTATTGGAAGTAAGCGAATCCTGTGCAGATGATTACGCTCAGCAGGAACCAGTACCAGTGAGATAACAGATAGAAAAACAGGTCTATAAGGTTGACTGTGCCTTTTTCTTTATTTTGCATGATGTTAACGGCTTGACCAGAGTAAAAAGTTGGTGATTATTGATGCCAGGGTCAGGAACGGTGAGACAACTGAGATGGTGGCCTGTCCGGAAGAATTAATCTTGCTGCCCTGTGGCTTCATATATACTATGTCTTGTTGTTTCAGGTAGAATACCGGCGATTCGAAAACGTCTTTGGACTGCAAGTCTACGGCATAAGACCGCAACACGCCGTTCTCAGTTCGGATTACGGTAAGCTCCTTTATCTTGGAATACTCGTTGGTGCCTCCCGACGCCGCGAGAACCTGGAACAGGTTGATGCTGTTGCCAGTCACCGGCAGCACATGATTGCTGATGCTGCCCACCACAGTGACGGTGAAATTGTCGAGGGTGACGATGACTATCGGGTCCTTGATGTAACCCCGGTCCCTGATCTGCCCTGCGATTTCCTGCTTAAGCTGCTTGAGGGTCTTCCCGGCGGCATGGATGGTTCCAAGGACGGGGAAATCGATATTGCCGTCGTTATCCACAACAAACTGGTTGGCCCTCCCTGTCATTTCCCCGGTTGATGCATTCACTGACAGAGTGAACGGAGCAGCCAGCTGCGGTGTTTCACTTGAGACTTGGATGCCCAGGCAGTCATCGACCTGGATAATTAGCTCTGGGGCCGGAGGGGCAGGGTAGTCCCTGCCATACTCCATGTCGGTCAGATAAGTCAGTTTTTTAGGTGAGGTGCACGACACTGCCAGCAAAACCAACACCAGCAGCGTGAATTTCCTCATAGAATCAGATTGAATCATAGATGTTTATTGTTTTTTGTATCATTATTTCTTTAGTGAAGCACTCTTCGTAGCGCTTGCGCGCTCCATCAGCGTAGCTTGCCCGGTTCTCATATACAGCCAGAATGGCGTCAGCCAGAGAAGATGGATTTTCCGGTTCGGCGTTCCTGCCAGAGACGCCATCGCTGTTTACCCATGCGGTTCCAGAGCCAGGGATCCTGGTGGCAACAACAGGCTTGCCACACGACATGGCCTCTAACTGGACAATACCGAAAGCTTCGGTCTTGTATATGCTCGGCAGAACGAAAATATCGCACGCACCGAAACTGGCTGTCAGTTGCGCGTCGTCAGCATAACCCGCCATCGTTACCCTGCTTTCCAGGCCCAGCCTCGCAATATCCGCTTCAAGCTTCGGTCTCATAGGCCCTTCGCCTATCAGCAGAAGATGGAAGTAGTCGGGGAGGAGAGACATCGACTCGATGAGGTATGGAAAGCCCTTGTATGGCACGAGCCTGCCTACAGACAGCAGCAACACGCTGCCATTATGTTTATTATGAAGATCCTGCGCCATGGCTTCATTGAAGCGCACAGGGTCGATGCCGATGGGGACGGCTGTGCACTTGTTCTGCACATCCTTCAGGAAAGGAGAGGACCCGAGATATGCCGGAGTCGTGCCGATAATCCGTTCCGCTCTGCGGATAAGCCATTTTTGCAAGGGTTTGTAGAAAAATAAAAAGAACTTCTGGGACACAATGTCGCTGTGCCAGTGAAGCACTACACGGCCTTTGAATCCGCTCAGCAGCAGCGCCAGAGCCGCCATCGGGTCTGGGTGGTGGATGTCAATGAGGTCATACTCGCTGGCATGCCTGCGCAACCATCCGACCATCTTCGGCGCAAGCATTGTCGCTGCCTTTTTTGACAATGCAGGTATAAGCCAAACCCTGCCACCTTCGGGAAATTCCAGATAGTTGTCATCCTTATGGTAGATGCTTTCATCCTTGGCATCGATGCCTTCACCTGGCAGCCAGGCACAAAGCATGTCGCATGCGACGCCCGTCTGCGAGAGCCCCCTTGTCAGGTCCCACATCACCTTCTCAACGCCGCCCCGGATTGGGTAGAATTTGCCTAGCTGGAGGATTTTCATTGTAGTCCTTTAAACAGACTGTCCCATTGAAGCATGATTGCTTCCAATTCAAAACGGCTGGCATTACGTATGGCTTCATCACTCATACGTTTCCTTTCCTCAGTGTCTTGTATCAGTCGCAACAGTGCTCTTGCCAGTGCATCTACATCACCATTCCTCACAAGCAGACCGGTTTCTCCGTCAATGATAACTTCTTTCGGGCCGCACTGACAGTCGAAACTGACAGCAGGAATACCATATGCCTGGGCTTCAATCAAGGCCATTGGCAGTCCTTCATAATGCGAAGACATGGCAAGAATGGAAGCTCTGCGGTATACAGATGTCATATCTTGAGTAGTGCCACAGAGTACTGCAGAATCGTTCAGGCCAAGGCTGTCTATTTGGTTCTGCAGAGACTTCCTAAGTTCACCGTCTCCCCAGAAGTGTAGTTTCCATTTACTGTCAGATCCCAAAGTATCCATCACAATCTACCATGCATCAATCATACGGTCTAGACCTTTCTGTTGCATGTACCGGCCCACTGCGATTACTGTACTGTCTCTTTCCGTGTCTGGCATCAGCTCAGGCAGACGGATGCCGTTCGGGATGGTACAGATTCCAGGGACGTCTCCCCAGAGCGAACGGTCTTCCCCGGTAAGCGTAACGAAACGGTCATATTTCTTCACCAACTGGATTTCATTGTTGCTGCGGATCCGGTCTACGAGTCCCCATAGACCCTTGCGCCCGTATTGTAGCCGTTTGTATCGAGAAAAATGCACTTCCAACACCTTCTTTCCAGTACATTTGATTTGTGGAATCAAATTCACATCATTGCAGAACATCGACACCGTGATGTCAGGACGGATTTCACTCAGAACTTGTGTGAGCCGTTTCCGGTGAAGGTATTGTTTCTTCGGATAGTGGATTACTTTGTCCCACAAACTGCCTCCATTGTTATCCTCATAGCCGATTGCCAAATCGCGGCGACTGATCGTATCGTCAAGGACAAAAGCATCCGGGCGGCCATTCTGCTCGGTAGTGATAATGGTTACTTCATAACCGTGCCTGGCCAGCCAGTTAGCCTTGTCGGTGAGCACCTTTTCCATCCCGGAAGGACGGTACATACCAGCTATGTTGTAGACGATGCGCATAGTCTCAAAACAATCTTGGACAGATGTGTATAATTTCAAGCCTGAGTGAGATCGTCATAAAAATTCAAATATGACCGGAAGGCATTGCGCTTGTCAAAGTGCTGTAGGGCATAGTTTCGGCATGTGGTTAGCCATGTATCACGGTTTCGCTTCCTTATCATGTGTACACCGGCAGCAAGGGCCTTTACGTCTCCTTGATTGACAATGATACCTGTTTCGGCGGTTACAGACTCACCGCTTCCGCCTGTATTATATGTGACGACAGGTGTTCCACAGGCGATTGACTCCAAATTGACGGTAGGGTAGTTGTCCTGCCATGTGGGGTTGATGAAAGCAGTCGCGCCGGAATAGAGTGCGGCTAATGCCTTAGTGTCGCTGGTCCTCTCTATTGTAATTACGCCGTCAGGAAGCGATGCTTTCTGCTTTTTTGTCATCTTTCCGACCATTACCAGTTGCTCGTCGGCAGACAACAGTTCCGTCAGGGATATCAGGTCTGAAAACCCTTTTTCAGGAAGCCATATAGAAGCAACGGCAAGGTAGTAGCAAGGACTGGATATCCCATAATCCTTAAGGACAGAGGTAGCGTCGACAGGCTTGAAAATGTCTAAGTCTATGCCGTTGGGAATTACCATGCACGGTTTATCCTTCAAGAATGATTGGGACGCTTCTTTCCCTATCCACTTGGAGACCGCAACAAGAGAAAGCGAAGGGAAGGAGGTAAAGCATCTTTTTTTGTCAAGATAGTTGCGGCGGGACCTGTCGAAAACATAGCTGGCAGGAAACCTATGCTTGTTGGGACATGAATGACATCCGGTTTTCCAAAGGTCGCAACCTGCTGCTGAGTAATAATAGCAGTGGCCTGTATACAACCAGCAGTCGTGCATAGTCCAGATTACCGGCTTTCCTGCCTCGCGCAGATAATCGCACAACAGCGGATAATTGAGAAAATATCCGTGGATATTGTGAATATGTATGATATCAGGATCAATCTCTCGTATACGCTGTATCAGTTTATTTGTGGAACGGCGCGAAGCTAGCCCGTGAGCGTCAAATACCCTGGTCATAAGCCCGTGCCAAACTAGGTCGAGTTTATTGCCGATCGGTATCAACTTGGAAGAATGTTGCTTTATCCCGTCCCTGGCTCTGCTGTAAGCGATATAGCAATCCCAACCGGCAGACATGGCCAGATCGCCGATCTCCCGCATGATCCTGCCGGTTGAGGTATTCTCCCTGATGACGGGATTAATTTGAAGCAATTTCTTCATTTGGACCCTCGTGAGCGGTCATGTATGCCATAACCAAGAAAGGGGCAAAGACCATGATGATGTCGCTTGATACCTTAACCCAACCTGTAAGGTTTACAAGCAGAAGGAAAAAAAATAGGATACTGTCGTTCTTGAATGCCTTGCAGCAAGTTACAGTAATATGTGTGAAAACAGTTATCATTCCCAGAAGACCGATGACTCCGAAATAGAAGATATAGCG
This sequence comes from Bacteroidales bacterium, assembly GCA_017617655.1. Taxonomy (GTDB): domain Bacteria; phylum Bacteroidota; class Bacteroidia; order Bacteroidales; family UBA932; genus Equibacterium. The sequence goes on from JAFZVU010000007.1 coordinate 27,081, forward strand.
CAGATATCCGATATCAGTCCTCATATAGTAACTTTCGGAAGTTTGACCAAAAATATTAGGAAAGAAATCAGGATTAGTAAAGTATCCATCTCCGATAATCCAAGTCTTCACGGTCTCTGGCCAGACAATCATAGTTTTTAAAATATCAGTAGAATGAGTTTCCCAACGCCCTTTTTCAAAAATTGAGAAAAAGCCTTCAAATCCGAAGCGGAGATTATCATGGAAAGCTGGGGACGTATGATACAAAAGGAAACTTAAGCCGATGCCGATGATAAGGACTAACGCTGATATTCCCCACATCGCTCCCGGATTCGGAATAGTTTTGCCCGAAAACACCAGGAATAACCAATATAATACTGAGATTGCCAGGCCAATGGTAGTTGCCCTGGCAATCATATTACCGATTACCGAGATAATGAAGAAAGAGATGATGTATAAAAAGCCAACTAATGTGTCATTTTTGAAGTCTGTGTTTGGAATCAAGTATGCAAGTATTACCAGCACAGCGGAGAACCTTAGACCTGATGGATCAAGAGCGGCGCCTAAACCGTAAATGCGACCTTCTGCTATACCCATGAAACTCTCTGATTCCCCCATCAGGCTGTCGATGAAAGATTTAATTGAAGGAGAAAGGGTCATAATATAGGCAAGGATGCATTGAATGACACAGACGCAAACCATATAACGTCCAATCAATTCTACTGAGATGTCTTTGTGCACGGCCCGGATAAGCCAAACTACTGCGTATGCGCCACCCAGCCATACCCATACGGAAACAAAGTAAGTGACGAATGCATTGTCGTAAGTATTGTTGACGGTTGTGGATACCAGTGCCCATAGACTGACTATAATGCATATCAGACTAAGGATAAAGAATTGCTTTGAAACCCAGAAACCCTTCTGCTGTGCCATATCAAAGACAAAACAGATAAGACCCGCCAAAGCCACAAGCATCTTTGTATTGACAGCAGATGCAAACGGGAGATTGAAGGGAAAGAGGAATAGACTTGTTACGATTCCTGTCAGTATGATTTCAAGCCAACGAATCATTTTTTATAGAAGAATCCGTAATAAAGATTATCGACAGACCATGAATAGATACTTATTAAAGGGAAAAGTCTCCATTTTGCCAACAATTGAATAAACTTCATACGAAAAGGCTGAAACTTGTTGCCCATTATATATTCATTGGCTTCGGGATACCAATTCTTCCATCGTGCATATTGGCTTCGGTTCCTGTCCATCAGAAACGGCAGTTTCACGTTCAGTTTGAAGTACTGAAGGTATTCGGGTTCTGGTATGGGGTGTATCTCCAGAAAAGACAA
>JAFZVU010000072.1 GCA_017617655.1 Bacteroidales bacterium
GCTGAACATCCTTCGGAACTTGATCGAGAGCAGCAACGATATTCTTTGCAAGCTCTTTACCGGCGGCAACGGTGGTATTCATCTTCCAGTTGCCTGCTACTATTTTCTTTCTCATGTTAAGTATGCGTTATTGTTTGTAATTATAATACTTGGAATTTGCCGCCGCCGGAAACTACGTGGTTCAGACGGAGGTCAGGGCGGTTGCGGTACTTGCATGAAGACGCACCGGTGATATCAGCCTTGATAGATTCAGATGCGTCGAGAGTAACTTTGCTGGCACCCTTGGCGTCGATCTTGGCGTTAGCAACGGGGAACTCTTCAGCCTTGAGCGTGCTGGCTCCGGCCAGGTCGGCGTCAAGGGTTGAACCCTGACCGACGAAAGTAACCTTGCTGGCACCCTTCATGTCCAGGTCGACCCTGTCGATCTTGCCGGTAGCATTGAACTTGCTGCTTGAAGTGATTGACGCTTCAAGCTCGCTGCAGTCACCCTTGTATGTAACATCGCTGGCACCTTCGGCCTCGATCTCCAGGTCGGAGAACTCACCGCTGAAGTTGATCTTGCTTGCTCCGCTGAGCCTGAAAGAACCGTCGACAGAGTTGATTTTTATGGTGCTGATGCTGCTCGCGCCTGAAAGCGTGACCCTAAGGTTGTTCATGCCCAGAGAGAATTCGTCGTTGCAGGTGAGGTTGCAAGCTCCCGAAAGGTCTATGAAATTAATCATAGGAGTACGTACGGTCAGTTTGAAGCGCTCCTTGTTGATCTGCATCTTGATGGGGAGCTTCTTGAAACGAACTTTGAGGATGCCGGCCTCGGTGGTTACTGAAAGATATGGAGCGTAATCAGCAGGCACCTCTACAGTGACAGAATGCTGCTCTGACTTGATAAGAAGGATTTCAAAATTGTTGTAGACCTCGATACCGTTGAAGGACAGGTCATAATCCTTGATAACATTCTCAGCATTAGCCGAGAAGCAAAAGCCAAGGATAGCTGTAAGGATGATTAATTTTGTTCTCATGTTGCGAAAGTAGTCATTTTATTTGTAAATTTGTTCGTTTAGTTGCTCTTATAGGGCAAAATTCATGCAAATACTTTAAACGAACGCTATGTATCTTTTAGGTTATGATGTCGGCAGCTCTTCAGTGAAGGCTGCGCTTGTGAATGCGGACAGCGGCCAGATCGTCGCTTCCGACTTTTTCCCGAAGAATGAGATGAAAATCACCGCCGCCAAGCCGGGCTGGGCAGAACAAAGCCCAGACATGTGGTGGGAGAACCTTAAGCTTGCCACAGAGAGTGTGCTTTCTGCAGCCGGAGTGGCCGGAGGTGACATCAAAGCCATCGGTATTTCCTATCAGATGCACGGCCTGGTCCTCGTCGACAAATTCAAACAAGTCCTCCGTCCTTCTATAATCTGGTGCGACAGCCGCGCCGTGCCTTATGGTGAGAAGGCTTTCAAAGCCATCGGTGAGGAGAAGGCCCTGAGCCACCTGCTCAACTCTCCCGGCAACTTCACCGCCGCCAAGCTGGCGTGGATCAAGGAGAATGAACCTCAGATCTATGAACGCATCGACAAGTTCATGCTCCCCGGAGACTATGTTGCGATGCGCCTTACCGGCGATGCAGTCACCACCATCGGCGGTCTTTCAGAAGGTATCTTCTGGGACTTCAAGGAGGGCAGGATTTCAAAAGACGTGATGGACTTCTTCGGCTTCGACGAGAGCATGGTTCCCGAGATCAAGCCGACCATGGGCATCCAGGGCTATGTGAATGCATGGGCCGCAAAGGAGCTCAACCTTGCCGAAGGCACTCCGGTGACCTACCGTGCCGGCGACCAGCCGAACAATGCCCTGTCGCTGAACGTGCTCGAGCCGGGCGAGATAGCCTCTACCGCCGGAACCTCAGGTGTGGTATACGGCGTGCTGGGCAACATCAACTACGATCCTCTGTCGAGGGTGAACACCTTCGCCCACGTCAACCATACTTCACGCAAGAACCGTCTGGGCGTGCTGCTCTGCATCAACGGCACCGGCATCCTCAATTCTTGGGTTAAACACAATATCGTCGCCAGCGGCGTAAGCTACAACGACATGAACGACCTCGCCGCCCAGTCGGCCATCGGCTCACGCGGCATCTCTATAATACCGTTCGGCAACGGTGCCGAGCGTATCCTGCAGAACCGCAACCGCGGCTGCTCTATCCACGGCGTCAACTTCAATATCAACAAGCAGTGCGACCTCATCCGCGCCGCCCAGGAAGGCATCGTGTTCTCATTCCAGTACGGCATGGAGATCATGCGCGGCATGGGAATGGAAATCAGCGTGATCCGCGCCGGCAAGGCCAACATGTTCCTAAGCCCCATCTTCCGTCAGACCCTCGCAGGCGTCAGCGGTGCAGTAATCGAGCTTTATGACACCGACGGTGCTGCCGGAGCTGCAAAAGGCGCCGGTATCGGTGCAGGCATCTATAAGGACAGTAAGGAAGCCTTCGCATCGCTCACCAAGCTGGATGTAATCGAACCTTCACAGGCTCTGCGCGAGCAGTATCAGCAAGCATACGAAACTTGGAAACAATATATCTAATCAATCTAAATATCATTAACACATTTTAATCATGGCACAAAAAGAATTCTTCCCTGGAATCGGGAAAATCAAATTTGAAGGCGTAAACAGCAAGAACCCCCTGTCTTTCCGTTACTATGACCCTGAGAAGGTTGTCAACGGCAAGAAGATGAAAGACTGGTTCAAATTCGCAATGGCATGGTGGCACACTCTGTGTGCAGAAGGCGCTGACCAGTTCGGCGGCGGCACCAAGACCTTCCCCTGGAATGCTGCAAAGGATCCTATGCAGGTTGCAAAGGACAAAGCTGACGCAGGTTTCGAGTTCATGCAGAAGATGGGCATCGGTTACTATTGCTTCCACGATGTAGACCTCGTAGCTGAGGCTGACACCGTAGAGCAGTATGAGAAGAACTACAAAGAGATCATCGCTTATCTGAAGAAGAAACAGGAAGAGACCGGCATCAAGCTGTTGTGGTCTACTGCAAACGTTTTCGGTAACAAACGTTACATGAACGGTGCTGCTACCAACCCTGATTTCGACGTTGTTGCACGCGCGGCCGTACAGATCAAGAACTCTATCGACGCAGCCATCGCACTGGGCGCTACCTGCTACGTATTCTGGGGCGGCCGCGAAGGTTACATGTCACTCCTCAACACCGATCAGAAACGAGAGAAAGAGCATCTCGCAATGATGCTGACCCTGGCCCGCGACTATGGCCGCGCCAATGGTTTCAAAGGCACCTTCCTCATCGAGCCGAAACCCTGCGAACCTTCAAAGCATCAGTATGATGTCGACACCGAGACTGTTATCGGCTTCCTGAAAGCTCACAAGCTTGACAAGGACTTCAAGGTTAACATCGAGGTCAACCACGCTACTCTCGCAGGTCACACCTTCGAGCACGAGCTGGCTTGCGCCGTAGACGCCGGCATGCTCGGCAGCATCGACGCCAACCGCGGTGACTACCAGAACGGCTGGGATACCGACCAGTTCCCGATCGACCACTGCGAGCTGACTCAGGCTATGCTCCAGATCATCCGCAACGGCGGTTTCAAGGACGGCGGTACCAACTTCGACGCCAAGACCCGTCGTAACTCTACCGACCTGGAAGATATCTTCATCGCCCATATCGCTGCTATGGATGCAATGGCACACGCTCTCGAAAGCGCTGCAGCAATCCTCAACGAGAGCCCTATCCCCGCAATGGTGAAAGAGCGCTACAGCTCATTCGACAAGGGTATCGGCAAAGACTTCGAGGATGGCAAGCTCACTCTCGAGCAGGTTGTTGCATACGGTCGCAAAGTTGGCGAGCCCAAGCAGATCAGCGGCAAGCAGGAGCTGTACGAGGCTATCGTTAATATGTATTAAAAGCGCGTCATGACTGCTACACAACAAGGCGGAAGCAGAGGCTATCTGTTTTTCATAACTATCGTAGCCGTATTGGGCGGCCTGCTGTTCGGATATGACACCGCTGTCATCTCCGGCGCAGAGCGAGGTCTGCAGGCGTTCTTCGAGGGTGCCAAAGACTTCGACTACACCGACCTGATGCACGGCTTCACCTCCTCCAGCGCGCTGATCGGATGTATCATCGGTAGTGCCATCTCTGGTCTGATGGCCGGCCGTCTGGGACGTAAGAAGAGCCTGTTCATCGCAGGTATCTGCTTCTTCCTGTCTGCCGCCGGTTCATACTATCCGGAGTTCCTCTTCTTCGAGAAGGGCGTTGCCTGCAAGTCTCTCTGGGTTGCATTCAACCTCTACCGCGTGCTCGGCGGCATCGGTGTCGGAATGGCTTCCGCCATCTGCCCTATGTACATCGCCGAGGTGGCTCCGGCCAACAAGCGTGGCAAGCTGGTGTCATGGAACCAGTTCGCTATTATCTTCGGTCAGCTGGTCGTTTACTTCGTGAACTTCCTCATCATCCAGTCTCACAAGAACGATCCCGCTGTCGTTGAGTGGACCAACCAGGTCGGCTGGCGTCTGATGTTCGGCTCCGAGTGTGTTCCGGCAGGTCTCTTCACCCTGCTGATCCTGCTCGTGCCGGAGACTCCTCGTTATCTGGTTATGTCTGGTCAGGAAAACAAGGCTCTCGATGTGCTCACCAAGATCAACGGCAGTTCTCTGGCTTCACAGGTTCTCTCAGAGATCAAGGCTACGGTTGTCGAGAAGAAAGAGAAACTCTTCGCCTATGGTATCCTGGTTATCTTCATCGGCTGCATGCTCAGCGTATTCCAGCAGTTTGTAGGTATCAACGCCGTGCTGTACTTCGCTCCGCGAATCTTCGAATCGATGGGCATGGGCGATCCTATGACTCAGACTGTGATGATGGGTATCGTGAACATCTCGTTCACATTGGTAGCTATCTTTACTGTGGAGAAGCTCGGCCGTAAGCCGCTGCTCATCACCGGTTCTCTCGGCATGGCTCTCGGTGCCATCGGCGTAGCTCTGGCAGACGCTCTGCCCGGCGTGCCCGGCATCGTAGGTGTGCTCAGCATCATGATCTACTCAGCTTCATTCATGTTCAGCTGGGGTCCCATCTGCTGGGTGCTCATCTCAGAGATCTTCCCGAACACCATCCGCGGCGCTGCAGTCGCTATCGCAGTTGCCTTCCAGTGGATTTCGAACTTCATCGTAAGCTCGACCTTCGTGTCGCTCTACACCTGGAGTCCGGCCTTCACCTACGGCATGTATGCAGCATTCTGCATCATCGCGGCCATCTTCGTCTGGAGGCTTGTTCCTGAGACCAAGGGCAAGACCCTCGAGGACATGAGCAACCTCTGGCGCAGCCGCAAGTAGTCCCTGACACTAACTCTATATTTCAAAACCCCGGAAGCCTCACCGCTTCCGGGGTTTTGTTATGCATGCGTACCTCGCAGATGCAATAGAAAAGCAAGGTCTGCTGGAGTTCCGTTCGCTGACGCTCACTACAACCCTCCCACCGCACATTACTGGGGCGCTGCCCCAAACCCCGTCGCTACGTCCTACTATCAGCACAAGCTACCCTCACGGCCTGCGCTAGCGCCTGCAGGCGCCAGTTCGTCCTGCTAACGCAAAACTCGCATTCGGCGGGTCCCTCCCGTTTTGCAAGTCACGGGTGACCAGCCTCCCTCAGACCTTGCTTTTCTATCGCATCATCATTCACTCGTGCAGAAGTGTGAGCTACTTACCCCCTCTGAAGATACCTCCAGGGTACATGGCGAGCTCACACTACCCGTTTAACAGGGGGTGTGATCTGTCCATAGGCCTCAGAAGCCTCTACAGAAGGGGTGGCCGGGGCACACTCTTGCGCTGGCGGTCCTGTCACGCGCGTGTTGTGCAACAGGCAGGCAGATACGGTCTTACGAAAAGTCCTACCTTCAGGGAACGGGGGTAGGTGTTCGGATAGTGGCCTGAATGTCCGGCGATTGCAAAACACGCACAAAGGCACTGTGATACAGAAAAAAAGACTACCTTTGCGACAGTTCAGTTAATGATATGAAAAAGAGGATATACGAGATAATCCAGATGGGTCACAAGGGTGACCGGGCGAGCAGCATCTACGACATCTTCATGATCGTAGTGATCTTGCTCAGCATCGTCCCGCTGCTTTATATGAAGACCTACCCTATCTTCGACATCATCGAGAAGTTAACAGTCGTGATCTTCATCATCGATTACCTGCTGCGCTGGTGGACCGCAAACTACCGTCTCAAGGACGGCGCATGGTCGTACGTCGAATACCCCTTCACCCGCTGGGCTATCATCGACC
>JAFZVU010000073.1 GCA_017617655.1 Bacteroidales bacterium
ATGGCCGCCGCCTTCAACCCGGAGCAGGTGTACGAGATCTTCTCGACCGTCTCCGACGAGGCCCGCGCCAACTGGAACCGCTCGCAGCGCGAGTGGAACGTGGACGACCAGGCCCGCTACTATCCCGGCAACCCGGAACTCTCCTTCTGGTGCCCGAACATCATCATCTTCCGCGACCCGCGCTGGGGACGCGGCCAGGAGACCTGCGGCGAGGATCCCTATCTTTCAGGCGTCCTCGGTCTGCAGACCGTCCTCGGAATGCAGGGCAACGACAAGCATTATTTCAAGACTCACGCCTGCGCAAAGCACTATGCAGTGCACAGCGGTCCGGAGCCCCTCCGCCACACTTACGACGCCCGCGTTTCGCAGCGCGACCTCTGGGAGACCTATCTGCCCGCTTTCAAGAAGCTCGTGGTGGAAGGCAACGTCCGCGAGGTGATGAGCGCCTACAACCGTTACGAAGGCGTGCCCTGCAGCTCCAACGACCGTCTGCTGAACGACATCCTCCGCGGAAAGTGGGGCTTCGACGGCATTGTGGTCACTGACTGCGACGCCATCAACAACTACTACACCCGCGGCCAGCATGAAACCCAGCCCGACGCCCTGAGTGCAGCTGTCGAAGTTGCTGCCACCGGTGCCGACCTGGAGTGCGGCAAGGTTATGATGGTGCTTCTGGAAGGTCTCGAGAAAGGTCTCATCACCGAGGCTGAACTCGACGTGCATCTGCGCAAAGTGCTGCGCGGCCGTTTCGAGCTTGGTATGTTCGACCCGGCTGACCGTCTGCCCTGGGCAAACCTCGGCGAGGACGTGATCAGCAGCGAGGAGCATGACGCTCTGGCAACCCAGGCCGCCCGCGAGTCTATGGTTCTGCTTTACAACAAGGACAAAGCTCTGCCGCTGTCGAAGGATATCAAGACTCTGGCAGTTATCGGCCCGAACGCCGACGATGCAGCCCTGCTCAACGGCAACTACGGCGGCACTCCGACTGCCGAGCACACCCACTCCCTGCTGGACGGCATCAAGGCCGCCGTTCCCGGTGCAAACATTATCTACACCAAGGGTTGTGAGCTTGCCGATGACTACAACACCATCTACCATCTGCCCGATTTCAACGAAGGTCAGGGCATGTTCGTAGAGTTCTACGACAATAACAACCTGAGCGGCAAGCCCGTTACCAGCGGTTATTACAAGGCCCTCAACTTCAGTACTTTCGGCGCATACGGCTTTGCCGAGGGCGTGCCTACCGACAAGATTTCCGTACGCATCAAGGGCCGCTACGTTCCTGACTTCACCGGTCCGCTGAGCTACACTGTCAGCAGCGACAACGGCTATGTTCTCAAGGTGAACGGCCGTGTAGTCGAGAATGCCAAGGCAACTCCGGCAGCCTTCGGTTTCGGCCGTCGCGGCCGCGGCATGGCATACAAGACCTTCGACGTCCAGGCCGGCAAGCCTATCGACGTAGAGATTGAATATCGTCGCGGAAACGGCGCTTTCGCCCAGCTGCGCGCCGATTTCTGCCAGCGCAAGTATGCTGACTTCGCAGAGGAGAAAGACCTCTTCAAGGACGCTGACGCCATCGTCATCATCGGCGGCATCTCTGCCCAGATGGAGGGAGAAGGTGGCGACAAGGCCGACATCGAACTCCCTGCAGTACAGCAGAGGCTCGTGCGCGCCATGCATGCCACCGGCAAGCCCGTCATCTTCGTCAACTGCTCAGGCTCTGCCATCGCTTTCGCAAGCGTCGAGGGTCAGTATGACGCTCTGCTGCAGGCATGGTATCCCGGTCAGGGTGGATCAAAGGCTCTTGCCGAGGTTCTCTTCGGCGACTGCTGCCCTTCAGGCAAGCTCCCCGTCACTTTCTATGCTTCGAACGACGACCTTCCGGACTTCCTCGACTATAGCATGGACAACCGCACCTACAAGTATTTCCATGGCAAACCGCAGTTCGCTTTCGGCTACGGTCTGAGCTACACCACCTTCGAATATGGCAAGGGCAAGCTCAGCAAGCAGTCTATGAAGAAGGACGGCAAGGTGACCATCACCGTTCCCGTGAAGAACACCGGCAGTGTGAAGGGCGCGGAGACAGTTCAGGTATACGTACAGGCTGTCGACAAGGCTGACGCTCCGATCAAGGCTCTCCAGGGCTTCGAGAAACTCACTCTCGCTCCCGGCCAGTCGGGCAAAGCCCGCATCACTCTGGACGGCGAGGCATTCTCGTTCTATGACGAGGCAGTGGACGGCCTGTCGGTATATCCCGGCAAGTACCGCATCCTCTATGGAAGCTCATCACGCGACGAGGACCTCCAGGCAATTGATTTCCAAGTAATCTAACACACTATTATTATGAAAAAACTGATAATGACAGTCGCTCTGGCGCTTGCTGCATTTGTTTCACTGCAGGCACAGCCGCCCGGCGGCATGTCTTCCGCCCAGCTCGCAGGGTTCAGCTTCAGGTTGCCCGAAGTGCGCTGCAGCGAGAAGTTCATGGATGTGGACTATGCCGGCGACGGTCAGGTCTATCACAAGCTCGATATCTATCTTCCCGCTGAAAGGAAGGCTTCTTATCCTGTTGTGGTGCACATCTACGGAAGCGCATGGTTCTCGAACAACTCGAAGAACATGGCCAACCTCGACAATATCTGCCAGGCCCTCCTGGATGCAGGTTATGCCATCGTAACTCCCAACCACCGCTCTAGCATGGACGCCAAGTTCCCGGCCCAGATCCAGGACATCAAGGCTGTAATCCGCTTCGTGCGCGCCAAGGCTGAGGAGTATCATTTCGACACTTCGTTCATCGGCATTTCCGGCTTCTCTTCAGGCGGACATCTGGCCTCGCTGGCCGGCTCTTCTTCAAATGTGAAGAAAGCGCAGATCGGCAGGCACAGCGTCGACCTCGAAGGTTCTGTGGGTCCCTACACCTCTTTCAGCAGCGCTGTTGACTGCGTCTGCGACTGGTCAGGCCCCATCGACCTGCTGAATATGGAATGCGAGTGGGAACGCCCCTGGGGCGGCACTCCTGAGGAGGCTCTTCTCGGCGTCAACTATGACGGCGACGACGACCTCTTCCGCACCATCGACCCCATCCAGTATCTTGACCCTTCAGACCCTCCGACAATCATATTCCACGGCACCAAGGACAACGTCGTGCCTCACTGCCAGGGAATGGAGCTTTACGAGGCCCTCGACAAGAACGGCATCAAGAGCGACCTTAACCTTGTGGAAGGCGCAGGCCACGGCATCAACCTCTTCATCGAGCCCTGGCTCTCCGAGATGGTGGAATTCGTGAACGCTGCCCGTACAGACAAGTTTCTCGCTGACCTCGAGCCGAAGCTGTCCGGCGCCGTTTCTCCGGTGACCAACATCAGCGCCAACGGCTTCCCGAAGATCCTTGCCGACAACTCTGTTGTCTTCAAGGTTCGCGCTCCGCAGGCTAACCGTGTGCAGATAGACCTGGGCGGCCGCAACGACGGCGTAAAGGATGCCAGCGGCACCTGGACCATCGTCACCAAACCCCTGCTGCCCGGCTATCACTACTATTCACTGATAGTTGACGGAGTGTCTGTGGCCGACCCGGCCAGCGAGTCGTATTTCGGCACCAGCCGCATGGCCAGCGCCATCGACATCCCCGAGCCCGGCATGGACCTCTTCGAGATCCAGGACGTTCCGCACGGCCAGGTCCGCGAGATGAACTACTGGTCTAATTATGCCGAGGCATGGAGGCCCGTGTTCGTCTACACCCCTCCGGGATATGAGAAAGGCAACAAGAAGTACCCTGTGATGTATATCCACCATGGCGGCGGCGAAGACCACCGCGGATGGATGCAGCAGGGCCGTACCGCCACCATCCTTGACAACCTCATCGCCCGCGGCGAGGCTGTGCCGATGATCGTGGTAAGCGTCAACTCCAACGTGCCCCGCAAGGCCGGCATGCCTGCCGGTCAGGGGACTTACAGCTGGGAGGGCATGCAGCCCTACCGCGAGGAGCTTCTGGGCAGCATCATCCCGTTCATCGAGAAGAACTTCCGCGTCAAGGCCGATGCTAAGCACCGCGCCATGTGCGGCCTGTCGATGGGCGGCGGCCAGTCGTTCTTCATCGGCCTTCGCGAGCCCGGAGTCTTTGCCAATGTGGGTGTTTTCTCTACCGGTGTGTTCGGCGGCATCAACGGCGCTTCGAACTTCGACCTCGAGGCCAACATCCCCGGCATGCTGTCTGCTCCGGCTCAGTTCAACAAGGGGCTTGACTGCTTCTTCATCTCCTGCGGCGAGCATGATCCCCGCATCGAGTACACCCGCGCCATCGTCAAGACAATGCGCGACGCCGGCGTGGACGTAGAGTTCCAGTCATTCCCGGGCGACCACGAGTGGCAGCCCTGGCGCAAGTCAGTGGCAGCTTTCGCCCGCATGATTTTCAAATAGTATAAAACGAAACAGATAATATCTCCAATGAAAAGATTGCTGATCATTGCCGCAGCGTTGATGGCGCTGTGCTTCCAGTTGTCCGCACAGGACCGTCTGTATGACAATGAATTCCCGATAGGCGACGTAAAGCTGCTCGACGGCCCGTTCAAGCATGCCCGCGACCTTAATGTAGAAGTGCTCCTGCAGTATGACGTAGACCGCCTCCTGGCTCCGTTCAGAGCCGAGGCCGGACTGCCCAAGAAGGCTGAATACTATCCCAACTGGGCTGGTCTTGACGGCCATATAGCAGGTCACTACCTCACCGCGATGGCCATGAACTGGCAGACGACAGGAAACCAGGAGTGCCTGCGCAGGATGAACTACATGATTGACGAGTTGGCGGAGGTTGCTGCCGCCAATGCCCGCAACAACGCATCCTGGGGCGTGGGTTATATAGGAGGAATTCCCAACAGCGCATCGATGTGGTCTGACTTCAAGAAGGGCGAGTTCCGGCAGTATTCTTCGGCCTGGGCTCCGTTCTACAACATCCACAAGATGTATGCAGGCCTTCGCGACGCCTGGCTCTACTGCGGCAATGAGAAAGCAAAAGACCTTTTCTTAGGATTCTGCGACTGGGGCATCAACATCACCGCCGACCTTACTGACGAGCAGATGGAGCAGATGCTGCGCAACGAGCACGGCGGCATGAACGAGATGTTCGCCGATGCCTACGCCATGACCGGCGATCCCAAATATCTCACAGCAGCAAAACGCTATTCACACAAGGCCATCCTCGAGCCTCTGACTCATGACGAGGACCGTCTTGACAACCTGCACGCCAACACTCAGGTGCCCAAGGCAGTGGGCTTCGTGCGCATCGGCGAGCTCAGCGACTCTCCCGATTATGCCGAGGCCGGCCGCTTCTTCTGGTGGACGGTTTCTCACAACCGCTCCCTCGCTTTCGGAGGCAACAGCCGCCGCGAACACTTCCCCAGTGCCGCAGCCTGCATAGACTTTGTCAATGACGACGACGGTCCTGAGACCTGCAACTCCTACAACATGCTCAAGCTCACCGAGGACCTGTTCAGGGTGTCTCCCAAGGCTGAATATGCAGATTTTTACGAGCGCACCATGTTCAACCACATCCTTTCGACCCAGCATCCGGAGCACGGCGGCTACGTCTATTTCACCTCGGCCCGTCCGAGGCACTACCGCGTGTATTCAGTGCCTAACGAGGCTATGTGGTGCTGCGTGGGAAGCGGCATGGAGAACCAGTCCAAGTACAACCAGTTCATATACACCCACGAAGGCAGCGACCTTTATGTCAACCTCTTCGTGGCTTCCGAGCTGAACTGGAAGGACCGCAAGATGGTCATCCGCCAGGAGACCAAATTCCCTTCTGAGGAGAGCACCCGCCTGCGCATCGTATCCGGCAAGGGCCGCTTCGCCATCAAGGTCCGCTATCCCGGCTGGGTTGAGGCCGGCGCCCTGACCGTCAGGGTCAACGGCAAGCCCGTGAAGGTAGATGCAGCTCCTTCGTCTTACGTTACTCTCCAGCGCAAATGGAAGAAAGGCGATGTTATCGAGGTAGGCCTGCCGATGCAGAACACCATCGAACACATGCCGAACGTCCCGGACTATGTGGCCATAATGCACGGTCCCATCCTGCTGGGTATGCGCACCGGCACTGAAGACCTCGTAGGCCTGCTGGCCGACGACGGCCGCTGGAGCCAGTATGCCGCAGGTCCCAAGCTTCCGATAGATAAGGCTCCGATCCTTGTGGCCCACGATGTCGACAAGATCGGCGACTACATCGTTCCTGTGCCGGGCGAACCTCTTCACTTCCGTTTCAGGGGGCTCAATATGCTGAATCCCATCGACGCCGAGCTGGAGCCTTTCGCCGGCATCCACGATTCGCGCTACGAAATCTACTGGCTTGCTCTGAACGACGAGGGGTACAAGGAATATGTAGAAGAACTCGCCCGCAAGGAGGCTGAAATGCTGGCTCTCGAGGCCCGCACCCTCGACAAGGTGGCTCCCGGCGAGCAGCAGCCCGAGACTGACCACAGCCTCCAGCAGCAGCGCTCGAACACCGGCGTCACCCGCGACGTGCATTACCGCGACGCCCGCTCCGGCGGCTGGTTCAGCTATGACCTCGCCACCGGCGGTGTTTCAGAAGGGGTAAGTCTGTATGTGAAATACTGGGGCGCAGCCGAGTGGGCCACCCGCAAGTTCGATGTCTATGTGGACGACGAGCTGATGATGTCTGTCGACAACACCGGCAAATGGATGCAGTCGCAGTTCATCGGCGAGGAGTATCCCGTCCCTGCAGCGATGCTTAAGGGCAAGGATTCAGTCCGCGTCAAGTTCGTTGCACAGCAAGGCGCTACAGTGGGCGGCGTCTATGACCTCCGCCTGCTGAAGCGGCCTTAAATTTCTGGTAACAAGATTTATTTGCCGCAGTATCTTCCGGCAAAAAGCACAACTCCCGTGCTGGCCTCCGTAATCAGATAGATGAACGGGTGGTCGGCATGGAAGATTGCTATTTGGGGCTCGCCGCCGACGGCAGTGTTTTTCTCCATGCCGGCGACTGAGACGGCTGCGGCCTCGGAACCTTCTTCATCCACCTTGATGGCGCCGTCCTGCTGCACGAAGCTCAGGCGGTTGGCAGCCGGCGACATTGCGCTGAAATCAGCACCGCCGAAGGCGAGGGGCATACCCATGGCCGACAGGATGTCATTGAGTTTGATATGGTATTTCGATTCGAATTTCGGGAACCAGACGTCGACTTCAGTCTCGCGGGGAGCTTTGCGGAGCGCGTTCCAGTTCGCCTTCTTGAGAGAGGCTGTGATGTCGGCGGTAGTGTATTCATATCGTGGAAGCAGGACCATCATCGAGAAGGCGCCGTTGCCGTAAGGCATGCTCACCATCTGATACATCTCGTTTTCAAAATAGGGGAGATGGCAACTCATCTTCATCATTTTCACCGTGCCGTTGATGCCCATGCCGGTTTCGTCGGTGAATAATTCGTCAGCAGTGGATTGCTTGGGGAATTGATTGACCCACTGGCTCTTGAAGTAAACGGCGTTCATGAGGTAGGCCAGGATGCTCGGGTCGACCTCATCGAGCACTTTGGGAATCATGCCGTTGGTGTGAGTGTTGCTCCAGCCGTTGATGACTTTGAGAGAGCCGGCGTTGTCTGAGAAGTCAAGGTTGCTGACTTCGGCATTGAAATATTTTGCGACGTCTTTCTTGAAACCGCTGTTCAGGGGCCAGCCGTCGTCGACGAATATGGCGTTGGCTATGTTGAGAGTAGTCTTCTCGTCGAGCTTCGGGAGCTGTTCGAGCATCGACAGGCAGAACTGGTTGACGGCGTCCACCTCGCCTGCACCGTAGCCCAGTACCTTGGCGATCTGTTCCGCGGTCTCGCCTTTTGCTCCGTCAAGCAGCATTCCCAGCAGGAACTGCATGCTCAGCGGGGAGATGATATAGTCGGCCTTCGCATGTTTGTTGATGCGGTCTATGAATTCAAAGGAGAACGTGCTGCCCTGCTCGACGAACTGGGATGCTTTAGTCGTGAGCTCCAGCGGCTTGTAATCATTGCCTCCACCTTCTCCCTGCTCCACTTTGTCGCAGGAAGTTGCAGTCATCATCATAAACGCTGCAAGCGCAGCAAGCATATAAAAGTGTTTCATGGTGCACAAAGTTAACAATTATCTAATTAATGGTGAACCTTATGCCGGTTGCGACGGCGAACATCAGGGGGTGCTCGCTGCGGTAGGTTTCCAGCACAGGTTCGTTTAAAGTCATTTTCCAGCTCAGCCGAGGCTCAACATATATGCCAAGCCAGTCGGTCAGATTGAATTGTACGCCGCCCGCGCCCAGCAGCGAGGTGCTGAAACCCTCAGATCCTGTCCAGCACCATTCTGCTTTCAGGCCGGCGCCGGCATAGAGGTCGAACATCTTGCTTGAGGCGAACACCCAGTCCAGGCGGAGCGGGATGCCGACAAAGTGATCAAATTGCTTGATGTCTCCGGCCTTGGAGTAAGAATATACAGAAGTGTATCTGGAATATTCCAGTCCTGTGGTAAGATACAACTTCTCCGACACGGGGGTCCTGACCGACAGGCCGACTGTGAGCGGCATGCGGTGAGTGGTTTTCAGCAGTCTGTCTGGATGGGCCGCATCGTTGGTAGAGGGATTGGTGGGGATAGTCGGATTTCCCTTTTTGTTCAAATAATCAGCAAACGCAAGATAGGCGGGATCGTCGGGATCGATGTCCAGTTCTATAAGTTTCTCAATAAGGCTTTTCTGAGGCGACCATGACCCTGTTAACGGATTGTTAAACAAGTCTTCAAGGACAGCGGGGTCTGAGGTGTCTATTCCCATCTTTTCCAAATAATTCAACAATCTCAGGTACTCTGCGTGGGCGGACCTCATTTCATTGGCGCCGTCTGGTTCTGAGTTAGGTAAATTATTAAAATGGATGTTGGTCGCCAGGGCCGTCAGCAATCCGGCGCCTGCAGCGCCGCCAATAGTGGCGAGTGTCGCGTAGTTATACGATGCATCCCTCCCGACCTTCTGCAGCTCTACAGTCGGGAAGGTGATGGTTGTGGCAGTGCGGGTGTCCTGATTGTTTGTCGGCCCGGGCTGGTTGGTTGCCTGCTCATTCTGCGAAGGTGAAATGGCCTGCCCGTCCTGCGAAGGTGAAACTGCTTGCCCGTCCTGCGAAGGAGAAATGGCCTGCCCGTCCTGAGAAGGTGAAAGGGCTTGCCCGTCCTGCGAAGGAGAAATGGCCTGCCCGTCTTGCGAAGGTGAAATGATTTGCCCGTCCTGGCCGGGGCCGGCAGGTTTATCCGTTCCTGCCGCGGCTGCGTCTGCTTTTGCATCATTCGTCTCAGGTCGCTCCATTGCTGTCGCAGATGCTTCCGGGCTGGGTTCTGAGGTTTCGGCAGCCTGTTGCTGCCCGGCGGACTCTGTACCCCTCGTGCCGGAATAAGCCGGCTGGGTCGCCTTAGGCGTTGTGGCCTGAGCTATAAGCTGCGCGGGCTGTGCCGGCTGCAACGTCTGCACCGGCTGTGCGGATTGCGCCGATTGTACGGGCTGAATCGGTTCAGTGGCATCGGTGGAGTCAGTGTTGGCGACTGCTATCGTGGTAGAAGGCTGCCAGCCGTTCTGACCGTCACCTTCCGGCGTGCCGGGCTGTCTCAGGAACAGGAATGCAGCCAGGCTTGCGGCAACGGCGGTCGGCAGAATCCAAACCAGCGGCGAACGCTTTTTCGAGACAGCGCTGCCTGCACGGGCACCGGCCGCTGCTTCTTCACTGCGAGCACGCGGCGCGGTCTCCTCACTGCGGGCCCCGGCCGCTGCCTCTTCACTGCGAGCACGCGGCGCGGTCTCCTCACTGCGGGCGCCAGCTGCTGCCCTGCTCGCCTCTCTGCGGGAGCGGAACTCGGCAAGACTCCCTTCCGGCAGGGGACTCTCGTACCCTTCCAGCTTGTCTTTGATGATGTCTTCCCAGTTTTTCATCGTTCCTTTTCCTTCAGATAACTATTTATCGATTCTTTCAATTGTTTCCTTGCTTTGGCCAGTACTCCGGCTGACCCCTTTTCGCTTATCCCAAGCATCTGCCCGATTTGTTTGTGAGAGTAACCGTCGATGCAGTACAGGTTGAAGACGGCCCTCCTCACATCCGGCAGCTCCGATATCCATCCCAGCAGCTTCTCATGCGGTATCTCCTCCATCTCCTGCCCGGTCGGCTCCGGAAGGTTGTCCCGCTGCCAGGCATCCAGCGACACCGTCTTCCATCGCTGCCTCTTAATCTGGTTGAGGGCCATGTTGATGGCGATGCGGCTGATCCAGGCGAACAGAGAACCTTTCCCTGAATATGTAAAGGTGGAGATTTTGTCAAGCGCCTTAATGATGGCGTCTTGCATCAGATCCTTTGCGTCGTCCGCGCTGTCGGTGTATCGGCGGCATAGCGAGAGCACCCTGGCCGCATATCTGGTATACAGCTCATCCTCTGCCAGCCTATCTCCTTTGGCACAATATCTGGCAAGCTCCTGCTCGTCTAAATCCTTATACACCTACACAGGCATTGTTCTCTGTAAAGATACTCAATAAATCAGGCTTTGGCTTTTAGTACGTTTCTGCTATATAAACACACATACTTCCGAAATACGTCTCGAAAAATATAATTTTTTTTCTGGAGCGGGCAGCGCTACCTGAAAACTATCCGGAAGGCGGTGCGGGAGGCATCGCTGCAGTCGAGATCGATGGAGCCGTTGTGGTTGCGCATGATCTGGCGGGCCAGCGCCAGGCCGATGCCGGAACCTTCTTTCTTGGTGGTGAAGAACGGCACGAAGATCTGCTCCTGGCTCTCCACCGGGATGGGGGCTCCGTCGTTGGCGACTATGATTATAACCTCATCGTCCTGGCCCATCTTCGCAGAGATGTCGATGTGCTTCGCTCCGGCCTGCAGGGCGTTCTTGATGAGGTTTATGAAGATCTGGGAGATCTGGCCTTCGTCGGCGTAGATCATCAAATCGGGCTCTTCGGGCCGGTAGCTGCAAACCGCGCTGCAGGAGGTGGCGTATTCGCTGTTCAGGGAGATCACATGTTCTATGAGTTCCTGCAGCACCAGCGCCTTGCGGACGGGCTTGGCCACTCCGGACAGCTGGCGGTAGGTCTGCACGAACTCTATCAGGTTCTTCGAAGAGTCGGAGATAGTCTCCAGACCGGCCTTGATGTCCAGCTCGCTGCGGCCGTCCTCATCCACCGATTTGGCCATGGCGTCGGACAGCGAGGCGATGGGGGATACGGTGTTCATGATTTCGTGGGTCAGCACGCGGATCAGCTTCGTCCAGGAGTCCTGCTCGTGGGCTTGCCTCTGCTTCTCGAAGATGGTGCGGATACGGTTCAGCGTGCGGTTGAAGCGGTTGCTGTCCTTGAAGCGGAAGTTCAGCTCCCCGTCTTCCAGCGCGTCCATCATGTAGCCCACCTTGCGGATGTCCTTGCGGCGTGTCCGCAAAGATGCGACCACCGCCACGACCACCGCGACAGCCACTACGAGCACTATGACATATTTTATCTGCATCATCAATATTTGCCTTCATGCGGGACCCGCTTGTCATCCTGCGCCTGAGGGTCCCGCTTTTCATTCTGCGTCCGCGAGTCCCGCTTGTCATCCAGCGCCTGAGGGTCCCGCTTTTCATTCTGCGTCTGCGTGCCCCACCTGTCATCCAGCGAGCATTGCCCCGCTTTTCATCCAGCGCCTGCGGGTCCCGCTAGTCTTCCTGCGTCCGCGAGCCCCGCTTGTCATCCTGAGCGAAGCGAAGGATCTATAACCCGTATTTCTTCAACTTCGCATACAGCGTCGGCCGGCTCACGCCCAGCATCTTCGCCGCGGTCGAAATGTTGCCACCCGTGCGGTCCATGGCCTCCCGCACCAGACGCTCCTCCTCCGCGTCGCTGACCGCCTTCAGCGTGCCTGAGACCGGCTCGGCGGTTTTGGCAGCCTCCATCTGAAGGTCCGCAGCCGTCAGAGTCTTTCCCTCGCTCAGAATCACAGCCTTCTCAATGCAATTGCCAAGCTCGCGGATATTGCCGTTCCAGCGGCAGGCTTCCAGCACCTGGGCGGCCGAAGCGTCGAGGCCCGTCACGTGCCGGTGGTATTTCTCAGCAAACTGGCCTATGAACCTTTCGGCCAGCGGCACAATGTCCTCCTTGCGTTCGCGCAGCGGCGGCAGGGCGATGTGCACCGTGTTTATGCGGTAAAACAGGTCCTCGCGGAAACGGCCTTCACGCACCAGCGCCTCCAGGTCCATATTCGTCGCGCAGATCAGCCGGATGTCCACCGGGATGGCCTTGGAGCCGCCGACCCTCACCACGCTGCGGTTCTGGAGCACCCGCAGCAGCTTTGCCTGCAGGTGCAGCGGGATATTCCCGATCTCATCGAGGAACAACGTGCCGCCGTCGGCCTGCTCGAACTTGCCGACATGGTCGGTATGTGCATCGGTGAAAGCGCCCTTCACGTGGCCGAACAGTTCGCTCTCGAAGAGAGTCTCAGTGATGGCGCCGGCGTCGACAGCCACCATCGGCTTGCTGCTGCGCAGGCTCAGGGCATGTATCTCGCGGGCCAGCACGTCCTTGCCGGTGCCGTTCTCGCCGGTGATCAGCACCGTGGCATCCGTCGGAGCAATCTTGTCGACGGTCTTGCGGATCGCCGCCATCGGCCTGGAAGTGCCCCAGTACATAGATGTTTCGCTGCGGGTGGCATAGCCAGTGCCGCGTCGATTGGCGACAGTTGCAGAAGGGTTGCCTGCGCCATCCTCTCGACTGGCGCCCGGGGTTTCGGCATAGCCATATCCGCTCCTCCGGCTGGCCTCTGAAGGCTCGGAGTAGCTGCCGCGTGACATTCCGGAGCCTGAAGAACTTAGCCTATCCGCCGTCCGCGAGGGAGACGAATCTCTCCCCATCGCCTTG
Source organism: Bacteroidales bacterium (assembly GCA_017617655.1). Classification (GTDB taxonomy): domain Bacteria; phylum Bacteroidota; class Bacteroidia; order Bacteroidales; family UBA932; genus Equibacterium. Next base: position 12,883 of record JAFZVU010000073.1, read on the forward strand.
CGAGCCTTGTCGCGCGCCGCCGTCAGAGTAGCCACCAACTTGTCATTCTCCCACGGCTTCACAATGAAATCAAACGCCCCGCGCTTCATCCCCTCCACCGCCAGTGCAATGTCGGCATATGCCGTGAACAGCACCACCTCGACCTCCGGCACCATCTTCTTGATCTCGCCGGCCCAGTAAAGGCCCTCGTTGCCGGTGTTGATCGCCGTGTTGAAATTCATGTCCAGCAGCACCACGTCCGGCTTGAAGCGCTCCAGGGTGGTCACCAGCGTCACCGGCGACGGCAGCGTCTCCACCTGCGCGAAGTGCATCGGCAGCAGCAGCTCCAACGTCTTACGAATCCCGGCGTTGTCGTCCACCACCAATATTTTTCCAATCTTAGATGCCATATCCTTCTCTCAACTGTAAAGAAACTTTACAAAGTTACACTTTTCTGAACACCCGCCACCGTTTCCGCCGCATTTTCGGAGCAAAGTGCTCCCGCCGTCCGGGATTTGGGGACGGCAGGAGCGAAAATGGGGGTAAAATGCTCCCGCCGTCCTGAAATCCCGGA
>JAFZVU010000074.1 GCA_017617655.1 Bacteroidales bacterium
AGGTGCGCGACGGCAAGTTCCAGGCTGACTTCAAGTTCGAGGGCCAGCAGCCGGACAACATCCGCGCCGGCCAGACCTACTACCTGAACCTCCAGCTGGGCCAGCCGGAAGAGGCGGTAATAATCCCCCGCGGCACCTTCTACCAGAAGACCGGCGGCAAATGGATTTACGTTGTGAATAAAGAGGGCACCAAGGCTGTCAAGCGCGAGATCCGCATCGGCCGCCAGAACCCGCAGTACTATGAGGTGCTGGAGGGCCTGGAGCCAGGCGAGAAGGTGATTACCTCCGGTTATGAAACTTATGGCGATAGTGACGTATTAATTTTTTAGATCCTTCGCTGCCCCTTCGGCCACGCTCAGGGCTGAAGGCTCAGGATGACGCGAGAGTTGATAAATGAAAAGCTTTTGGAACTTTTTAAAGAAGAATAAGTTATATGCGGCAGTGAACCTCATCGGCCTCACTGTATCAATGGCATTCGTGCTGCTGCTGGCGGTATACGTACAGCGGCAGCTTTCTACAGATTCCTTCCAGGAAAACGAGGACAGGATTTATGTTGTTGCCAACGAAATCCATGTCAATATGGGCTACTGGCTCGACAAGCATCTGAAGAATAATTTCCCGGAGATAGAAAAAGGATGCTGCGTTGCAAAGATGTCAGAAGCAGCCCGTTATATAATAATGGGCGAAGATGTATACGGCAGTACAATGTCTGCTGACAGCACCTTCTTCGATATTTTCAGCTATGACCTGGTTGAGGGCAACAAAGCAGACTGGGCTGTCTCCTGGGACCGCTGCATGGTTAGCAGGGAGTTTGCCAATGCGCATTTCGGGGATAAAGACCCCATCGGCCAGATTATCACAATGGCGGATGTAGACGGCCCCGGGGGTGCACAGCTGACAGTCTGCGGTGTATATGAAGACTTCGGCAATTCCGTCCTCGAAGCACCGGATGTGCTGGTACGCGGAGAGATGATGCCGAAAACAAATCCCTCCCACGACGAGTATATGAGCAATGCCGCAGCTGGTATATGCTTTGTCATGACATATCCCGGTGCTGACATCAATGCAAGGCATGACGACATCCTGGATTGGCTGGAAGAGAACTTCTGGATGTATAAGAGCAATTGCGACCAGGTCCGTATCATCCCGCTGAGGGAAGTGTATTTCCTGAAAGACGGGAATTTCGACTGGACGGGAACAATCCATTTCGGCAACCGCGACTTCGTCAATCTGTTGCTGGCCATGTGTCTGTTGCTGCTGGCTTTCGCCGTGCTCAACTATATCAACATGACGACTGCCCTGACGGGCTTCCGCGCCAAGGAGATGGCTACCAGACGTCTGGTGGGTGCCGATAAAAGGGGCATATTCCTCAAGGTCATCGCCGAGAGTACTATCATCTGCGGCATTTCAATGCTGCTGGCCATCTTGCTGGCAGAGGCCCTGGCGCCGTCGGTTTCCCGACTGCTGTCCTATCCGGTCTCTATTTTCAAGGCCATTTCACTCGGGAATGTGCTGCTTGTGGCGGGTTTTGTTGTCGTGCTTGGCATTCTGGCCGGCATCGTTCCAGCCGTGCTCATCCAGCAGGCACAGCCTATCGAGATCGTAAGGGGAACATTTCGCCGCAGGACAAAAACCTTTTACAGCAAAGTCATCATTGTGCTGCAGAATGTGGTAACTGTCGTTATGCTGGTAAGCACCCTGACTATGGCCCTGCAGATCTGGCACATGATCAGCGCCGATCTGGGATATAATACAAAAGACATACTTGTTGTCAATAATGAATTCGGCCAGAGCGGCGATCTCCGCCCTCTGCTGGACCGTCTTGCAGCTGAGCCCTGCGTTGAAGCAGTGGGGCAGGGTAACGGCATTCCGCTGCAAGGGACTAACAATGTGACCATGGAAGTGGGCGGAGGAAACTGGGTCTCATTCCAGCAGATCCAGGGAGATGACAATTATTTCCAGATTCTGGGACTGAAAGAAAAACAAGACAACCACCAGCGCAACTGGTGGCTCAATGAATACGCCTTCAAGCAGATAGGCATTGATGAATCTGAAACGGAATATATGTCTGCAATGGATGGTAGTGTGATCATCGGCGGCGTCTACTACGATTTCAAGATTCGTCCGCTGGAATCTGCACAAAGCGCAGCTATGATTTTCAACTGGAAAGAAAGTCCGGACGACAATTTCCCCTGGGTTCTGCTGGTCAAGACCATAGGCGATCACGCTACCGCCCGCAAACAGGTGGAAGCTATTGCCCAGGAGGTTTTCCCCGGCAGGTTGTTCGACGGACAATACATCGAGGAGATGATTTCAGAGGGCTTCAGGGATGAAAAGCGCGTATTGGACATAGTGCTCATCTTCACCCTTTTGTCAATCCTTGTGAGCGCCCTTGGCCTCTTCGCCATGAGTTCATACTATATGCAGCAGGAGATACAGAGCGTGTCGGTGAAGAAGGTGTTCGGTGCCGAGTATTCAGGCGTGCTGCGGGAACTGGTGCTGTCGTTCATGAAGATGGTGGGGATAGCTTTTGTTATTGCCGTCCCGGTGGCATGGTTCTTCATGAACCGCTGGCTCTCCGGCTATGGCCACCGCATCGCCCTGCACTGGTGGATATTTGCCATTGCCGGCCTGGTGGTCGCCGTCATTGCCGCCATCTCCGTCCTCTACCAGAGTGTCAGAACCGCGCGGACCAACCCCGCCGAGGCGCTGAAGAAAGAATAAGATGAAATCGAAAAGCGATATATGGATTAAGGTGCTGTCCCTTGGTGTGGGACTGGCAGTGGGGATCGTGCTCATTGCCAAGGTGTTCTTCGAGCTGAGTTATGACAGCTTCTACAAGGACATCGACCGGGTGTATTCTATCTATACCTGGTATTCGCAGAACGGCGATGAGAACGATTACGGCCAGGTGAGCGGCGCCGTCGCCGTGGGCTTCATGCAAGAGGTGCCTGGCGTGGAAGCCGGGACCCGTACCACCTCTGTTTTCAACGGCGACACCTATCTGGACGAGGATGGCAATAAACTGAAAGCAACGCTGGTTTGTGCAGACACCTGCTTCTTCACGGTTTTCGACCGTCCGATTTTGGCAGGCGATCCGACAAAGGCGCTTGGAAAATGGGGTTCGGTGATGGTGAGCCGCAGCTTCGCCGAGAAGCTCCTCCAATCGTCGAAGGATGACATCAGCAGCGTTCTCGGCCGCCAGATCGCCAATGAAGACCAGTTGGATTTCAAGGCGACTATCGAAGGCGTCTTCGAGGATTTCCCGAAAAACGGAAGCCTGGACTACGACATCCTGCTGTCGATGGCTACCTATAGCGAGTGGAGCACAACCAACTGGCTGGGCAACGACCGCTACA
>JAFZVU010000075.1 GCA_017617655.1 Bacteroidales bacterium
GTCCTCGGAGCCGCAGGGGCTGTCGCCGGAGGCATACCCCGCGACGGAATGGCCATCTTCGCCAGGGCGGCGGAACTCAAGGCCGCAGTCTCAGGTCTTGTCGACAGCATCCTCCCTGCCGGCCGCTCCGACGAGATCGCGATAGCTAAGGCTCTTGTCATTGGAGACAAATCCATGCTCAGCGCCGCTCTCAAGAGCCAGTACAAGGCCTCCGGGGCTATGCATCTGCTGGCCCTTAGCGGGCTCCATGTAGGTGTGGTTTATGCTTTCCTGAACGCCGTGCTGTCCGTCCTGGGAAACAGCAGGGTCGCAAGGGTGGTGAAGCGGACAGTGATCCTGGCTTCGCTCTGGACATTCGCCGTCATATCGGGCCTGAGCAGTTCCATCTGCCGTGCCGTCACAATGATTACAGTGTATGAGATATGCGGCATGATCGCATCGGACCGTGATATGCTCCGCTCACTGGCCATCAGTGCCCTGCTGATCTGCCTCTTCAATCCGGACGCCCCATTCGCCATCGGCTTCCAGCTCTCCTACTGCGCTGTCATCGGCATCTATTTCCTCTATCCGAGACTCAAGGCTCTGCTGGCAGCACGCAGCCTGCCCATGAAATATATATGGAACACCCTGGCGCTCTCCATCAGCTGCCAGGCAGCCACCGCTCCGCTGTCCCTGCTCTACTTCGGAACCTTCCCGAAATATTTCATGGTCACCAACCTTGTCGCCATCCCTCTCAGCTCGGCCGCGATGTGGCTGCTTCCTATAACGATCGCCGCCCGGAACATCCCTTTCATAGGAGTGCCGGGCGGCAAGGTTCTGCTTGGAATACTGCAGACTTTGAATTCAGTGATTGATATTATAGCATCGCTATGATTCCGTTGCTGCAGGTCGATCGTTGGCTTTTGTCACATTGATGGTACGTCCCATGTGTTCGCTGCCATCAAGGGCGGCAATCGCTTTTTCAGCATCTGCGTCATCCATCTCTACAAAACCGTAACCGCGAGAGCGGCGGGTCTCTTTGTTAATAATGATTCTGGCAGATGTAACGGTTCCGAACGGTGAAAAAAGCTCAATCAAATTTTCTCTTCTGGCTTTGAAACTCAAGCCATAAACGAAAATAGTCATATTAGTGTAGCATTAATAGGTTAAAGTGGTATATCAAAGATAATACTTTTTAACCTAATAATGTCACAAAACCCAAACTAAATGACACATTTGTCGCTGCCGTCGAAGCAGTGGGTGCATATACAGTTCTTGTCCAGACCTATCGCAGCCACCAGGTTATCGATGGTGTTGAACTTGAGAGTATTCATCTTCAGCTGATTCTTTATGGACTCGACCATAGCCATATATCTGTCGCTTCCATACATTGCATACTCGTCCAGATGCTTGTCGTGGCTGCCTTCAAGATCCTTGATAACCCTGCGGGAGATGAACTCCAGCGGAGACTTCGATGCGGAATAGTTGAGGAACGGACAAGGGAAGATCAGAGGCGGGCAGCTGATGCGGATGTGGACCTCGCGGGAACCGTGGCTCTTGAACGCCTCGACGTTGTCGCGAAGCTGTGTGCCGCGGACTATCGAGTCGTCGCAGAAGGCGACGCTGCGGTTGCGCATTATAGAATAGTTGGGGATGAGTTTCATCTTGGCCACCACGTCGCGCATGCTCTGGTCGGCCGGCATGAAACTGCGGGGCCAGGTGGGGGTGTATTTGACCACTGCGTTGCGGTAGGGAATGCCGCGTCCCTGAGCATAACCGATTGCCATGCATGTGCCTGAATCGGGAATAGACGAAACTATGTCGACTGGAGTGTCATCCTGACTGCCCATCAGACGGCCCAGATTATAGCGGACATCGTCTACATTGACCCCTTCATATGCGGCTGAAGGGTAGCCGTAATAGATCCAGAGGAACGAGCAGATATGATGCCTTCCGCGGGGCTCGAGGATCTGCCTGAAGCCGTCTGCCGTGATCTGGACAGCCTCTCCGGGGCCGAGTTCGTAGCATTTCTCGTAGCCAAGGTTGCAGAAGCTGAAGTCCTCGTTGGCCACTGCATAGGAATCCTCCTTCTTGCCGATGACGAGAGGAGTACGGCCGTTGAAGTCTCTTGCGGCTATGATACCTTCGGGTGTCAGAAGCAGAATAGTGCATGACCCATAGACTTTGTGGTGCATGTAGTCTATTCCTTCAGCAAAGGTCGATCCTTCTGTTATCAAATGGCAGATGAGCTCTGTGGCATTGGTCATGCCGTCGCTCATCTCGGTGAAATTCTTGCCTGAATCCAGCACCTGCTGCTCGAGAGAGTCGATGTTGCTCACCTTTGCAACGCTCACTGCAGCGAAGCGGCCGAGATGGGAGTTCATCACTATCGGCTGAGACTCGTTGTCGCTTATTACGCCGATGCCGCTGTTGCCTTCGAACTTGTAAAGCTCCGATTCAAATTTGACCCTGAAATATGATTGCTTGAGGCTGTGGATGGCCCGCACGAACGAACCGTCGGGATTGATACCTGCCATGCCGCCTCTTTTGGTTCCCAGATGTGAGTGATAGTCAGTACCGTAGAACAGGTCTGTCACACATCTTCTTTTGGAAATGACTCCGAAAAGACCCCCCATGATAATAGTGTTTGTTTTAAAAAAGGAAGGCTGCCGTGGGGCAGCCTTCCATATCGTAGTGAAGATTTACTCGCCTTTTACGTAGTTGTTGTATTTCTCGTAAGCAGCCTGGTAGTCAGCTGACCTGTCTCTGAATCTGAAGTAGATGTTCTTCAGGTAATCAGCAACGGCAGTCTTGATGGTCTTGTCATCACTCATGTTGAATGACTTCTCGAAAGGCTCGATAGCCTTCTCAAGATAACCGTTGAGTTCGTCGACCAGTTTGGCATACTTGGCGTCATCCATCTCAAGGCTGGCTTTCTCCTGAACCTCGACAGCGCGGTCGTAGTAGAGGATACCTTTGTTGAGGACACCGTAGATATACTTGGGATCTACTGCGCTGGCTTTGTCGAAGAGCTCGAGAGCTTTGTCATAGTCGCCGAGTTTCTTGTAAGCGTCGCCTTCTACATAGTAGAGAGATGCGTTGTTGGGGTCGTTCTTCTGAGCGTCGTGCAGCAGAGTGAAGAGTTTGTCGGGCTCAGTGCCGGTGGTCAGATAGTGGTTGATGAGACCAACCAGGATTGACTGGCTGTTGGGGAATTTGGCAAAACCTTCTTCGAGGGTCTTCAGAGCTGTCGCCTCGTCGCCCTGGTTCTTATAGATGTCGGCGAGGTTAGAGAATACGTTACCGTCGTTGAAGTAACCTTTTGCGATACACTCTTTATAACCTTCAATTGCCTTGGCTTTGTCGCCGGCGAGGTTAGCCATAAGAGCAGCGTTGTAAACGCTCATTGAGTCGAATTCGTTCAGGATTTTGCCTGCCTTAACTTTGGCAGCCTGGCCGAAGAGTTCGCTTGCTTTTGCTGCGTTGCCTGCGAGATACTCGCTGACAGCCTCCTGATAGATGTTCTCCTGGATCTTGTTGGCTTTCTCAGCGTATGCCTTGTTGGTTGCAGCCTTGGGATCGAGAGAGTATGCTTTCTCAATAGCATCGGCAGCCTTTCCGAGGGCATTCTCTACGACGGGTTTGGTAACCAGCCAGAATTCCAGACGGTTGTTCTGATAGTACAGGTCTTTGTTGTCATAAGAAACAACTTCGTACTCGACATCGTCGGCACCTTTCCTGTTGCTGATTCCAGTAGCTTTCTGACCTTTGAGGAACATGTTGACATCATTAGCGGAGCTACCTGCGAGAAGGTTCTGTGCAGGAGCGTCGTATGCTTTAACGTAAGCATCGCTGAGTGCAGTCCAGGCTGCTGCCTTGCCGGCTTTTTTCTGAGATGCTGCAATCGCCTTATCAAGAGCTTTCTTGGCATCTACGACTGCCTTAGCTTCTGAAGCATTGGTACCTGCGCCGAGAGCTGAAGTGATTGAGTTGCCACCACCCTGAGGGCCACCGCCCATCGGGCCGCCGGGCCCCATTCCGCCGCCACGCATTCCACCGCCGCCGCCACCCATAGGGGGCTGAGCCATTGTCATCATCGAAATTGAGGATGCAAGAACAAAAAGTAGAATCTTTTTCATTTTAGTGTAGATTAGTGATTATTGTTGTGTTTGCTGATTATCTGTATTTGCTTCAGGATTTGCTTCAGGGTTTGGATCTGCAGCCGCTTCCGTCGTCGTGTTTTCTTCGCTCTTGCTTACCACGCAGACTGCTGCGATGCTGTCGTTTTCTCTGATGTTTATCAGTTTGACTCCCTGGGTCGCCCTGCCTGCCACTTTGATGTCCGAAGCCGCCACTCTGATGGTGATGCCTGACTTGTTGATTATCATCAGGTCGTTGTCGTCGGTCACATCTTTGATAGCTATCAGCGGGCCTGTCTTTTCAGTTATGTTAATGGTCTTTACTCCTTTACCGCCGCGGTTGGTGATCCGGTAATCCATTATCTTGGATCTCTTGCCGTAACCGTTCTCGCTAACCACCAGAACCTGAGGCAGGTTTTCTTCCGGAATGTCGTCATCTACACATATCATGCCAACGACTTCATCACCCTCTGAAAGGCTTATTCCACGCACTCCTGTGGCCGTTCTGCCTATCGGACGGACCTTGCTCTCATGGAAGCTGCAGAGGTAGCCATCGCGGCCGGCGAGCTGCACGTAGTTGTTGCCGTTGGTCAGACGGGCTTCGATCAGGGCATCCCCTTCGCGGATGTTCACTGCTATCACACCGTTGGCGCGGGGACGCGAGTAAGCCTCGAGGGAGGTCTTCTTGATGACGCCTGTCTTGGTGGCCAGGATGACGTAGTGGCTGTCTACATATTCCTTGTCGTCGAACGACTTGACGTTGATGTAGGCCTGTACGACATCCTCAGGCTCGATATTGATGACGTTCTGGATGGCGCGGCCCTTGGAAGCCTTGGTGCCCTCCGGGATTTCGTAGACCTTCAGCCAGTAGCACTTGCCGTTCTTGGTGAAGAACATCATGGTGCTGTGCATGTTGGCTACATATATATGTTCTATGAAATCTTCTTCGCGGGTGGTGCTACCCTTCGATCCTATGCCGCCGCGGTTCTGCAGGCGGTATTCGGTAAGAGGGGTACGCTTGATATAGCCCAGGTGGGAGATCGTGATGACCACGTCTTCATCTGCATAGAAGTCTTCGGGGTTGAAGTCTTCGGCGCTGGGCGCAATCTCGGTGCGGCGCTCGTCGCCGTATTTGGCGATGAGGTCCTGCATCTCCTCCTTGATGAGGCCATACTGGAGGCTCTCGTCGGCGAGGATGGCCTGCAGATGGTGGATGAGATCCTCGAGATCGTCGTACTGGGCCTGAAGCTTATCTCTCTCCAGACCGGTCAGCTGACGGAGGCGCATCTCCACGATGGCGTCGGCCTGCGGCTCGGTGAAGCCGAACTTCTCCATCAGGCCGTCGCGGGCTTCCTGGACAGTCTTGGACGCACGGATGTGCTCGATGATAAGGTCGATGATGTCCAGAGCCTTGAGCAGACCTTCGAGGATGTGGGCCTTCTTCTGTGCTGCATCGAGGTCGAAGCGTGTCCTGCGGAGCACGACTTCGTGGCGGTGACGTACGAAGTATTTGATGAGGTCCTTGAGGTTCAGCAGCTTCGGGCGGCCGTCTACAAGGGCGATGTTGTTAACTGAGAAGCTGGCCTGCAGCTGGGTGTACTTGAACAGGGTGTTCAGCACAACGTTGGCCACGGCTCCCATCTTCAGTTTGATGACGATGCGCATACCCTTGCGGTCGCTTTCGTCGTTGATGTATGAGATGCCGTCTATCTTCTTGGCCTCCACGAGCTCGGCAATCTTCTCGATGAGCTCTTTCTTGTTGATCTGGTAGGGAATCTCGGAAACCACTATGGTCTCGCGGCCGCTGTCGGACACCTCGATTTCGGTCTTCGAGCGGACTACGATCCTGCCGCGGCCGGTTTCGAAGGCGTCACGGATGCCTGAAAGGCCCTGGATGATACCTCCGGTGGGGAAGTCGGGACCTTTGATGTGCTGCATCAGGCCTTCTACGGTGATGTCAGGGTCGTCAATGTAGGCGCAGATGGCGTTGCAGACCTCGGTGAGGTTGTGGGGAGCCATGTTGGTAGCCATACCGACAGCGATACCTGCTGCGCCGTTGAGCAGAAGCAGAGGGGCCTTTGCGGGGAGAACCGTAGGCTCCTGGAGAGATTCGTCGAAGTTGGGCATGAAGTCGACAGTGTCCTTGTCGAGATCTTCAAGCACCTCTTCGGCCAGTTTTTCAAGCTTGGCTTCGGTGTAACGCATGGCAGCCACGGGGTCACCGTCGACGCTACCGAAGTTACCTTGTCCGAAAACCAGGGGGTATCTCATATTCCACGGCTGCGCGAGGCGGGCCATGGCATCATAAACGCTGGAATCACCATGAGGGTGATACTTACCGAGAACCTCGCCGACGATACGGGCGGATTTCTTGGTGCTGCCGCTGGAGCTTACGCCAAGACCTTCCATACCGAACAGCACGCGCCTGTGCACGGGTTTCATACCGTCACGGACATCCGGAAGGGCACGTGACACAATCACCGACATAGAATAGTCTATGTAGGCACTCTTCATCTCCGACTCGACACTGATGGGAATCAGGCGCTCGTTGGGTTCTTCTACAATATTGTTATCTTCAAAATCCATCTAAAAACTTCTCGTGAAATATCGGGTAAAGATACGTATTTATTTTGTAAGGGACAATAAGAATCCTACCTTTACATTATGACTTTCGCTGAAGAATTTTCGGAATTCCTGAACGGCCAGGCAGTTGCCTTCGAAAGGGACGGTCTGCTCTTTTCTTTTCCAGGGAAAGGAGTGTCGATACGCCTCGTTCCGCTCGACGGTTTCGTGCTTCCGGAGCGCGAAAAGGGAGTCATATATCTTTATGAAGACCGCTGGCGCACGGGTGGACGGTTCCTTCAGGAAAGGATTCTCGCCCACCTCGGGGTCTACCGAAAGATATTCGCACGCAAATGCGACATCCGGCGCATCGACGCCGCCACTGCGGCAGCTTTCCTGGAGTGCCACCACAGCTACGGCACCGCCAAGGCGAAATATAAATACGGTATGTTCCTCGGCAGCGAGCTGGTGGCCGTGTCGCTGTTCTCTTCTCCCCGCACCATCCCGCGCGACGTGCAGGGCCGCAAGCTGCCGCTGCGCTCCTTCGAATGGGTGCGCTACGCTGGCCTTTCGGGCAGCAGGATCTCCGGGGGCATGAGCCGTATGCTGGCGCATTTCGTGGCCGACGCATCTCCAGACGAAGTCATGACCTATGCCGACCTGGAATGGTCCGAAGGGACAGTTTACGCCCGGATGGGTTTCCAGCAGGCCGGCCTGCGAGAGCCCGTAACCTTCTGGGTCAATCCCTCCACCTTCGCCAGGGAGCGCACAGCGGAGCATGGCGGGGTCAGGATTGTAAATTTCGGCAGTTTGAAATATTTAAAACAGTATATATCATTATGAAAAAGCTCATTTTCGCACTGACTGTCATTGTCGCTTCCGCGCTTTGCGGCTCGTTCTGCACCAGCGCCCAGCCTGCCGGAGACTGGGACAGCACTCAGGTTTTTGCAGTGCGCGACACCCAGACTCTTTCTCTCGATTTCTATTTCCCGGGGCACTGGCAGCAGTCCGACACTCTGCGGCCCTGCATGATATTCGTCTACGGCGGCGGTTTCGTCGAGAACAACCAGAGATCTCGCTTCTACACCCGTTTCTGCCGTGCCATGGCAGATAATGGATATGTCACGGTCGCCAGCGATTACCGTCTCGGTCTGAAGGATTTCCATGGAGGCAGCATCCTCAAGATGATGGAGCCGGTGAGGAATTCCATCAGCATGGCCGCTGAAGACCTCTTCGCCGCTCTCGACTATGTCATCCGCAATGCTGAGAGGTTGCGCATCGACACCAGCAAGATTGTGATCTGCGGCAGCAGCGCCGGGGCCATCTCTGTGCTTCAGGCCAACTACGAGCTCAGCAACCGCACTGCCATGACGGCTGACATCCCCGCGGATTTCCGTCTGGCCGGCGTCATCTCGTTCTCCGGCGGAGTCTACTCCACCGAGGGTGCCTGCAAATACAAGGTCCACGACCCCGCCCCCACCTTCTTCCTTCACGGCGACGCCGACAGGCTGGTGCCTTACAACAAGATCCAACTCTTCCGCAAGGCCATGCTGGGCAGCAAGCCTCTGGCCGAGGGCTTCAAGGATGCCGGATACCCCTACTTCTTCGCCACTTTCACCAACCACTCTCATGAGGTTGCAGGTTTCCAGATGGAGCAGTTAGACGCTGTGATGTGGTTTCTCGACCATTATGTAAACAAGGGTGAACAGTTGCAGATCGATATGGAATTCACCGACATGGGGCACGAAATAGGCAAGGTTTACGCCAATCCTCAGCAGGCTTATTCGAGAGGATTCTGATTTTCGGATTTTATTTCGTAAGTTTGTTACGATAATCCCACAATTTGTAAAGAACAAATTCCAAACTATATGTTAAATAATTCTAAAGCTACAAATTTCAGGTGGGTGATATGCTCCATGCTGTTTTTAGCAACAACGGTCAATTATCTCGACCGTCAGGTGCTATCGCTTACCTACGATGAGTTCATCAAGCCAGAATTCCACTGGACTGATGCGAATTATGGTACTATCACCAGTTTCTTCTCAATCTTCTATGCAATCGTCAGTCTCTTCGCAGGCAAGTTCATCGATTGGATGGGAACAAAGAAGGGCTATCTGATCGCCATCGGTGTATGGTCTTTCGGTGCCGTCCTGCACGCCGCCTGCGGCTGGGCTACAACCCTTTTCGTAGATGGTGTCGACAATGTGGCAGCTCTCAGGGCCGTTGAAGCCGGCAGTAACATCGCACTTGCAATATCGACGGTTTCCGTCTACATGTTCCTATTCTGTCGAGGCATATTGGCGCTAGGTGAGTCCGGAAACTTCCCGGCCGCCATCAAGACTACTGCCGAGTACTTCCCCAAGAAAGACAGGGCTTTCGCTACTTCTATCTTCAACGCCGGTGCTTCTGTAGGCGCTCTCGCAGCTCCTCTCTGCATCCCCGCCCTCGCCAAGAATCTGGGATGGGAGATGGCGTTCATCATCATCGGTGCCATCGGTTTCGTATGGATGTTCTTCTGGGCATGGCTTTACAACAAGCCTGACAAGAGCAAACATGTGAACGCAGCCGAGCTCGAGTATATCCGCCAGGATGATGCTGAAGAAAAAGCTGAAGCTGCCAAGGCTGCCGAGAAAGAAGAGAAAACCATTTCTTTCTTGAAGTGCTTCAAATACAAACAGACCTGGAGCTTCATCACCGGCAAGTTCTTCACTGACGGTGTATGGTGGTTCTTCCTGTTCTGGGCTCCTTCGTACTTCGCCAACCAGTTCGGAATCAAAGCTTCAAGCCCTAAGGGCCAGGCTCTTATCTTTACTCTCTACGCCATCGTGACTGTGGTTTCCATCTTTGGTGGCTATCTGCCGAAGCTCTTCGTCGAGAAGAAAGGCATGCACCCCTACCCCGGCCGTATGCTCGCCATGCTGATGTTCGCATTCTTCCCCATCGCTGCGCTCTTCGCACAGCCTCTGGGTCAGATCAGCCCCTGGTGGCCAGCCATCCTCATCGGTCTCGCCGGTGCAGGACACCAGGCCTGGTCAGCCAACCTCTACTCTACCATCGGTGACATGTTCCCGAAAGGTGCCATCGCTTCTATCACCGGCATCGGAACCATGGCCGGCGGTATCGGTTCTATGATCGTCCAGAAAGTTGCCGGTAACCTCTTCACCTACGCAGAGAACGCCGGTTCAGCTTTCACCTTCCTCGGTTTCGAAGGCAAGCCCGCAGGCTATTTCATCATCTTCTGCTACTGCGCCGTCGCTTACCTCATCGGCTGGATCATCATGAAGTCCCTCGTTCCGAAGTACAAACCCATCGAGGTCTAAACCCTCTGGCACTTCATAAATAAAGGGTGGCTGAAAACTCAGTCACCCTTTTTATTTGTTCTGCTTGCTCTGTGCGACCGGAACCTTAGCCATTCCTTCCCCCTGCGGTAGGTCTGTCGAAATCTGGCGGACCTACCGCAAAAAAGGCCTAAAATGCGGTAGGTGGTCCAAATTATTGCAGACCTACCGCACCTAAGCAGCAAGCACTGCGGTTAATCTGTCAGTTTTGAGCAGCATAACTGCAAATAAGGCCTTATTTGCGGTTATGGGTCCAAGAATTTGCAGTATAACCGCACTGGACACAAAAGGCCCGCTGTCGGTGATGGCGAGCTCGCCATTCCGCAGGGAAGAAGGGCCTTCGGGGGTTCCGTGAGTGTTAGGCCCGCCATCCGCACAAGCCACCACACGGCCTTCAATAGCGCCTGCCGGCGCTACACTCACTCCAATCCCTCCCATTGTCTGCTTCGTCCTGCTAA
>JAFZVU010000076.1 GCA_017617655.1 Bacteroidales bacterium
CATGAAGGGTCACACCGTCGAACTTGTTGGAAATAGCCCAGAGCGTATCACCCTTCTTCACGGTATACATCACATAGCCGCCCGAAGACGTAGTAGCCGGAGCCGCCTGGCTCGAACTTGAAGAAGTAGATGTCGACGCCTTAGCCGTAGACGATGATGACGAACTGCTTGTAGACGTAGATGTCGAAGACCCCTTGCCGTAGATACGCAGCCTCTGTCCCACCCTGATTGTATTGCTGCGCAGATTGTTCCAGCTCTTCAAGTTATTGACGGTAGTGCCGTAGCGGCGCGCGATGCCGCCGAGAGTATCGCCGCTCTTAACCTGGTAAGTCACATAGCTGCCGCTGGCGACAGTAGCCACAGTACCGTTCTGAATCTGTTTCAGCTTGACAGGATTGAAATACAGAGTATCCTTGTAACCGTAGATCTCATTCTCCTTGTCGACGTATGCAATAGTGTAATTGTACGGGAGACGGAGGATGTATTCATGAGAATCGGCAGGGATTATGTCGTAGAGATACTGGGGGTTCAGGTCCCTGAGCTCCTCCATGCTGACGCCGATATTCTCGCTGATCTGGCCGAAGTGCAAGTTGCGGTTGATCATGAAAGTATCCACATGAGCCGGCATGCTCAGCTGGGCAGGCACGAGATTGTGCTCAGGATAGTAAGTAAGCACATACAGGGCTGCCACGAAGGCCGGCACATAGCCGCGGGTCTCGCGGGGCAGGTAATTGTATACATCCCAGAAATCCTTGCCGCCACCGCTGCGCCTGATAGCCTTGTTTACATTGCCGGAGCCGCAGTTGTATGAAGCGATGGCCAGTCCCCAGTCGCCGAAGATGTCATAAGCGTCACGGAGATACTGGGCTGCCGCACGGCACGACTTGATAGGATCGAAGCGCTCGTCGACGTATGAATTCATCTCGAGGTTGTAGTGGCGGGCCGTAGTAGCGATGAACTGCCACATGCCCTTGGCCTTGGCGCGCGACACCGCACGGCTGTTGAGAGCCGACTCGATCACAGCCATAGCCTTGAGCTCCTGCGGCAGGTCGTACTCCATGAAAATATCCTCGAACTGAGGCATCCAGTAACGGGCCAGGCCGAGGATGTTCTCAGTCTTCGACGGCATCTTCTCGGTATACTGGACTATATAGTTGCGGATAATCGGATTGTACGGAATCTTGATGAAAGAATTCATCTTGTTGAGCCTGGCGATGAACACGGAATCGGGAGTGTTTGAAACCAGCACCACATCATCCACGTTCGGAAGCTCGAAATCAGCCGAACTCATGTCATGCTCCACATACCAGATCGACAGCAGCGAGTCGGTGTTGTGGATTTCCTCGGCCGGCTCGTCCACCGAAAACTCATCCTCATCGTCCGTCATGTCGATAGGCTCTCCCTGTACCGTAATCTGGTAGAGCTCATCGTATGCAGCCTGCAGGGAGTCCAGTTTCATTTTCAGCATCGAAACTGAATCCTGATACCTGCCGCGCTGGAACAGCTGAAGCTGGGCGTTGGCAAGAATCGGCGTGAATGACAGGAGAATAATGGAAAGGAGGATGATCCGGGAAAGCTGTTTCATATCTATCAGAATGTAAGATTCATTTGGAAGCCATAAGACAACGGGGAATTCGAGGCGAAATACCGGCCGTCCAGAGGCTCTATTATTGCGGGTTTGACATTAAACGACAGATCGTCGTTCACATTGAAATCGCTCATGTGGGCGAAGACGTTGGCATCGATGATGTTCAACGCATAGACTACTATCGAAGCCACTATTGAATAGTCGCGGTAACGGCGGTAAAGGTCGCGGTAAACCTTCGCCTGGGAGGCCTGAATGTGGCCTGTGTAGCCGCTGCCGCTGTCGGTCGCCATGTTGTATATGTAGCGGAAGCGCTTGTACTGCATGTCGTTGAAATGGTAGGTGTAGGCGCAGACCATCAGGCCACCGTACCATATCGGGATGTGCCACCAGTCGCCGTTGTAGGCCTGGCCCAGACCGGGCAGCAGAGCCGAATAGATGGCAGCCTTGGCCGGGTCGGGATGCTCGTCGGTAGGCAGGCTCACCACCCCGTCGAGCAGCGTGCCCCAGTAGACCGCGCCAGCCCCTGCGAAACTCAGCGCCGCAATGGTAGAATACTTCTTCTCGCCCGTCGCCATGTACTGGTTACGGCTGGTGACACCGAAGTAGATGCCGGTGCCGATGCCGCCGTAGATAATCGGAAGCTTCCAGTAGTCTTTGTTGTAGACCTGCATGACGCCGGGAAGGATGGCGTTGCTGGCGAGGGCATATCCGGTCTTGAGAGGCTCCTTGCGCAGCAAGCCGCGCACCATCTGCTTCACAGAGAAGCCGGAGGTGGTGTCGGCAGCCACGTCACTCTCAGGATTGACGCCGCTGCGCACGTTCTGACCGGGAGGGCCGCCTGTAATATCGGTGTTCTGGGTGAACTGTGCGCGGGCGCTGAAACATACAGCACATATCAGAATTATGGATGTAATAAACCTGCGCACCTGGTACTCTCTTAAAGTATATTGTTTTCCAACGCCCTCAAAAATCGTGCGATTTCTTCGTCGCCCTTGAATCGGATTGTAATGCGGCCACTGCCGTCGGCGCCCCTCTTGAGGGAGATGTCGTTGCGGAAATACTTTCCAACTATCTCGAGCACACGGTAGTACTCGTCCGGAAGCTCCTTCTGGACAGAGTCGGCTTCCTTGTCGAAATTGAGGAGCCTGTCGCGGACTTTCTGCTCAAGCTTGCGGACCGACCAGTCGCCTGCCACGCACTTTGTGCACATCTCCATCTGGCTTTCCTCGTCAGGAAGCGACAGCAGAGCCTTGGCATGCCCCACAGAGATGCGGTCCAGCTTCAGAGCCTTCTGGATCTCGGCCGGCAGGCCCAGCAGCCTGAGATAATTGGCCACGGTAGCCCTCTTCTTCCCCACCCTGTCGGCCATCTGCTCCTGGGTGAAACCGCACTCCTCCATCAGACGGCGGAAGCTCAGCGCGGTCTCTACCGCATCGAGGTTCTCCCTCTGGATGTTCTCCACGATGGCCATCTCCAGCATACCGGAATCATCGGTCTCCCTGATATAGGAAGGAATAGTCTTCAGACCGGCCATCCTTGCGGCGCGGTAACGGCGCTCGCCGGAAATGATCTGGTATCTGCCCTCCGACACCTTGCGTACGGTGATGGGCTGAACTATGCCGATGGTACGGATGGAATCGGCCAGTTCGTTGATAGACTCGGCGTCAAAAGAAGTACGCGGCTGGTAGGGATTGGGCTCTATCTCGTCGAGAGGCAGCTCCACGCCGGCAGACACCTGCTTCGCGGCGGAAGAGACGGCCTTTTCGCTGTTGCGCTGAATCGTTTCTGCATCCTGGAGCAGGGCACCCAGCCCTCTTCCGAGCGCGTTTCTCTTGGTTGTCGACATCTTATGAATTCTTTTTTACTATTTCCTGGGCAAGGCTCATGTAGTTGTTGGAGCCGGACGAAATCACATCATAAAGGATAGCCGGCTTGCCGTGGGACGGAGCCTCGCTGAGCCGGACGTTGCGGCTGATCATAGTCTTGAACACCATGTCGGAGAAATGGTTCTTGACTTCTTCCACAACCTGGTTGTGCAGCCTCAGACGGCTGTCGAACATGGTGAACAGGAAGCCTTCGATAGAAAGGGTCGGATTGAGCTTGTTCTGCACCAGCTTGATGGTGTTCAGAAGCTTGCCGAGACCTTCCAGAGCGAAATACTCGGGCTGAACGGGGATAATCACGCTGTCGGCTGCAGTGAGCGCATTGACGGTGATGAGGCCGAGCGAAGGCGAGCAGTCGATGATTATATAGTCGTAATCTTCCCTGATGCCGGCTAGGCAGTCCTTCAGTACAGACTCTCGCTGGTCGACATTCAGCAGCTCGATTTCAGCACCCACCAGATTGATGTGCGAAGGAACGACCTGCAGGCACTGCAGCTCAGTATCCAGAAGGGTTTCGGCAATATCTATCTGCCCTATCAGCACTTCATAAAGGGTACGCATCGAATCCGAGTCAGGGTTGAAATTCAGACCGGAAGTCGTGTTTGCCTGAGGATCGGCGTCTATCAGCAATGTCTTCTTCTCCATCACTGCCAGAGATGCCGCCAGATTGATTGCAGTAGTGGTTTTTCCCACTCCACCCTTTTGATTTGCTATGGCTATTACCTTTCCCATTTCTGTCTAATCTGATTAAATCTATATCTGGCAAAAATACAAAATCTTTGTTTATATTCCTTAAATATGCTACATTTGAAAACAGCGAATTTTCAGTACATCGCCTGAACCATGCAAGACACCTGGAAAGTAATTGTCAACCCCAATGCAGGAAGCGGCAGGGGAGGCAGAGAATGGGACGAAATAAGCAATCTGCTCAAGGCCGCAGACATCAAGTTCTCAAGTGAATTCTCCCAGTTCAAATACAACTCCATGGACCTCGTAAAGAAGGCCTATCAGGAAGGTTACCGCAAGTTCATCGCCGTAGGCGGCGACGGCACCATCCACGAGGTAGTCTCCGGCATCATGAGCCTCAACACCCATGACCCGGACGTTCTGCTGGCCGTGATTCCCGTCGGCACCGGCAACGACTGGGGCCGCGAATGGGGAGTGACCACAGACCACAAGCAGGCCGTAGACCTCATCGCCGCGGGCCATACTAAGATCCAGGACCTGGCCGAGGTTCATTCCATGAAGAACGGCAAGGAAAACACCCGCTTCATGGTCAACATCGGAGGTCTCGGATTCGATGCCAACGTCTGCTTCAAGGTCGACGGTTACAAGGACGAAGGCAAGACCGGCAGCAGCCTGTACATAAGAGGTCTGCTCAGGGCTTTCTTCGGCTACACCAACAAGCGCTTCAAGGTCGACGTCGACGGCCAGAGGTTCTATGAAGGCCCCGTCTTCTCGACTGCATTCGGCATCGGAAAATTCTCCGGCGGCGGCATGATGCAGACTCCCGAAGCCCTTCCGGACGACGGTCTGCTGGAAGTGACGGTCATAAAGAAGATACCCAAGCTGCAAGTCCTCTTCAACATAAAGAAACTTTACTCCGGCGACATATTTACCATCAAGCAGGTAATCCACACCAAGGCTAAGGAGGTCCATGTCGAGACCTTCCCGATGGCCAAGGTAGAGGTAGACGGAGAGGCCGTCGGCTTCTGCCCCGTCTCGGTTTCAATGCTGCCGCACGCCCTGCGCATCGTAGTTCCGTAGTTCAGAATTTCCAGTCTATCTGGCCGCGCAGCTCGAATACGCGGCCCGGTTCCGCATTGGCAAAACCGGTCACGGCAGATTTCAGGGACAGCCTGAAGCCTGAAAACAGGTCGAGGGTCGCAAGCAGGCTGGCGGACAGCCCCCTGCCGCTGTATGCTACCACCGAGAAAGACTGCGGGAGATCCTTTTCGTATGTATAGATGCGGGTCTGGTAAGACTGCGAATCGAAACAGGTGACGGAGCCCCATAGCGCGAAGCGGCCTGAAACCCGGCAGTCTGCCCGCAGCGAAGCCCCGAGCCCCCTTTCAAGCTTGTATCCATGCACTCCGGCTACCTCCGCCCCGGTGAACAGCAGCACGCAGTCGGCACGACACGACAGCGACAGCCGCTGCGAAGACTTGAATGCCATCTGTAGTTTAAGGGCGTGCTTGTGGCTGTCCTCATAATCCTTGAAAGTATAATTGTCCTGTAGGAATGCCGACCAGTTTTCTTTGTCATATCCGGCTCTGGCCTTGAAGCCTGCCACGAAAGACGAACCGTCGATGCGGTATCGCGGATGAGGGTGATATGAGACCTCCCCCGCCGCCGTCAGAGTAAAGTCCGGCAAAGGCCTGGCCAGCAGATTCACGACGGCGCCGTACTGGTTGCTCACTGTTGACAGCGACGAATAGGCCCCGCCATGGCCGGCTATGTATTCCTTCGGGTAGGCCCTGAGCTGCAGGGAACTCTCGAAATTGTAGCCCGGCGACCAGACTATGCCGGCAATGGCGGCCGGCGTCCCCTTGAAATCGAGGGCGGCCTCTGAGTAGAGACGGCAATGCCCCGTGCTGTAGAGCACCGACAGGGCCAGATTGCCATACATGCCGTCGTACATCTGATAGCGGTTGTACTCCTGCACCCTGCGGGCGTTGTGTTTGTCGTATCCATAGCCAACTGCGGTAACAGACAGCAGCAGCCGGGCGGTCTCGAAACTGTAGTTTACGCAGCCGGTGAACTCCCTCAGTGCATCCTTCTGCCTCTTCTGGAAATCAGTGCGGTGATATCCGGTAGCGGGCAGCGAGCTGTAAGTACTGTCGGTCACCGTGGCGTCAAGCGAAGCTGCGGAGAAGAACAGCTGCAGCCTGCCGGCAACCCCGAAATCCACAGCCGCCGCGAGGCCTCGCAAGGCGTCATTCTCGCCGGTAGCAGTGTATCCTCTGAAATCATTCTTGTGCTTGAGTATCGACGCGGGGCTGCCGAGAGCTGACATCGAGAAAGACTTGTCCATGGCAAGACCCTGCCCGTAGCTCGCAGTGAAATCGCCGGCCAGCAGCTTGAAACGGCCCGCTTCATACTGGATATGGGCCGAGATGAAATCGGGCAGCCAGCTTTCCTGCGCGTCGCTCTCGAAGGTGGCGCCGTAGCTGAAGCGTCCCGCCCCGCCGAGATATCTGGCATAGCGGTAGAGCCCCTCCTGGGAGCTCTTCCATTTCATCTTGGTTCGGACCTGCGAGAAAGCCTGCCCGCGGCCGGCCGGCAGATCCTCCAGGGTAATGAAAGGCCTCAAAGTCCCCACCAGCTCACTGTTGAAACCGTCCACCGCCGCCAGCTCGGAATAAGAAAGTATCGCTCCGTACTCCTCGCGGTACTCCAACAGGCTTTCTATCTGGAACAGGGACAACAGCCGCAACTCCTCCAGCTGGCTGCGCGTGGCTGCGTTCAGATTGAGAGGAGCCAGAAGCAGCGACTCGTACCATTGCAGCAGTTCGTCAGCCGGAGCACCGGACTCGGAATCCTGCAGCTGTTCCAGCAGCTCCCCTATGCCGGACAGCACGTCCTGGGCCCGCACGGACAGCACGGGCAGCAGCGACAACAGTAAAAAAACAGTCAGCCTTCTCATGCCGCAAAGCTATGAGAAGGAAACGACCGAAGCCGTTTTTAAACGTTTAAATACGTTTAATTTGTCTTGAACTTGAAGGATACCGCCTTTAGGTCTTCGTTGGCTTTGGCGATCTTGCCGGCCAGCTCAGCCTTGAAGGCTTTCATGCGAGCCATGTAAGCCTCATCGCCGGCTGCGAGGATCTGCAGCGCGAAAATGGCGGCGTTCTTCGCTCCGTCGAGAGCCATGGTGGCTACCGGAATGCCGGAGGGCATCTGAAGGATAGAAAGGACTGAATCCCAGCCGTCCATGGAGTTGGAAGACTTGATGGGAACACCTATCACCGGAAGCGGAGTTGAAGCGGCGATTACACCGGGCAGATGGGCGGCTCCGCCGGCACCCGCGATAATCACCTTTATGCCCCTGTCTGCGGCGCCTTTGGCGAACTCAGCCACCTGGTCAGGAGTCCTGTGCGCGCTGAGAGCGTTGATTTCAAAAGGAATCTCCATGCTGTCGAAGAATTCGGCGGCGGACTTCATTACCGGCATGTCGGACATGCTTCCCATGATGATGCTTACTATCGGTTTCATGCTAATATTGAATATCAGTTTGTGCAAAATTAATATTAAATTTGTGAATTCGTAAAAAGCATATCTGATATGGACAAGAGAGTTAAGCTTCACGACAAATACTTCGTGCCTTACATTCCTCACAAAGATCTGATCAAAGCCGTCGACGAAGTCGCCGCCAAGGTTAACGCCGACTATAAGGACAGCGGGAAAGTGCCGGTGGTCCTCTGCGTGCTCAGCGGTTCGATAGTATTCTGCGGCCATCTGCTCACCAGGCTTGATTTCCCCTGCGAACTGGCCGCCATCAAGGTGACCTCCTACGAAGGCACCCGCTCTACCGGCAACATCAAGGAAGTGCTGGGTCTTACGACCGACGTAGACGGGCGCGATGTCATCATCGTCGAAGACATAGTGGACACCGGCAACACCATCATCAAACTCTGCGAGCATCTGGCCTTCAGAGGTGCCGCCAGCATCAAGATATGCACCATGTTCCTGAAGCCTGAGGTCTATCACAAAGACCGCAAGCTGGATTACGTGGGAATGGAAGTGGCCAACAAATTCATCGTGGGATTCGGGCTTGACTACGACCAGCTCGGCAGGAACATCCCCGATGTATACATCCTCGACAAAAATCAATTTGAAGATACCATGAAATATTACATCCTCTTCGGCCCTCCCGGTGCAGGCAAAGGCACTCAGGCCAAACTTCTCGTTGAAAAATTCGGATTCCACCACGTTTCTACCGGAGACCTCCTCCGCAAGGAAATGGCAGCCGGCACACCCCTCGGCCTCAAAGCCAAGTCTCTCATAGAGCAGGGAGCCCTGGTTCCCGACCTGGTAGTAATCGGCATGATAAAGAGCGAAATCGAGAACAACCCTTCAGTCCCCGGCTTCCTTTTCGACGGTTTCCCCCGCACTACCGAGCAGGCCGCAGCGCTTGACGAGATGCTCAAGGGCTTCGACCAGAGCGTTACAGCAGTGCTGTCGATCTCTATCAGCGACGAGATGGTCAAGGAGCGCATACGCCACCGCGCACTGCTCGAGAACCGTCCGGACGACACCAAAGACGAGGTAATCGCCAACCGCATCAAGACTTACCACGACAAGACCGAGCCTGTAATCGATTTCTACAAAGCCCAGGGCAAATACCGTGAAGTCAACGGCGTAGGTACCATCGAGGAGATTTTCCAGAAAGTCTGCGACATTATGTAGGGATGGCTACGCGGCGATAAGCCCGATGAGCCATTTTCCGATGAACCATAGCACCGGCACGAGCAGCGCCGGAAGCATGTCCAGTGTCTTTATCTGACGTAATTTCAGAAGCGAGAGGCCGGATGCCGTGATGATCAGGCCTCCGATTATGAGCAGTTCGCACATCAGCGCGTCGCTGATGGCGGTGGCTGATATTTTGGCTATGAGATAGAACATGCCCTGCCAGCAGAACAGCACGGGGGCCGCGAGGGCCATTCCTATTCCGTAGGTAGAAGCGAAGATGAACGAAGACACGAGGTCCAGGGTGGCGTTCGTGAAGAGCAGCGTATTGTCGCCCTGCAGAGCGCTGGTCATGGGGCCCAGCATGGACAGCGGGCCGACGCAGTAAAGCAGGCAGGCTGTCGAGAGGCCTTCGGCAAGGGATGAACGGCCGTCTGCGGAAGTCTCCTTGCCCTTTCCGATCTTGTCTATGAGATTGTGGAAGCGGCCGTCGATATTTATCCATGTACCGACGACCACACCTATGGCCATCGCCAGTACGAACAGCACCGGGAACTCGCTGTTCGGCATGTTGCGGATGGTAGAGCCAAGGCCTATGCCAAGGCAGGCCAGTCCGAGAGCCGTATAGACGGCCTCTTTATATTTTTCCTTGACACCACGATGCACCAGGGCTCCGATGACGGAGCCCACGATGATCGTACATGTATTGACAATGGTGCCAAGCATAATGCTACAGGCTGTCGCCGAAATCGGCGCGGAACTTCTTGACGAGCTTCTGCTGCCAGTCGCTGACGGGCTCCAGACGGCCGAAGAAGAAACGCAGCACGCTGGGTTCCTCAACGAATTTCAAGCCGCCGATGAGCTTGCGGTTGTCCCAAACCCATTTAACACGGTCAGCCACATATTCGAGCTGAGAAAGTGTGAACACACGGCGGGGAACTGCGAGGCGGAGAAGCTCCAGGGCGGCATAACGCTCGCTTCCGTCCCTTTCGCGCTGCTCGCTGATGGTGCCGCGCTCCATACCGCGGATACCGCCGGCGATGTACATGGCAGCGCCCAGAGCACCTGCAGGATACTGGCCGTGCGGCATGTCGGGGAAGAACTCACTGGCATTCAGGTGTACGCCAAGACCGCCGGCAGGCCTTACTACAGGAACGCCGTAATCATGGAGTTCATTGACCATGTGCTCGATGAAGAGCGGACCCTGGTTGATATATTCTTCGTCGAGAGTCTCGTAGAGACCTACAGCGATAGCTTCCATCGAACGGACTTCCATACCGCCGTAGGTAAGGAAACCTTCGAACAGAGGAACGTACTCCTTCATGCGGAGCATCAGCTCCTCATTGTTAGAGCAGATGCAGCCTCCGCGGGCGAAACCGAGTTTGCGGGCTGAGAAGTAAGTGATATCCACAGCTGCGCAGAGCTCGAGCATTATCTCTTTGATAGTCTTGTTCTTGTAAGCCTCCTCACGGGTCTTGATGAAGTAGAGGTTGTCCTGGAGCAGAGATGCGTCCATTACGCTGATGATGCCCTCTTCCTTGCAGATGGCGGCAACTTCCTTGATGTTGGCGGCTGAGATGGGCTGGCCGCCGATGAGGTTGGTACCGGTCTCGATGCGGAGCCACTGTATCTGGCTGCGATGCTCCTTGATGAAAGCCTTGAGACGCGGAATGTCGAAATCACCCTTGAAGGGGTCCAGGTTGTTGGCGTCAAGACCTTTCTGGGCCACCAGCTCCACAACGTCAGCTCCGAGGCGGGTGATGTGGGCCTTTGTAGTGGTGAAGTGGAAGTTCATCGGAACGATGTCGCCGGGCCTGCAGAACGCCTCTGCAAGGATATTCTCGCAAGCACGTCCCTGGTGGGCAGGAAGGAAGTCGTTGAGGCCCATAGTCTCCTTTATCGCTCTCTGCAGACGGTAATAAGTCTCACTTCCGGCGTAGGCGTCATCTGCCTGGAACATGGCTGCCTGCTGGTTGTCGCTCATAGCGTTGACACCGGAGTCAGTCAGCATGTCGATGTAGATGTCCTTGTTATGGAGCAGGAAAGTGTTGTTTCCGGCTTCTTCCATCTTCTTTTGGCGCTCCTCTACCGGTAAGAGGAATAACTTCTGCACGATACGCACTTTGTGCATCTCAAGAGGAACCTGATGGTCCTCGCGATAAAATTTGACTGTTGACATTGTTAAAGGGTTATGAAATGAATTATTGGCACAAAAATAAGCATTTTTTGGACACTTCGGCAATAATTGCAAACAAAAAAGGGCTTCTTGCAGGAAGCCCTTTCCAGTTTCAGAAAGACAGGCTATTCGGGTATCTGTGCGCCGTAGCCGGCAACTTTTCCGAACAGGTCCTTAGCTTTCTCCCAAGGATACTTGTTGCAGTACATGCTCGGGCGGACAATCTCGCTTCCCTGCTGGTTGAGGCCGAAGATGCGGTTCACCTGATTTGCGGCAGAGTTGGGATTGTAGCTCTGAGACTGAATCATAGAGAGACTCATGTAACCCTCGAGATAGGGCTTGTCGATAGCGTTGATAAAGGCATCGTTGCCCTCGGGCATTTCCACGTTGCCCTCGTACTTCGGACCGATCTGTTCTGCCTCATCTATCCTTGATGCGGGCACTGAGATGGTAGCGGCGCCTGAAGATGCAAGCTCGAGGTCGCGCTTGTTGGCGAAGAAATAGTTGTCGTAGAGGTTGCTGATCTTGGCAGCTTCCATAGCCTTGTTTGACTCGTAGAACACTCTTTCAACGCCGCAGTTGCTGTTGCAGCCGAAGATGTTGTTATGTACGTCGATGGTGCGGATGCCGTTCATGAAACGGAAGCCCTGCCCCATGTCTTCGAAAGCCTTGGTTCTGGTCCAGGTGAAGAGGACAGTGTTATGATGGAACTCGAGGGAAACCTCAGGGATATCAGCATCCTTTACATTACCCTTTACCTGGCAGGCAGCATAGCGACAGGCGATGAAGATGTTGTTGCAGATCTCCATGTGGCCTTTGCCCATGAGAGCCTGGATGCCGTAGTCGCGGCAGTTGACGAATATACAGTTAGAGATGCGGACGTTGCCTTCCACATCCATGTGCAGGGCATATTCGTCTCCGCTTGAAGTTCCGATAATCGGGCAGTTGGGAGAAGCGTCAGGCTCTACGAAACGGCCGGTGAGGACACCCTCGTTGGGAGTGCCGGTAATTTCCAGATCGACGTTGGCCACACAATAGCGATTGTTCTCGCCGAGGTCGAAGACGAAGCCGTCTATAACAACTGTGCCGACAGGGCCGTTATAGCCGTAAGGTCTGCGGGCGTTCCAGTTGAACAGGGGAGCGATGAATTTCTGGTCAGTGGGCTGGAACTTTGTGATGTGCTTGATGACGTCGCGCTCGCTGAAGTCGGTTGAATAACCGCCGTAGATGCTGATGAACTTGCCCATGTCTGCAGTTTGGGTAGCATTGCCGAAACGGCCGATCTCGATATATCCGCGGTCGAGGTTTCCGAGATAATTACCTTCGGCCACACGGATTTCGTCATTTTCTTCTGCCGCATCGATAGCTTTCTGCAGGTCCTTCATGGCAGATGTCGGAGAAAGACCGTCTGCTCGTGCAGAACCGGTGGATACACTTACATAATAAGTCTTGCCTTTAGCTGCAGGAGCCCTGTTGGCGGGAGCGTTGGTGTTCGGTGTTGATGACTGGCCAGATACTGTCCCTCCGACAGCTTTCTGTGCCGCGTCTTTCAATCCTTTCAAAAGGTTTTGTGCCTGAAGCTGGCCACCGCAAGCCAGTATTGCGATAACAGTGACAGCCAGGACTTTAATCAATGATTTCTTCATAGTGTCTGGTTTATTTTCATCAAAATTAGTCAAATTATCCCAATGACAGATTACTTTTTACCTTGTTTTTTCAATTCAAAAGCGATAGTTTTGTTAGATAGTACTAGTCATCTGTTTCATATATGGACATTTCGATTATTCTGATAGCGCTGGGTCTGCTGATCTTCTTCGCCCACATATTCAGCGCTGCTTTTGCCAAGACAAGGATTCCAAGCGTACTGCTGCTGATGATAATCGGCCTGATTCTCGGCCCCATTTCGGGTCTTATCAACCCTGATTCCTTCGGCACTGCAGGCAGCGTGTTCACCACGATCACCCTCATCTGCATCCTCTTCCAGAGCGGCACGACTCTCGACCTCAAGGTGCTGGGCAAATCTATAGGCCCCGCCCTGCTGGCCGCCGTCCTCAACTTCGTCGTGATCACCGGCATAAGCATCCTGCTGGGCACTTATTTCCTGCACATCAAGTTGGTTCACAGCTGCTTCCTCGGTGCTGCCCTCGGAGGCACTTCTTCAGCCGTGGTGATCCCTATGGTCAACCAGCTCCGGCCTTCTGAGAAAGCAGCGACAATCCTCAACCTCGAAGCAGCGCTGAGCGACATAATCTGCCTGATCATAGCCATGTCGCTGCTAGAAAGTTTCGGCACGGGAGACGTCAATCCGGGCGAAATCGCCCTTGACATCCTCTTCACCATGTTTGTGTCGTATACCATAGGAGGTCTGGCGGGTTTTGCCTGGATAGTAGTCCTCAAGAAATGGCTGGCGAACCTGCGTAACTCGATGTTCACCACTTTCGCCCTTGCATTCATAGTCTACGGCCTTACAAACCTCATAGGAATGAACGGCGGCATGGCGATACTTACCTTCGGTCTTGCAGTGGCCAACTTCCACTCCTCTCCCCTCGCCCGCAAGTCAATGGCCGAAAGAGCGTCGTCCATGGCCCTGAACGACAACGACCGCAACTTCTACTCTGAGATAGTATTCATCCTCCAGACCTATTTCTTCGTTTATATCGGCATCAGCATACGCTTCAACAACTGGCTCCACATCCTCATCGGAGCAGTATTCACCGCCCTGATGTTCGGCACAAGATATCTCACCATGACCCTGATGGGCAAGAAAGGAATGACCAAGAGAGACCGCCGCCTGCTTCGCGTCCTCGGCCCCAAGGGACTGGTAGCAGCCGTGCTGGCTTCCCTCCCTCTGCAATGGGCCCAGGCCACTCACCAGCCTGCCAGAATGCTCGAGATATGCCAGTCTATCCAGAATGTGGCCTATGCAGTAGTTCTATTCAGCATCATTACCTGCAGCGTCATCATCATCCTGACCGAAAGGAAGGGAGACAATGAAGAGCAGCCCGAAGTTCCTCAGAGCCCCGAAGGCCCTCAGGACCAGGAAGCCCTGCCGGAGTCGGAAATCGAGGTAGTCAAGGCTGCCGCCGAACCCTACGAAACCCCGGAAACAGTCGTTACGAGCGAAATACCTTCCAGCCAGGATTCATCTGATTTCATCCCCGAATAAACATAAACCATGAAAGTACTTTTTATAGGCGGAACAGGCACCATCAGCACTGCCATTTCCAAGAGGGTGCTCAGCGACCTCGGCAACGAGCTGTATCTGATCAACAGAGGCAGCCGCAACAGCATCCTGGCCGGCAACCTGAAAGAGATCAGGGCCGACATCAACGACGAGGCCGATGTGGCCGCGAAACTGCAGGGCCTGAAATTCGACGTGGTCTGCGATTTCATCTGCTTCAGGCCTGAACAGATAAAACGGGACTACAGGCTCTTCAACGGGAAGACATCCCAGTTCATGTTCATCAGTACAGCATCCGCTTATAACAAGCCCCCGAAAGACTACGTCATCACCGAAGGTGCATCCCTCGCCAACCCTTACTGGGAGTATTCGAGGAAGAAGATCGAATGCGAGGAGTTCCTGATGGAGAAATACCGCGAGGAAGGCTTCCCCGTAACGATTATCAGACCCAGCCACACATACGACGAGCGCAAGGTTCCTCTGGCAGTCCATGGCCGCAAAGGCAACTTCTCGGTGCTCAAACGTATGTTAGAAGGCAAGCCGGTAATCCTCCACGGAGACGGCACCTCGCTCTGGACTTTGACCCACAACAGCGATTTTGCGAAGGGATTCACAGGCCTGATGGGCAATCCGCTCGCGATAGGCGAGGCATTCCAGATTACATCCGGGGAATCCCTCACCTGGAACCAGATCTACCAGTGCATAGCCGACGCCCTCGGCGTGGAGTTCAAGCCTTACTATGTTACCTCGCGTTTCCTTGCAGACGTAGCTCCCGAGATGGACTTCGAAGGCAGCCTGCTCGGAGACAAATCTTACTCTGTGGTCTTCGACCAGAGCAAGCTGAAACGTGCAGTGCCGACCTTCGTACCCGAAGTGCCGATCTGCCGCGGCATAAAGATGACTGTGGAATATATAATGTCGCATCCCGAATGTCAGGAAGAAGACCCTGAATTCGACGAGTTCTGCGACCGTACGATTGAGATTCTTGAGGCGGCGAAGAAAGCCTGCCGCAAGGAAGTTACCAGTCTATTGAGAAACTGACCGTAGTTTTGTTGCCGACCGCATCTGTGGCCGTCGCCTCTACGTCGTGGCGGCCCCGGTTCAGCCTGTCTTCAGACAGATAGACTGTGATGCTGCTGTTCTTGAATGATGCGAGGGTCCACGCTCCGTCGACCAGCACTTCGTACTGAGCTATGCCGGCCAGATTGTCTGTGGCCGAGATGCGGAATGTACTTCCGGACACCTTGCCGTTCTTAGCCACTACCGGCCTGAGCACCGGGGCTATGGTATCCCGCGCGACGCAATATGAGCCGGAACGCACCGATGCGCTGAGCACCCCGTTTTCAACCTTGCCGCCCGCGCCGCTGAGCCTGCCGTTGGAACCCACGCTTGCCAGCAGCAGCCGGTCGCCATCCCCCACCGGGATTGTCACTATGAAAGGCTTGTGCAGCGCCAGCCTGTCGTCTCCCAGCTTCCATACCGGCGAAAGCCTGCCCGCAGCAGTGTCAGCCTCGGCTGTCTTGCCATACTGGAACTGCACATTATTGTAAAGTGCGCCAACAGGCATGATTACGCTGAAATCGTCTGTCTCAAGGACATTCGGGGCATACCAGAGCATAGGGTATGTCAAAATCCTCTCGTCGGGCGTGCTGTCGGCCAGCACGGCGTCGTTCCTTCTCAGATACAGCACGGCGGTGGTCTTGTTGCCGAAGATGTCGCTGGCCTCGACGGTCACCCTGTGACGCTGGTAGTCTCCAAGACAGATGATGCCTCCGTTCTCCGCCTGGATCTTGTACATAGCATAGAGGTTGCCGGGATCCACCTGGGTCTTGATGAAGTCCATGCCCGTCTCTCCAGCGGCGACTGTGCTGCGGATGTATTTGTCTATGTCGTAATTGAAATCACCTATGTTGAGTTCGAAGAGAGGCTTGCCGTCGAGCAGCACCCTGTATTTCTCAACTCCCAGACGGCCCGTAGACCCGTCCATCTTGTCGATGGCGTCGATGCCTATGTAGCTCTTGGCCGGAACCAGAGTCTCGCCGTCGGAATAGCGGCCGGACATCATCTTCAGCTTGCGTGACACAGGGAAGCCGGTGCTGTCTTCATAGGCATACACCGCAATCCTCTGGATCACCGGGGTCATGTTGTCAGGCAGCCAGTAATAGCCGTCCCTGAAATAGTTGAACGGGGTGTTGCCGTCGTCGCGGCGGACTTCCATGTGGAGGTGCGGCCCGGCAGAAGAGCCGGTATTGCCCACCTTGCCGATTATGTCTCCCTGCTTCACGGGGAATTCCTCCGGGCCGAGAAGTATGTTGACAGCAAAAGAATGTTTGTCGTACTGCTCCTGCAGCACTCTGGAAGCAATGTCGCTGCGGAATGCAAGCAGATGGCCGTAGACCGACATAGTGCCGTCCGGATGGGTGATGTAGATGCCGTTGCCGTAGCCTGTGGTGGACACGCTGATGCGGCTCACATAACCGTCCTTGATTGAGTGGATGGGATCGCCCACCTTGCCGCCGGTGCGGAAATCGACTCCTCCGTGGAAATGGTCGTGGCGCAGTTCGCCGTAGGAACTGGCGAAGGACATCGGAATGTCGAGCGGACGGCCGTGGCTGAGGACAGCAGTACTGTCAGCCGCCGCGCATACCAACGGCACAAGCGCTGCGGCAGTCACGAGAACGGCTATGAGGAACGGTCGTCTCAAGAGAAGAACTTTTTAACTCTTTCGAAAAGATTCTTGTCGTCCTGGCTGGGATTGGCCTTGAAATTATCACTTAACTCCAGCTTAGTCATCATTTCCTTCTCAGCCTTGTCGAGCTTCTTGGGGATCCACACCTGCACGAAGACCAGCAGGTCGCCGGTGCCGTAACCGTTGACTGAAGGCAGTCCCTTGCCGCGCAGACGCAGCACCTTGCCGGGCTGAGTACCGGGTTCTATCTTGATCTTCAGCTTGCCGTCTACTGCAGGAATCTCCACCTGGCAGCCGTTGACGGCCTGGGGGATTGAGATGAACAGACTGTAGATGAGGTCGTCGCCGTCACGCTCCAGCTGAGGGTCGGGCTCCTCTTCTATGACAACCAGAAGGTCGCCGTTTACACCACCGTGGCGGGCGGCGTTGCCCTTGCCCTGGATGGTGAGCTGCATGCCGTCGCTGACGCCGGCCGGAATCTTGAAGCTGATCTCCTCGCTGTCCTTGACGAGGCCTGAGCCGCCGCACTTCTTGCAAGGAACCACTACCCTGCGGCCTTCGCCGTTACAGTAAGGACAGGGCTGGGTGGTCTGCATCTGGCCGAGGATGGTCTGCTGCACCTTCGTTACCACGCCGGTGCCGTTGCAGTGCTCGCAGGTCTTTATATCGGCCTCGCTGGCAGCTCCGCGGCCATGGCAGTCGGGGCAGACCATCATCTTGTTGATCTTGACCCTCTTCTCCACTCCGTGGGCTATCTCGGACAGGGAGAGCTTCACCCTGATGCGGATGTCACTGCCCCGGGCCACACGCTGTCCGCGCGACGAACCGCCGCCGAACATACTTGAGAAGCCGCCGAAGCCGAAACGTCCGCCGAATATGTCGCCGAACTGCTCGAAAATGTCCTCCATAGAGAATCCGCCGGCCTGGCCGCCTGCGGCGCCGCTCATGCCGGCATGGCCGAAACGGTCGTAACGGGCGCGCTTGTCGGGATTGCTGAGCACGTCATAGGCCTCTGCGGCCTCCTTGAACTTCTCCTCAGCCTCCTTGTCGCCCGGGTTCTTGTCGGGGTGGTACTGGATGGCTTTCTTTCGGTAAGCCTTCTTAATCTCTTCCTCACTGGCGTTCTTCTCTACCCCAAGGACCTCGTAATAATCTCTTTTCTCTGCCATATAAGCCTCCTTGCCAAAGCTTAGATTCCAATCACTACCTTGGCATATCTGATTACCTTTTCACCCATGGTGTAACCCTTCTGGGTGACGTCGATAACTTTGTTTTTCTTTTCTTTGTCTTCAACCGGGAACTGGGCCACGGCCTCGTGGAAATCAGTGTCGAAATCCTTGCCGACGGCCTCGATCTCCTTGACTCCGTTCTTCTTCAGGAACGCTACCAGCTTGTTGTAGATGAGCTCCACGCCTTCCTTGGCAGAATCAGTGTCGTCGGAATCCTTGATGGCCGCAAGGGCCCTCTCGAAATCGTCTATTATCGGGAGCATGTCCTTAACCAGATTCTCGTTGGCCAGCGAGATCAGGTCCATACGCTCCTTGGCGCTGCGGCGACGGTAATTGTCGAACTCTGCAGCCAGGCGCAGATACCTGTCATTGGCTTCTGCCAACTTGTCCTGAAGGTCATCGACCGGAGCTTCCGCCGGCTGTTCCTCAGCCTGTGCGGCAGCCTCTTCCTGAACTTCTTCAACTTCTTCCTGAGGAGCCTCAGCTGCTGCTGCAGCCTGCTGTTCCTCGACTTTGTGTTCTGTATGTTTCTTTTTCATATTCGCTTTGTTAATGCTGCGCAAAGATAATCAAATTGTTTGCCAACGGACGGCAGTGCGACAAATTGGCAGTAATGGGGCATGCATTCGAAAAAAAGTGGTATTTTTGCGCCTCGGTACACAACGAAGAAGATATCATGGACAACCAAGGGAACGCCATTCTGCTCATCCACTGTCAGGACACCCCGGGCATCATCGCCGAAATCACCAATTTCATCACCGTCAACAAAGGCAACATCGTCAACCTCGACCAGCATGTAGACCACCGCGCCAACGCCTTCTTCATGCGCATCGAGTGGCAGCTCGAGCATTTCCTTATCCCCAAGGACCGCATCGGAGAGTATTTCCAGACCCTTTACGCCAACAAGTACGGCATGGAGTTCTGGCTATATTTCACCGACCAGAAGCCGCGCATGGCCATCTTCGTGTCGAAGATGTCGCACTGCCTCTACGACATGCTGGCCCGCTATTCTGCCGGTGAATGGAACGTAGACATCCCTCTGATCGTCAGCAACCACGAAGACCTGCGCCCCATCGCAGAACAGTTCGGCATCCCCTTCCACGTGTTCCCCATCACTCCCGAGAACAAGGCTGCCCAGGAAGCCGAGGAGCTCAAGCTGCTCAAGGCTAACGGAGTCACCTTCATCGTCCTTGCCCGCTACATGCAGGTAATCAGCGACGACATGATCGCCAGCTATCCCAACAAGATAATCAACATACACCACTCATTCCTGCCGGCTTTCGTCGGTGCGAAACCCTACCACCAGGCTTACGAGCGCGGCGTCAAGATTATCGGCGCCACCAGCCACTATGTAAACGCAGAGCTTGACGCAGGCCCCATCATCGAGCAGGACGTCGCCCGCATTACTCACAAAGACAGCGTGGAGACCCTCGTCAGCAAGGGCCGCGACCTGGAGAAAATAGTGCTCTCGCGTGCAGTCGTGAAGCACATCGACCGCAAGATCCTTGTATTCCGCAACAAGACAGTGATTTTCGACTAAAGTTCCGTCACGAACGGAGGCCAGTCGACAGGCGCCGTAACGGTGACCTCTTCTTTCCGCGTGGGATGCGGGAAGGTGATGCTGCGTGCGTGCAGGCAGATGCCGCCGTCCTTGTTGGAGCGCGGTGCGCCGTATTTCAGATCACCTTTGATGCAGCAGCCGATGGCCGACAGCTGGCAGCGGATCTGATGATGGCGGCCGGTAAGCAGTTCCACCTCGACCAGATAATACCTGTCGAAAGACTTGAGGAGCTTGTAGCGCAGACGGGCTTCTTTGGCTCCGGGCTTCTCCTGCAGGCTCGCATAGCTCTTGTTCTGCTTCTCGTTGCGGACAAGGTAGTGCTTCAATTCCCCCTCCTCCGGCTTCGGAGCGGCGCAGGTCAGG
The DNA here is from genome assembly GCA_017617655.1 of Bacteroidales bacterium. Classification (GTDB taxonomy): domain Bacteria; phylum Bacteroidota; class Bacteroidia; order Bacteroidales; family UBA932; genus Equibacterium. Next base: position 20,080 of record JAFZVU010000076.1, read on the forward strand.
GCCCAGTAGAACTTGTGGACGGCTCCGCTGCGGAAGGCCTCGTTCATCCTTTCCAGGCTCTTGCTGGTCTTCGCGAAAAGAGCCACGCCGCTGACAGGACGGTCCAGACGGTGAGGTACTCCCATGAACACGTGCCCCGGCTTGCCGTCGCGCTGAGCCACGAAGCGCTTGAGAGTCTCGCTGAGGGCTTCGTCGCCGGTCTTGTCGCCCTGGACTATCTCTCCCACCCTCTTGTTTATCACAAGCACATGGTTGTCCTCATAGAGGATGCGGGAGGCGATGTCTTCGTACAATTCAGCCGGAAGTTCTTCGTATATCATGTCTGCTGGTGTTTTTCCTGATGCGAATTAACTAAAATTAATCGGTTATTTCCTACTTTTGCCCCGTTAAAACATTCCAGATGGACAGACTTCTCGCCATTAAGATAGGCAGCAACGTGCTCACCCGCGCCGACGGCAGGCTGGATATCACCCGCCTCTCAGCCCTTGTCGACCAGATCAGCGACCTGCGCCGCGAAGGCTACAAGGTAATCGTGATCACCTCCGGCGCCGTAGCCAGCGGACGCAGCGAAATCAAAGTGGACCACGAGCTGGATGACGTTTCGCAGCGCCAGCTCTTCTCGTCAGTAGGCCAGGCCCGCCTGATGCACAACTACTACCAGTTCTTCAAGGAGCAGGGCTTCAACTGCGGCCAGGTCCTCACCACAAAAGACAACTTCACCGACGAGACCAGCTACCTCAACCAGAAGAACTGCATGCAGGTGATGCTGGACGCCGGCATCATTCCCATCGTCAACGAGAACGACACTGTCGCCATCCACGAGCTGATGTTCACCGACAATGACGAACTGGCTGGCCTTATAGCCACCATGATGGGTGTCAGCGAGCTCATAATCCTCAGCAACGTCGACGGCGTTTTCACCGGAGACCCTGCAGATCCCGCCAGCAAGCTCATCCGCAGCATCGACCCGACCGACGATTCCATCCTGGAATACATCGGAGAGAAAAAATCCACTGCCGGACGAGGCGGCATGAAGACCAAGTTCAACATGGCCCGCAAGATAGCCGACCAGGGCATCGAAGTAATAATAGCCAACGGCAAGAGAGACGACATCCTGCCCAGCATCATGCAAGGCAGCGACGACGTCCCCTATTCCCGTTTCAAAACCCTCTGAAGCCATGACTGATGTAAGAAAGATGCTCGCAGCTGCCGCAAAAGCCGTAGGCTGCATGTGTGACATAGACGACGCCACCGTCAACGCCGTGCTGAACGACCTCAGCGCAGCCCTCGTGGCGCACACCGACTTCATCCTCGCCGAGAACGCCCGCGACCTCGCGAGGATGGACAGCTCCAATTTCAAATACGACCGTCTGAAGCTCACTGCCGAGCGCATCGCCGGCCAGGCCGCAGACATAGCCAACGTGGCAAAGCTCGAAAGCCCGCTGGGCAAAGTGCTGTCATCTGCCACCAGGCCCAACGGCATGACCATCGACAAGGTCAGCGTGCCCATCGGAGTGGTCGGAGTCATCTACGAAGCCCGGCCCAACGTCACCAGCGACGTCTTCTCGCTCTGCATCAAATCTGGCAATGTGACAGTACTCAAGGGCGGAAGCGACGCTGCTTATTCAAATGAAGCGATAGTTTCTGTTATAAAGGGTGTCCTTCAGAAGCACGGCCTAGACGCCGCCGTCTGCACCCTGCTGCCGTCTGACCGCGAAGCCACAGCCGAACTGCTTGCAGCCCGCGAATATGTGGACATCATAATCCCCCGCGGCAGTTCGTCCCTCATCCAGTATGTCAGGGAGAATTCCAAGGTGCCGGTAATCGAGACCGGAGCCGGCGTATGCCACACCTATTTCGATGCGGCCGGTGACCTCGCCAAGGGCCGCGACATAGTCTTCAACGCCAAGACCCGCCGCGTGAGCGTCTGCAATGCGCTCGACAGCCTGCTGGTGCACTCTTCAAGGCTGGCAGACCTTCCGGCCCTCTGCGCCCCTCTGGCTGACAAGGATGTCATGATATATGCCGATGAAAGAGCATATTCCGCCCTGGACGGCAGTTATCCCGCAGCGCTGCTGCAGAAAGCTCTCCCGGAGCATTTCGGCAAGGAATTCCTGTCATACGCCATGAGCATCCGCACAGTTGATTCGCTGGAGCAGGCGCTGGAGCACATCGCCGCATACGGCTCAAAACACAGCGAGGCCATAGTCACTGAAGACGAGGCCGCCAAAGAGACCTTCCTGCGCAGGGTCGACGCCGCCTGTGTCTATGCCAACGTCTCCACCGCCTTCACCGACGGAGCCCAGTTCGGCTTCGGCGCCGAAATCGGCATCAGCACGCAGAAACTGCATGCCCGCGGCCCGATGGCTCTGCCCGAGCTTACTACCTATAAGTATCAGATAAGGGGCAACGGCCAGACCCGCTGGTCATAATACTCACTCCTATTTCCCCGCTTTCTCGCCGGCAAGGATACCTTCTATCACTGCCTTGGTGAAGCCGTTGGCTTCCATGGCGTTGATACCTTTTATGGTGATGCCGCCGGGAGTGGTGACCTTGTCAATCTCAGCCTCGGGATGGTTGCCGCTCTCCTGAAGGAGCTTTGCTGCGCCTTTCACGGTCTGGATCACTATATCTTCAGACAGCTTCGGGCTGAAGCCGAGTGTGATGCCGCCCTGCATTGAAGCCCTGATGTATTTCATGGCGTAGGCTATGCCGCAAGACGACAGCGTAGTGGCAGCCGGGAACATCTTCTCCTCTATCTCCATTACAGAGCCGACAGAGCCCAGCAGGCCAAGCACGGCGGCCTTCTCTTCTGCAGAGGCGCCGGCAGCCTGGACGAAGGTCATTGACTCGCAGTACTCCGCAGCTGTGTTGGGGATGACTCTGAACAGGGCCGGGGCCTTGCCGCCGAACCATTCTTTCAAAGAGTCGACAGACACTCCGGCAGCTATCGAGATGACAGGACATGACACGGCAGATGCTATCTGACGCACCACCTTCTCCGTGATCCACGGCTTGACTGCCACAATTACGCAGTCTGCGCCGCTGACAGCTTTTACGTTGTCGCTGCTCAGGACTATTTCAGGGTTGAAAGCACCGATTCTGGCTAGATTGGCTTCGCTTACGTCAGACACAGTGACATCTTTGGCACATACAGCGCCGGATTTGACAAATCCTTTCACGAGGGCGCCGCCCATATTGCCTGCTCCTATGACCGTTATTTTCATATTTTGACAAGTTTTCCGCAAAGATAGTGTTTATTATTTCATCAAGGTATGACACAATGTCAGTTTTTTCGGCGCTTTTGGGGTTGGCACAATCTTCGTTAAACAGATGGGTCGAAAACGAAAAAATCGAAACAATTAAAAAATAAATATCATGGGAAAAATTATCGGAATAGACCTTGGCACCACGAACTCATGTGTTGCCGTTATGGAAGGCAATGAGCCTACCGTTATTATCAATAGTGAAGGCAAACGTACTACCCCGTCAATCGTAGCATTCGCTGACAACGGCGAGCGCAAGATCGGCGACCCTGCAAAACGTCAGGCCATCACCAACCCTAAGAAAACCATCTTCTCAATCAAGCGTTTCATGGGTGAAACCTATGACCGCGTACAGAAAGAGATCAGCCGCGTGCCCTACCAGGTTGACCGTGGCGACAACAATACTCCGCGTGTAAATATCGACGGCCGTCTGTATTCTCCTCAGGAGATTTCAGCGATGATCCTCCAGAAGATGAAAAAGACCGCCGAGGATTACCTCGGAACAACAGTTTCTGAAGCTGTCATCACTGTTCCTGCATACTTCAGCGACAGCCAGCGTCAGGCCACCAAAGAGGCCGGCGAGATTGCAGGTCTTACTGTAAAGCGTATCATCAACGAGCCGACTGCCGCAGCTCTGGCATACGGCCTTGACAAGAAGAACAAAGACATGAAAGTCGCCGTGTTCGACCTCGGCGGCGGTACCTTCGATATCTCAATCCTCGAACTAGGAGACGGTGTATTCGAAGTGAAGTCAACCAACGGTGACACCCACCTCGGCGGCGACGACTTCGACCACAAGGTTATCGACTGGCTGGCTGACGAATTCGCAGCTGAGAACGGCGGCCTCGACCTCCGCAAGGATGCCATGGCTCTGCAGCGTCTGAAAGAAGCTGCCGAGAAAGCCAAGATCGAGCTTTCAAGCCAGACCACCGCTGAAATCAACCTGCCGTACATCATGCCGGTTGACGGTGTTCCTAAACACCTTGTAAAGACTCTTACCCGTGCCAAATTCGAACAGCTCTGCGATCCTCTGATCAACGCTACCATCGAGCCTTGCCGCAAGGCCCTTGCCGACGCAGGTCTCCAGGCCAGCCAGATCGACGAAGTCCTGCTCGTGGGCGGTTCAACCCGTATTCCCGCCATCCAGGCCATCGTCGAGAAGTTCTTCGGCAAAGTTCCGAACAAGGGTGTCAACCCTGACGAGGTAGTTGCAGTAGGTGCTGCCATCCAGGGCGGCGTGCTCGCAGGCGACGTTAAAGACGTGCTGTTGCTCGACGTTACTCCGCTTTCTCTCGGTATCGAGACCCTCGGCGGCGTGATGACCAAACTCATCGACTCCAACACCACC
>JAFZVU010000077.1 GCA_017617655.1 Bacteroidales bacterium
TAACCGCGCTGCTCTGCAATTTCGTGACTCTGCTGGGGGACGCATCAAGTCCCCTACCCCTCAACGCTGTTACGTCATTAATAGGAGCGCCGGTCATTATCTATGTGATAATGAACCGGCGCAACATGCATTATTTCAGCTAGTTACTCAGCGAAACCGTCCATGATGACGGTCTTGAAATTATTCTGTTTGAGGAGTTTGCGGGTAGCTTTTGCAACATCAGCTGCAGTGATGCTCTCGACAACCTGCCTGTACTGAGTGTCAGCGTCGACGCCTGTTTCAATGTATTCTCTCAGTACTGAGCTGAAGTAGGCATTGTTCCTCTGGTCCTCGATGTTGTTCTTGAGAAGGTATTCCTTAACCTTGGCCAGGTCGGTCTCTTTAGGACCGTTCTGCTGGAACTCGTCAAGAAGTTCGTGGATACGGGCGTTGAGATACTCATACTTGTCCGGGTCGGTCTGATAAACGATCTGAATAAGCTCTACAGGTTTCGGCCTGTCACTGAAGTCTGTAACAACCTGCACGCCGTAGGTTCCTCCCTCCTTCTCCCTGATTTCCTCGGTGAAGAGTATGTCGAGGCACTGGCCTGCCATTTCCATCAACAGTTCGTTCTTAAGATTGTATTTAGCCTTGCCGGAAGCCAGCATTACAACTGTGGCCATCGGAGTCTCCATCTTCTTTGAGAAGACATTTTCCTTGCGGCCCTTGACTATGTCAAGCTTGTTGTCCACGTATTTCTCGCGCTTGCTGGTAGTCGGCAGTGCGCCGAGATACTGAGCTACGAGCGGAAGCATGGTATCCTCGTCGAAGTTTCCGGTGAAGATGAAGTTGAAGTCGGCTGCATCAGCGAAACGTTCGCGGGCTATCTGCATTATACGGCTATAGTCGATCTTGTCGACATCGGCGGCTTTCAGCCTGTGTGCACGCGGATGTCCGTTGTATAGGACTTTGGTCAGACTGTCCTGGAGAGCTGACATGGGCTGCATCTCCTGGTTCACCAATGAAGCGTAGAGGCGGTTCTTGTATGAGAGGAATGCATCGTTGTCTTCGCGACGGTCGGTGAAGCAAAGGTAAACGAGCTGCAGCATGGTCTCGAAATCCTTGGGTGTTGAGCTTCCGGAGAGGGTTTCACCGAGATTAGAGATATTGGCATTTACGCTGACCTGCTTTCCGGCGAGGGCCTTGGTGAGGTCGGTAGCGCTGAAGTTGCCAAGACCGCCTACTGTGAACACCTCATTTGCGGCAGCCATATTGATAACGTCAGACTCGGGATAGAGCGACAAGCCACCGTTGCTGAAGGCGCGCATCTGGATCTGGTCGGCCTTGAAGTCGGTCGGTTTTACATAGAAGCCGACACCGTTTGAAAGGGTATATTTAGTATAGCCGAACTTGGCAGGTGCAGATTTAACGATGCTGCCGCCTACAGGAGGATTTGAAATAAGCGGTTCGTCAGAGACGTTGTCCTCGTAAGGAGCGATATCTTCAGCCTCGACGTCAGCAAGGGCTTTCATTACTTCCTGCTCGGAAGGTATGTCAAGACCTTCCTTGTCGGGAAGCATGCAGACAACTACCAGGTTGCCGTCTTCACCCATAAGCTGGGCTACGAGCTGGTTGACAGCCTCCACGGGAACGCTCGGGGCAAGCTGATTGATGAGGGCATACTCGTTCTCGATGCCGGGGATAGGCTCATTGTCGATGAAATGGCGGACATACTCGTCGCAGTAGTTGATGCTCTTGGTCTTCTCCCTCTCGTTGTAGGCGTTTTCGAGCTGGGTGAGATATTCCTCTTTGGCACGCTCGTATTCTGATGCGGTGAAACCGTTGCGGGCGATACGGAGCATCTCGCGATAGACTGTCGTAAGACCCTTGAGAAGACCGTCATCAGCAGTGATGACAACACCCATGTATGCTTTTTCTGTCTTGGAGATGAAAAAGTCGTCGTCCTGGATGGCAGCCTGCATGAAAGGCGGCTCAGGAAGCATCATAAGTTCATCGAGTCTCTGCTGGACCATGATGTCTGCCACTGTGAAGGCATAGTCCATCACAAGATATGTGAGGCTGCTCTTCATCTCGTCAGGGATGGGCTCGTGTTTCTTGAAGATATAGGTCATAGCGTAAGGCTGTTCCTTGTCCTTGGCTATGGCGATGATGGGTTCAACGTTGTCTTCAACAGGAACATAGTAGCGCTCAGCCGGATTCACAGGGGTAGCTATCGTGCCAAAGATCTCTTTGATCTTGGCTTCGATCTCGTCGACATTTATGTCACCGACGACTACGATACCCTGCTGGTCGGGACGGTACCATTTCTCATAATAGTCGCGGATTGCCTGATAAGGGAAATTGTCGACTACTTCCATGGTGCCTATGGGCAGGCGGTATGCATACTTGTTGTTCGGGTAGATCTTGGGAAGGATCTGCTCGTACATACGCATCTGGGCGTTCTGGCGGCTGCGCCACTCTTCGTGGATGACGCCGCGCTCCTTGTCGATATCCTCGCCTTCGAGAAGCAGGCCGTCAGCCCAGTCGTGGAGGATCCACAGGCAGGAGTCGATGGCGCCCGGAACAGTAACAGGCACGTTGTCGATGTTATAGACGGTTTCGTCGATAGACGTGTATGCGTTCAGGTCAGCTCCGAACTTCACACCGATAGATTCCAGATACTTGATGAGTCCGTTTCCGGGGAAATGCTCGGTGCCGTTGAAGCACATGTGCTCAAGGAAGTGAGCCAGACCGCGCTGGTTATCTTCTTCGAGGATTGAGCCCACTTTCTGGGCAATATAGAAATGAGCCTGATCTTTCGGCTCTTCGTTGTGACGGATGTAATAGGTAAGACCGTTATCCAGTTTGCCGATACGGACCTGCTGGTCTATCGGAATCTGGGGCATCTGCTGCTGGGCGGATGCTGCCGGGGTCATGCACAATAAGAGTGCAGCGGCGAAAAGGATTCTTTTGATCATTGTAAGTTATTTAGTTTAAACTGGTTAATCATTGTTCCATCGGGAAGTAATACTTCGGCTGATGCCCCTTTAGCAAATCGGGGTGGTAAATGTACATCAAATCTGCAAGAATCTGGTCAGGATGGATTGTAATATCATCATAATATGACGTGACCAGCGTGTTGCAGGTATATATCTTATGGTTCTTGAACGCGGCGAAGTTGGAGTACGGTTTATACTCACTGCGGAGGTCGGCGTAGGTCATGGGTTTCTTCGTGCCGTATTTCAGCAGCCAGAAGTCGGCGTCGGCAGCCCTTTCAAACACCTGCTCGAAGGACAGCTGGATGCTGCCGGTTCCAGTAAGGTCCTTGAAAATGTAGTTCGCTCCTGCATCTGCATGGAAGATGGCCACATAGCTGCTTGCACCAGGAACGCCCCACAGAGCCCCATACTTGCGTTCCATTATCACAGTGGGCTTCTCCCCTTCCGGTATGTCAGCCACAAGCGCCTTGAGGCTGTCATACTTGCTGCAGGTGGCGAAGAACAGAGAGTCGGCGCGGTCGCGGCAGCCGAACAGCAGGCCATAAAAGCGCACCCACTCGGTGCGACCCAGAGGATGGCCCTCCATGTAGTCGGCGGCCTCCACTATGGGCACTCCTATCTTCTCGGCATTGCCGTAGCCGCTATTTTCGAAGGGTGAAGCTATTATCACCTCAGTGTCCATGTCGATTATCTTCTCGATATTGGGTGCAGTGGACATCCCGAGGTCGGCTATCCGCCCGTCGGCCACCCTCGCGAGGATTTCCTCGGAAATGATGTATTCGGGTTCGCAGACCCCGCAGATGCGGTCTATGCAGCCCAGCTGCTCTGTCATCGCGGCATGAACTGAAGTATAGATGACCGCCCTTTCCACCGGCACGGGTATCACCACCGCGTTATCTCTGGCCTCGGCGGGTATTTCGAATTTGCGGGAGCGCTTCTCCTTGTCGACCAGCACGTAGTTCTTGCGGACCTTCAGGGTGTCCCATGGGTCGCGGATGCTGACCACCTTGCAGTCGTCGTAGTATTTGATGGTAAAGCCGTGGGCATAATAGACGCTGTCCACTTTCAGCACAGAGGATTGATGCACGGCACCTCCCCCATTCCTGCATCCTGCAAGGAGCAGGATCAACACGGCAGCTGACAGAAGACGCTTCATCTGACTAGTATTTGAGAACAGCCACTACGGGATAATGGTCGGAAATGAAAGGCTTGCCGGCATACTGGCGGTCAAGAGTCTCGAAAGACAGCGCCTTCGAGAAGTCGCTGTAGAAGATATAGTCTATGGCTTCCGAGGCATTGCCCCAGGCGTTGTATGAACCTTTGTCGTCAGTCTTCTTCGCAGTAGCCCTTGCTGACAGCATCTTGCCGTCAAGCGCAAGCAGACAAGCGTCGTCATCCTTCACGTTGAAGTCGCCTGTGAGAACCATGGGCCAGCCTTCCTTGTTCATCTGGCCGATCCTGTCCACAATAAGTGCAAGACCGTTGCGGCGGGCATCCACTCCCACATGGTCCAGATGGGTGTTGACATAGTAAAGATGCCTCCTTCCGTCCTTGCTTTCAAGCAGACACCAGGTAGCTGTGCGGCGGCATGCGGCATCCCAGCCGAAAGAAACGGAATCCGGAGTCGGCGACAGCCAGTATGTTCCCCACTCCTTCAGATTGAACTTCTCCTTGTTGTAATAAATCTCCATGTGCTCGCCATCCTCTACTCCGTCGTCACGGCCTACGCCGATTGCACCATACTGCGGGCAGTTGTCCACCAGATACTTCACCTGGAAGTCGAAAGCTTCCTGGAGTCCGAAGATGTCGGGCTGCTGATCTTCGATCATCGCAACCGAAGCCTCCTTGCGCAGGTCCCATGAATTGTCGCCGTCATTGGCGACACCCATCCTGATGTTGTAAGAAATGACTTTGAGGGTCGAATCCTTGCCCGAGCACGAGCTGAAAACCGGCGCTGCAAACATCAGCGCAAATACAGCCAGAAGCAGATATGTCTTTTTCATGAACCAAGAATCTAGATTAACGCAAATATGATTATTTTTGTGCTAATAACATCATAGAAAGCAATGAAAGATATCACCATAGGAAACGGCAGCGTGAAGTATATAGGCGTTGACGATCTCGACATAGACCTTTTTGAGAGCCAGTACATCGTTCCGGAAGGCATGGCATATAACTCCTACGTAATACTCGACGACAAGGTGGCCATCATGGACGGAGTCGACGGACGCAAGGCGGCCGAGTGGGAAGCGAAGCTCTACGAGAAGCTTGGCGAGCGCACTCCCGACTACATTGTAGTGCTCCACACCGAGCCTGACCACAGCGGCAGCATCGCCAGGGTGATGTCCACCTACCCCATGTGCCGATGCATCTGCTCTAACGCCGCCTCGAAGTTCATGCAGCAGTTCTATCCCGACCTTTCATTCTCAGACCGCATCGACGTAGTCAAGGAAGGCGACACTATGCAGCTCGGAGCCCACACCCTGCGCTTCTTTGCAGCTCCGATGGTACACTGGCCGGACGTGCTGGTGGCATACGAAGAGAGCGAGAAAATCCTGTTCTCAGCCGATGGCTTTGGCAAGTTCGGAGCCCTCAGCAAGACAGAAGACGAAGACTGGGACTGCGAGGCGCGTCGCTACTACATAAACATCTGCGGCAAGTTCGGCCCCCAGGTACAGGCCTTGCTGAAGAAACTTTCTGGTCTTGAAATAAGCACCATTTGCCCTCTCCACGGCCCGATTCTCGACAAGAACCTCGGCTATTACATAAATCTCTACGACACCTGGAGCTCATACCGCCCCGAGACGGAAGGAGTGTTTATCGCTTATGCTTCACTGCACGGCAATACTGCTGAAGCTGCACAATATCTCGCAGACAAGCTGGAAGCCAAAGGCGTGAAGATTGAGATAGCAGACCTTGCCCGCAGCGACCTCGCCGAGAACATCGAAGGCGCCTTCCGCTATGACCGCATCGTGCTGGCCGCAGCCACTTACGAGGCCGGCCTCCACCCTCTTATGTCCGACTTCCTGCACCACCTCAAAGGCAAGGGCTTCTGCAACAGGAAAGTTGCATTGATAGAGAACGGCACCTGGGCACCCATGGCCGCCAAGGTCATGAAAGCCGAGCTGGAGCAGATGAAAGGCATTACGTTATATGACCGGGTGGTTACCATCCGCTCAGCCGTGACAAATGAGAACCTCCGCGAGCTTGACGCTCTGACGGTCGATCTTACAGCTTAAGCAGCTACATTACTCTTCCAGCCACACTTCCATATTGCCGGCGCCACGGTGGTTCCATGCGTAGTAAGGAATCAGCGACAGGCCGTCGGAAGCCTGTATTTCGGTAACCTTGAAGACCTTGCCGTCACCCTCGGTGTTGGTGATACCGTAGTCGGGAACCACCTGGAAGGTGCAGCCGCCCACCGGAGTGGCATGGACGTCCTTGCCGGCATTGTCGGCCCACTCGGCGCAGTATACCAGCGGACCGCGCTCCACAGCCAGCTTGCCGCGGTCGTCTGCCACGTTCTCGTTGGCAGCCACTGTACGTACCGGCATATCGAAATGTACTGATACCACATCAGTGGGCTTCCAGTTGCGGGTCAGAGCCACATAACCGTCCTTCCCCACCTTGACGTTCTCCTGCTTGCCGTTGACAGAGACGCTCCATGAAGGAGTCAGGCCGTCGGCATATTCATAGAGGTCGCCGGGCACCACTTCGTTGCGGACCCATCCAGGGATGCGGACCTTCATGGTGAAACGACCAGCGTCGTTGCCGTCGACTTTGATTGTCACATCGCCGTTCCAGGGGTAGTCGGTCTTCTGTGATACTTTGACTGTTTTTCCGTCCAGCTCAACCTCGGCGCTGTTCTCGACGAAAAGGTTGACATAGAGGTCACGTCCCTTGACTCCATAGAAGTAGCCGGGAACAGAAGGAATGAAACGGCAGAGATTGCTCGGGCAGCATGCGCAGCCGAACCAGGGCTGACGGGTCATGGTCCTGCCGGAATTGAAGCGGTATATGCTGTCGGCCGAGAGCGGGTTCGGATAGAAGAACTTGCCGCCGTCAACGCTCATGCCACTGATAACGCCGTTGTAAAGGGTGCGCTCAAGGCAGTCGATGTATTTGGCGTCGCCGTGGAGCATAAACATGCGCTGATTCAGATATACCTGAGCGATAGCTGCGCAAGTCTCGTTGTAGGCAGTCTTGTTGGGAAGCTCATAGTCAGCTCCGAAGGCCTCGCCGTTGTGGCGTGAACCCACACCGCCGGTTATGTAATACTTGCGCGTTACAATATTCTTCCAGATGGAATCTATTGCGTTTACGTAATCCTTGTCGCCAGTAAGCGAAGCCACATCAGCCATTCCAGCATACATGTAACCTGCACGCACTGCGTGGCCCCAAGCCTCGCGCTGGTCGACGACGGGCAGGTCGCTCTGACTGTACTGGTCCTTGACGGCGGTCTTGCCGCGGTAATCGAGGAAGTATTTGGCCTGGTCGAGGTACTTCTTCTCCCCTGTCAGCAGATACAACCTCGCAAGAGCCATCTCGGCGATCTGATGGCCGGGAACAACTGTCTTCTGACCTTCTCCGGGACCGATTTCACGGATGATGCAGTCGGCGTATTTCTTGGCTATGTCGAGGAACTTGGTGCTGCCTGTGGCCTGATAATGGGCGCATGCGGCGTCCACCATGTGGCCCAGGTTGTAGAACTCATGGCTGCCTCCTTCCACCTGTTCCCAGCGCTCGCTTCCCGACCATGAGTGAGGATGCTCGGGATTCATGGTACGGGCCGTGTATAGATAGCCGTCAGGCTCCTGGGCCGCAGCAACAATGTCAAGCACGCTGTCGATATAACTCTCGAGTTTCTTGTCGGGATATGTCTGCAGGATGTAGCTGGCGCCTTCTATGGTCTTGTAGACGTCAGTATCGTCGAAGGGAAAGGCGGTAGGCTTGTTCTCGGGCGACGGATGTGCTGCCAGCTCGAAGTTGCGGTAGCGGTCCTCAGATTCGCATTTGCTGAAAGCCAGAGGAATGGTAACCTCCCTGGCAGCCTTGAGCCTGTCGCCCCAGAAGCTGTTCTCAGCAATCTTGACGTCAGTGAAAGGAACCTGGGATACCTGATAGGAAGCTGTGTTTTCAGCGGACTTGCCGCATGAAGAAAGTGCGATTGCGGCAATCATCACCGCTGCGAAATGGATGGATTTCATATTTGTTGTGGTATTATTTTTCAAACCATGTGAGGGATTTCACATCCCCTGCCAGCCAGACTGTGTCGCCGGCATGGAAGACAGTGTCGGGCTTGGGATTGGTTACGAACTGGCCGTCGCGCAGCATGCTGATGATCATGCAGCCGTAGCTGCGCAGATTGAGGCTGCGAAGGCTCTGTCCGGTAAGGTAGGAGTCTTCAGTAAGGGTCACGGGCTCTACCTTGAAGATGGGGTCAACGCCGTGCAGATGTTCGACATTCGCTTCCGACAGCATTGTGTGCAAGACCTTCAGCTGTTCTCCGGTACCGACTGCATACAGTTTGTCACCCGGGTAGACAACAGTATCTCCGCCTGGGATGGTGAAGCTTCTGGTGCCTCTTGCTATCTTGATTATGTTTGCCCCGGACTGCTCCCTCACCGGCAGGTCCTTCAGCTTCTGGCCCACCCATGAAGACTCCTGGCTGACAGCCATCTCCTCGATGTGCACGTCATATTCGCCGAGGCTCTGCCTAACAGAGGCCGTAACCGGACGCATCTTGCGGACAGCCTCTTCCTTGTCGTTGAGATTGCTCAGGAAGCGGGTCTCGAGCGACTGGTACTTCCTGAGGAAATTGCGGGTTATGACCAGCATGAAGAAGCCGGCGAACAGCAGCACTATGATGACCCAGCCGGAGAGCTTGGCATAATGGGATATCGCCGCCAGCACAAAGCCCATGGCGATGAATATCCTCGAGATGTCGAGACCCACAAGAGGCCATGAGTTTGAGCGTTTCTCGGCCAGCAACTTCTTTATGGAAGCATGGGATTTGTGGTTTCTCGAAACCATGCCGAAAAGGAAAGGCGCCATCACTGCCAGGGTCACCAATATGCAGATGGTGTTATGCCATGTCAAGCTGATGTCCGGCAGCAGCTTCGACACGATTCTGCCCAGGAAACTGGCCGACAGGATCAATATGGCAGTCAGCAGCACTCCGTAGATAAGCAACCTTATGACGAAGGCCGTGATGACCTTCTTCCATTCGCTCTTCTCAGCCTTCGAGAGGTTTGCAGTGCTGTCGGGACGGTCTATCTTCGCCAGGAGGCCCGGCGACAGTATACGCTGCAGCCATTTGTATACAGGGCCCGATAGCTTGATGGTATATGGAGTGGTGAAGATGGTGAGCACTGACACTGCGATAATGACAGGATAGATGAAGTCCCGCATCACGCCGAGCCCCACTCCCACTCCGGCTATGATGAATCCGAACTCACCCAGCTGGGCCAGGCTGAAGCCGGAGTAAACTGCGTTGCGAAGGTTGCCTCCGGCCAGTATTATGCCCACAGTGACGAACAGCACGTGGGTCAGCACCACTGCCAAGGCAAGGATCAGTATAACCCACCAGTGAGCCGCAATCTGGGCCGGAGCTATCATCATGCCGACGGAGACGAAGAAGATGGCGCCGAATAGGTCCTTGATGGGCGTAATCAGCTTCATAATCTTCTCGTTCTCTATGGTCTCGGCAAGGATGGAACCCATCATGAAGGCGCCGAGGGCAGACGAGAAGCCGGACCTGGTGGCAAGCGAAACCATGCCGAAGCAGAGGCCCAGGCTGATGATGAGCAATATCTCGTCGCTGAGAAAACGGCTCGTCCTCTTGAGAAGGGTCGGTATGACATATATGCCCACGACGAACCACAGCACCAGGAAGAATACCAGCTTGCCGAAGTTCAGCAGCATCTCCCCTCCCGAGAAGTTGTTGGAAACTGCGAGGGTAGAAAGCAGCACCATCAGCATGATGGCTATCATATCCTCAACTACCAGAGTGCCGAACACTATGCCTGCGTAAGGTTCTTTCTTCAGCCCGAAATCTTCGTATGTCTTGATGACTACCACGGTCGAAGACATGGACAGCAGTCCGGCCAGGAAGATGCTTTCCATCGCCGTCCAGCCAAGGGCCTGCCCTATCAGGAAGCCTATGACGAACACTCCCACGAACTTACTGAGGGCCGTCACTATGGCCTGGCTTCCGGCAGCCATCAGTTTCTTGAAACTGAATTCCAGACCCAGACCGAACATGAGGAAGATAATACCGATGTCCGACCATTGTTCAACGGCCTCCTGGCTGGAGATGCCGAAGATGCCAAGATTGGGGCTGATGATGAAACCGGCTATTATATAACCAAGGATCAGCGGCTGCTTAAGCGCACGACATATAACCGTACACAATCCTGCAGTAATCAGGATTATCGCGAGGTCGTTGACGAAGTTGATGCCTGTTTCCATGTAATATCTCTGTTATCTTCCAGCGGCGTCCCTTGCCTTCATGCGTTCAGAACGGGTTGACATAGAAGGGAACCACATTTCGTCTGCAGTGATGCCGCATTCACGCACCATCTGGGTGCAGTATTCCAGGCGGCCGAAGTCGGAATCCTTGTTGTTGGTGCCGAAGGTGAACTTCAACCCCATATCCTTGGCTTTCTGAATGATGCGCTTGCTGGGAATCTTGTAGCGGGCGCTGATTTCCAGAGCCACGTTATTGTCTTTGAGGACCTTCAGCACCCTGTCGACCCTTTCGTCAGTCCAAAGCGTCTCGAAATCGCCGGCAATCACTTCGGGCAGATAGAATGCGTTCGCCGAGAAATCGGCAGGGTCGTTCTCGAAGATGCGGACAGTCTCGTCCACGATAAGATCCATGTATTTCTGGACCGGAACGTTGATGTGAACTTCCTCAGGGTGCCAGAGTCTTACCAGCCTGCCGCGGTCGAAGACATACATGGCGTCGGTGAAGATGTAATCGAACTTGTCGAGCAGCTCCGGGGGAAAACTGCGCGACCATTTACGGCCGTCGCCCTGCAGTGGCCTCATGAAAGGCCAGTCTTTGACACTTTCGTAGTATACCTCCATCTCCTCGGGGCTTGTAAGCACCAGGCCTGTGCCGCCCTCCCCTTCTTTCTTGGGACCGTAGGCGTTGGGGCCGATGCCGTAATTGATGCCGTAGTTCATAGACATGGCGTGGGCCATCTCTTCGGTGAGGTCGCCTTTGAGATGCACATGCCAGTCAATCACCGGAAAGTCTTCCTGCTGCAGGCGGATTATGTCGTCATGCTGCTCGTCGACGGGCGGAAGGCTGTCAGAGGGATTGCGCACGCCGGCTTGCAGGCGCTCGATGGTGACATCCCTGAAAGAAACCTTGCCGTTACCTCCGGCGAACACTACCTTGCCGCTGCCCAGCAGCATGTCCTTGTGTTTTTCGCTGCGGTACGGGGCGTCAGGCTCGGTGTAGCATACCACCTCGGTGCCGTTGATGCTGACGGAGATGTTCCTGCCCCTGACAGCTATTTCGAAGGGGAACCACTCACCGTCTTCTGCAAGGCTGCGATAGAGATTTCTGACCGAGGCCAGCGAACCGCTCTTGCGGCTGCCGTCGATGGAGCCATTATGCAGCAGCACCTGATAGCCCTTTGCGCAGCTGCCGTCGGTATGGAAATACACCGAAGCGTCGGCTCCGTCTTCAAGCAGAGCCTGCCCGGTGAGGATGAAGTCGGTATAGCTGCCACCCATGGGCACTGACTTTCCCTGCTGAAGGTCGAAATCCTTCACGGAAGTGCAGGCCACGGCTGCAACCATGACGATGGCCGCAATCAGAAATCTCTTCATAAGCCTAATGCAGTACTACTTCTTGAAGTACCTGTTATAGAGGCCTTCGAAGCCTTTGCCGTGACGAGCCTCATCCTTTGCCATCTCGTGGATGGTGTCGTGGATGGCGTCGAGGTTCTGCTGTTTTGCAAGGGTGGCGATGCGTTTCTTTCCTTCGCAGGCGCCGGCCTCTGCATGCATGCGTTTCTCGAGGTTGGTCTTGGTGTCCCATACTACCTCGCCGAGAAGTTCGGCGATGCGTGCTGCATGGTCAGCCTCTTCGAATGCATAGCGGCGGAAAGCGTCAGCCACCTCGGGATAGCCCTCGCGGTCGGCCTGGCGGCTCATTGCCAGATACATTCCGACCTCTGAGCATTCGCCGTTGAAGTGGTCGTGCAGACCTTTCATGATCTCGGGATCCTTGACGTCTTTGGCTACGCCGAGTACGTGTTCGTCAACGAAGACCAGTTTGTCGTCTGTCTCTTCGATTTGGATGAATTTTGAGCCGGGAACTCCGCAGAGCGGGCATTTTTCGGGAGCGGTGTCACCTTCGTGGATATATCCGCAAACGGGGCATCTGAATTTTGCCATGATGAATGATTTTTAAGTGTTATTAATTATTCTGAAGTTTACTAGAATTTGCAGGGAAGTGAGAGCAGGTGGTACTGGATGGTTTTCGCCATGCGGAGATGGCCTTCCGTGCCGGGGTGGAGCCGGTCTCTTTCGGCATTGCTGAAATAGCGGGTGTGCTCGTCCAGGACGGGCATCAGGCCGCTCTCGCCGTAAAGGTCGATCACCGGGACGCTCCAGATCTGGCCACAGCGGCGTATCGCAGCTGCGTAGTCTTCGATGTACAGGCCAAGGAAGTTGGCATACATCTCGTCCGGCTGGACATTGCGGGCGCCGAACCTTGCATAGGCTCTGTGGAGCGGAGTCATCAGGATTATCTGCTTGGTCGGGAAGGCTGTCTTAAGCTGCCTCATCAGTATGTTGCAGCGGCCGCAGAAGGTCTCTTCGTCGTAATTGAAATGCCTGTGCAGTTTGGGCGTCATCATTCCGTTGGTGTTGACTGAGTCTACCGTTTCGGTGAACCACTCTCCCATCGGCACGTCGTGGAAGAAGTCGTTGGTGCCTGCGAGGATTATTATTGCGTCGAAGCTGTCGTCGACCTTGAGGGCCTGGGCAGGCAGCTGGTTCATCTTTGCGCCGTTGACGGCGTATGAGACAGTCTGCATGTCCATCTCTTCAGCCAGGAACTCCCACCAGCATTTGCCGGTTCCGACCCTTATCGGGTCACTGATGGAATCACCTAGTATGGCCACTTTGACGCCCTGCCATTGGTTCTGAGCCAGAGCGGGAAAAGCGAGGGCGAAAAGGCATGCGACAATTGAAAGGAATTTCGAGATTTTCATAGCAAACAAATATAGTATATTTGCCGTACAAAAACTATTTCAGGCTATGATTAATCCGGAACTTGAGACATATATTGAGAAAGAGATAATCCCCCGCTACCGCCACTTTGACAGCGCCCACTCCGAAGAGCATGTCCGCACTGTCATCAAGAACGCCCTGGAGCTGGCGAAACGCTACGATGTCGACGAGAATATGATATACGCAGCAGCGGCTTATCACGACACCGGCGTCGTCGAGGGCCGGGAGTTCCACCATATAGTATCGGGCCGGATCATTCGTGAAGACAAGGAACTTCTGCGCTGGTTCACTCCTGAGCAGATCGAGACCATAGCGCAGGCTGCCGAAGACCACAGAGCTTCTTCCGACCGCAAGCCGAGGGGCATCTACGGTCTTATTATCGCAGAGGCCGACCGCGACATCAATCCAGTGAAGATCATCCGCCGCACCGTGCAGTTCGGCTTCAACAAATATCCTGAGCTGGACCGCGAGGGTCAGTGGCAGCGCACTGTGGAGCACCTTATGGAGAAGTATGCAGAAGGAGGCTATCTCAAGTTGTGGATTCCTGAATCGGACAATGCTGCAAAGCTTGCCGAGCTGCGCGAGATCATCAAGGACACGGAGAAGTTACGCGACCTTTTCGACCGCGAATACCAGCGTCTGAGGGTGTTGTCCTTCCTGGATAAGAACGGCATCTCTTATGAAATATATGAGCATCCGCCGTTGTTTACCATC
This sequence comes from Bacteroidales bacterium, assembly GCA_017617655.1. Classification (GTDB taxonomy): domain Bacteria; phylum Bacteroidota; class Bacteroidia; order Bacteroidales; family UBA932; genus Equibacterium. Next base: position 13,947 of record JAFZVU010000077.1, read on the forward strand.
GAGGAGGCTCTTTCGTGGTGGGGACAGATTCCGGAGTGCACCCATTGCAAGAATCTGTTCATGCGCAATCATAAGGGCAACCGCCATTATCTGATAAGTTTCGAGTGCCACAAGCAGATGGACATCCACGGTCTGGAGCATGCGCTGCACCAGGGCAAGTTGTCTTTTGCTTCTCCGGAGAGGATGATGCGCTGCCTCGGGCTCAAACCCGGAAGCGTCTCTCCTTTCGGCCTTATCGAGGATATCGACCTTTCAAATGCCGATCCCAAGGAACTTTTCGAGAACGGCCACAGGGTCAAGTTCTATCTGGATTCCGAGCTCATGAACTCAGAGCGCATAAGTTTCCACCCTTGCGACAACACCGCAAGCGTCGTAATCACAAAAGCTGATTTCCTGCGTTTCCTGCAGCTCTGGGGTGGCGAATACGAACTCCTGGAAGTCTAGCCATAATAGCTTCTAGTACTTGAAGTAAGGGGCGTCGCCGCTTCTGGGCACAGAGCCGGCCATTACGGGCCAGCCATCGACCCAGTCCACGCGGTCGAGCCAGGCCTTGCGCCCGGCGTCAGGATCGTCCGCATCATAGCCGTGGTATATTATCCAGTCCTGCCCCGCATCGTCAGTAATTATCTCGCTGCAATGACCGGGACCGCGCACGAAATTATCTCCTGACACCAGTATCTCATGGAAGTTCGACAGCATAGGATTGCCATGCCTGTCGGTATAAGGACCTTCCAAAGCATCGCTGCGACCCACGACCAAAGTGTAGCGGCTTCTCAGACCCTCACAGCAGGTTCCGATAGATGCAAAGAGATAGTATTTGCCGTCATGCTTGTGGATATAGCTGCCCTCGTATGCATTGCCGGCAATCTGGATCTTGCGGTCGAAAGGTTGGCCGACGGTGCGTCCGTCTTCGCTGAGCTCTATCAGATAGATGCCATAGAAACTACCCCAGGCCATATAGTTCTTGCCTCCGTCGCTGAAGAAGTTCTGGTCGATGGAATTTCGTACGCCGGACTCTGGTGAAGGAATCAATATGTGCGCATAGCGGTAAGGACCGGTAATCGATTCCGACTCGGCGCAGGCTATGCCGCTCTCCCAGTGACCGTCCCACACTCCGTTCGAGAAATACAGGATATACCTGTCCCCCACTTTCTGGATGTCAGGAGCCCAGTATCCAGCTCCTTCAACGAGATGAGGCCTGTCGTTACGGTCAAAGGCCCAGCCTGTGAACTCCCAGTCTACAAGGTTATCCGACCGGTAGATCGGTATATTTCCCTGACGCTGTGTCGCAAAAAGGTAGAAAGCCCCGTCGTCGCCGCGGATTACTGTCGGGTCGGGAGCATTCTCGTTTATCACGGGATTGTTGTATTGTGCCGCCGGTTTGTGGCAGGCCGAAACTGCGAGGAAAGCAAGGAGAAGCAGGATGGTCTTTTTCATGGGGACTAAGTTTATTTTCAATGATGAAGCAAATTAGTCAAATTATTTCTAACTTTATCGAGATTAAGACAAATTCTAAACTATATGCCTAAATACATCATCGCCCTCGATCAGGGCACCAGCAGCTCAAGAGCCATCGTCTTCAATGAAAAAGGCGAAATCTGCTCGGTAGCTCAGAAAGAATTCACACAAATCTTCCCCCAGCCCGGCTGGGTTGAGCACAATCCCAAAGAAATCTGGTCTTCACAGTCAGGCGTCATGGCCGAAGCCATTGCTTCAAAAGGCCTGAATGCCGCCGATATCGCCGCCATCGGTATCACCAACCAGCGCGAGACCACCATCGTCTGGGACGCAGAGACCGGCGAACCGGTTTATAACGCAATCGTTTGGCAGGACCGTAGGACTTCTTCATTCTGCGACTCTCTGAAGATCGCCGGCAAGACCGACTTCATCCGCAAGAAGACCGGCCTTATAATCGACGCCTATTTCAGCGGCACCAAGATCCGCTGGATCCTTGAGAATGTTCCCGGCGCCAGGGACAAGGCCAACAAGGGCCAGCTGCGCTTCGGAACCGTAGATTCATGGCTCATCTGGAACCTCACCGGCGGCAAGGTGCATGTAACCGACGTCACCAATGCTTCACGCACAATGCTGTTCAATATCCACACTCTCGAGTGGGACAAGGAACTTCTGGACCTTCTGGGCGTTCCTGCGTCAATGATGCCTGAGGTTAAGTCTTGCTCTGAGGTTTATGGCTACACCAGCGCCAGCGTATTGGCAGAGAACGTTCCAATCGCCGGCATCGCCGGTGACCAGCAGGCCGCTCTCTTCGGCCAGATGTGTACCGAGCCCGGCGCTGTCAAGAATACCTACGGCACAGGCTGCTTCCTGCTTATGAATACCGGCGAGAAGCCTATCGAGTCCCGCAACAATCTGCTGACAACCATCGCATGGAAGGTCGGCGACAAAGTAAACTACGCTCTCGAAGGCAGCATCTTCGTTGCCGGCAGCGTGGTCCAGTGGCTCCGCGACGGTCTGGGCATCATCAAGTCCAGCAGCGAAGTAGAGGCTCTGGCCGCTACCGTTCCGGATAACGGCGGCGTTTATTTCGTGCCCGCACTGACGGGTCTCGGCGCTCCGTACTGGGACCAGTATGCCAAAGGCTGCGTATACGGCATCACCCGTGGTTCAACCGCAGCCCACATCGCCCGTGCAGCCCTGGAGGGCATCGCTTTCCAGACCATGGACATCGTCGAGGCCATGCAGAGCGACAGCGGCGTGAAGCTTTGCGAGCTCAAGGTCGACGGCGGCGCTTCCCGCAACAATCTGCTGATGCAGTTCCAGAGTGATATCCTCGGCTGCGACGTAATCCGTCCGCAGATCACTGAGACCACCGCTCTCGGCGCCGCATTCCTGGCAGGTCTTGCAGTGGGCTACTGGAAGTCTATCGACGACATCAAGTCCATCTGGGCTGTTGAGCGCCGCTTCTCCCCTGCCGATAGCCAAGATGAAGCCAAGAAAGGCTGGAAGGACGCTATTTCAAGAACATTGTCAAAATAACCAAATACTATTATGCAACAATACTTATTTGAATTTCTAGGAACGCTGGTCCTTATCCTTATGGGAGATAGCGTCGTAGCTAACGTTTGTCTCAACAAGACCAAAGGTCAGGGCAGCGGCTGGGTGGTTATCACCATGGCCTGGGGTTTCGCTGTAATGTGCGGTGTTTTCGTTGCCGGCCCTATCAGCGGCGCTCACCTCAATCCGGCTCTTACTCTGGGTCTGGCTGCAGCGGGTTCATTCCCCTGGGCTGACGTCCCCGGCTACATTATCGCCCAGATTCTTGGCGGTATAGTCGGCGGTTGGCTGGTTTGGGTGTTCTACAAAGATCATTTCAATGCTACTGAAGACCAGGCCACCAAGCTCGGCTGCTTCTGCACCATCCCTGCTATCCGCAATTACTGGCGCAATTTCATCTGCGAGGTTATCGGCACCTGCGTGCTGGTGTTCATCATCATGGCCTTCGCCACTGAAGGCAACACTGCCGACTTCAGCCTCGGAAGCTCCGGAGCATTCCCTGTAACCATGCTCATCATGGCTATCGGTATGTCTCTCGGCGGCACCACAGGTTACGCCATCAATCCCGCCCGTGACCTCGGTCCCCGTATCGCTCACGCAATCCTCCCCATCAAGGGCAAAGGTTCAAGCGACTGGGCATACAGCTGGATTCCCGTATGCGGTCCCGTAGTCGGCGCCCTTCTCGCCGCCGGCCTCTTCGTACTGATCTTCTAACATCAGCGTTCCAAAACACAAAACAGCCGGAGACACCCTCCGGCTGTTTTTATAACATTATCGTAGATTTCCATTAACAAAGCTTCCGGCTGTCCGTCTTATTATCAAAACGATTTTTATGAAACGAATTTTAGCAACGTTGTTTTTGGTGCTGGCGGTTACGTCAGTGTGTGAGGCTCGCAGAACTCCGAGCAAGGCAAAGATCCAGCAGATGGTAAATGACATGAGGGTCGAGGCCCGCAAGTCAGGCATAGAAAGTGAGAGGGAAGCGGTGGTCCTTCCGGGTATTAAAGTGGTGTCAGACTCCAATATCGATTATGTTTCTATAGGCGGCGCGGCGATGAAGATGGGAATGAGACTGAGCGGCCTGACAAAGGAGGTTCCGGCCATTAAGGGTATAAACAGCATGCTGGTAGTGAGCTATGACGACTGCCCTGACCACATCAAGGATCTTTTCAACGCCAGGATGTCGAATGAACTGAGGGGATGCGAGCTGCTGATGGAGGCGAAGGAGAACGGCGAGAAGATGTCGTGCTACGGCACTACCTCGAATGATGGCGAAACTATCAGCGATATAATAATGTTCGTGCCGGATGGAGGCGCACTTATATGCTTCTTCGGGACCATATCCGCCAACGATCTTGCTGACCTTGTAAACTCGGCAATGTAGAACTTGTAATAATGAGCGCTTCCGAATTCAAAGCAACCTGGCTGCCGCTGGAGAACGGTTTCTACCGTGTGGCCCTCTACATCCTGGAGGATGCGGCAGACGCTGCGGACGCAGTGCAGGACCTGTACATCAGGCTTTGGACTTCGCGAGAAAGGCTCGAAGGCATACGCCAGCCAAAAGCATACGGAATGACGATGCTGAAGAACATCTGCACTGACCGGCTGCGTCACGCAAATGTTGCAAGGACCGAGCCTCTGAAGGCAGTGGAGTTCCGTCTCACAGACGACAGCTCCACCCTCGCTGCAAGGGAAACCATCAAGGCAGTGGAGAAGGCTATGGAGCGGCTGCCGGAAAACCAGCGGAAGGTGCTGCAGCTGAGAGTCTTTGAAGGTATGGAATATGAAGACATAGCTTCTGCGACTGGACTGGCGGAAGGGAGCCTGAGGGTGATGCTGAGCGCCGCACGCAAGACACTTAAGAAACTTTTGGACAATTGATACGGATATGAAAGATTTAGAAACCATTGACAAAATGACTCTGGAAGAGTTGGAAGCCATTTCCAACGACACCACCCTCCCTGCCGGCGATGCAGGAGCAAAGGAGCTGATCGGCAAGCTGGAACTTGCGCACGAAGCCAGAGGTGGTTCAAGCCGCAAGATATATGTCAGCTGGATTACTGGCATAGCAGCTACTTTCATCCTCATGCTGGGCATAGGTCTGGCTCTTGAGAACCGCAGCCCGAAAGATACTTTCGACGATCCCGCCCTGGCATACGCCCAGGTCCAGGAAGTGTTCCGCATGATTGGTTCCGGCGTGCAGCAAGGCCGAGATGCCGTTGCAGAAAGCGGGGAAATGATCTCTTACGAAATGGAAAAATCAATAAGTAAAATACGATGAAAAAGATTGTTTTGACAGTAGTTCTTGCAGTTTTGTCTGTAACTGCTTTCGCCCAGACGGGCAAGTCTCTCTATGAGAAGTATTCCGACACGGAAGGTGTAGAGGCTGTGTATATCAGTCCGGCCATGTTCAAATTAATCGGCAAGCTGACAATCGACATGGGTGAAGAAAATGTGGACATCGCGCGTCTGGTGCGTTCTATCAAGGGTATGTATATCCTGAACATGCCGAGCAGCGGTCCTGCCAACAGGCTTGCGACTGAGGTGTCGAATATGATCCGCAGGGGCAATTATGAAATGCTGATGGAGGCGAAGGACAGCGGCAACCGCATGCAGATGTTCACCAACGGCGACGACAATGTGATCAGGAGCTTCGTGATGCTGAATACCGACGGTGATGAGACGTCTTTCATCTGCTTCGACGGCGAGATGATCCGCGATGATTTCGAGAACGTAATCCGCGACGCGATGTGATCTAAATATAAAAGATACATTAAGCAGGTCTTTCAAAGGCCTGCTTTTTTTATTATATTTGAAGGATAGAAACTACTGTTATTGCTGATATGAGACAACTGATAGAATGTGTTCCGAATTTCAGCGAGGGCCGCGACAAGGCTGTCATCGACGCCATCGTGGGCGCTATCGCTGCTACCAAGACTCCTGACGGCAGGTCTGTGAGCGTACTGAACGTCGATCCGGGCGAGGCTACGAACCGCACGGTGGTGACATTCACCGGCGAGCCTGACGCCGTATGCGAAGCCGCCTTCCAGGGCGCCAAGAAAGCGCAGGAGCTTATAGACATGAGACTGCATCACGGCGAGCATCCGCGCTCCGGAGCGACTGATGTGCTTCCGCTGGTACCCGTGCAGGGCATCACTCTCGAAGAGTGCGCTGACATGGCCCGCAAACTTGCCGAGCGCATGTACAAGGAGCTGGGTATCCCCTGCTACTGCTACGAAGCCGCCGCCTTCAAACCCGAACGCCGCAATCTGGCCGTCTGCCGTGCCGGTGAGTACGAGGCTCTGCCTGAGAAGATGGCCGACCCTGAGCGCAGGCCGGACTTCGGTCCTAAGAAATATGACGAGACCACAGCCCGCAGCGGCGCAAGCAACGTAGGTGCCCGCAACTTCCTCATCGCAGTAAACTTCAATCTCAACACCACCTCTGTCCGCAAAGCCATGAGCGTAGCCTTCGATGTGCGCGAGAAAGGCCGCAAGGCCCGCGAAGGCGGTTCCCTGACCGGAGCCCTCATAAAGGACGAGAACGGCGAGCAGGTTTGGATTCCGGGAACGCTTAAAGGCTGCAAGGCCATCGGCTGGTACATCCCCGAATACGGCGTGGCTCAGGTCAGCATGAACATCACCGACATAGAGGCCACTCCCCTTCACAAAGCCTTCGACGAAGTATCAGCCAAGGCCGAGGCCCGCGGCATGCGCGTGACCGGCACTGAGATAGTAGGCCTCGTCCCTAAGAAGGTACTGATCGACGCCGGCCGCTATTTCCTCGAGAAGCAGCACCGCAGCGTCGGCGTGTCTGAAGACGAGCTCATGAAGATAGCTGTTCGCAGCATGGGTCTGTCCGACCTGAAGCCATTCGAGCCGCGCGAGAAAGTAATAGAATACCTTATCGCAGATCCTGCCGAGGAGGCAGCTCGCGAAAGGCTGGTGCGCATGACCGTAAAAGGCTTCGCAGAGGAAACGGCTTCTGAATCTCCGGCACCCGGAGGAGGCAGCGTGGCCGCAGTGATGGGCGCATTCGGAGCCGCCCTGAGCACTATGGTGGCCAACTTGTCTGCAGGAAAGCGTGGCTGGGATGACCGCTGGGAAGAGTTCTCGCAGTGGGCCGACAAAGGTCAGAAGGTTCTCGCAAAGATGCTCGAACTGGTAGACGAGGACACCCGCTCCTTCGACGGGATAATGGCCGCCATGGGTCTTCCTAAAGGTACTGATGAAGAGAAAGCCGCCCGCCGCAAGGCTATAGAGGCCGCAACCCTCCGTGCAGCCCAGGTTCCTCTGGAGACCATGAAGACCGCCATGCAGGTCTTCCCCATCGCCGAAGCGATGGCCCGCGACGGCAACCCCAATTCAGCATCTGACGCCGGTGTAGGAGCCCTTGCAGCCCGTGCCGCAGTTCGTGGCGCCTTCCTGAACGTAAAGATCAACGCCCAGGGCCTTGAAGACAAAGAGGCTGCGCAGAAGCTCATCCAGGAGGGCCAGGCAATGCTGGCCAAAGCAGAAATACTCGAATCCGAAATACTGTCACTAACAAAATTGTAATATATGACTTTCCAGGAAGAAATTCTTGAAGGCATACCGCAAGACCGGCTGCCCGAGAGCAAGCCTTACGACAATACAGTAAATCACGCTCCAAAACGCAAAGACATACTGACCCCCGCCGAAAAGGAACTGGCGCTTCGCAACGCACTGCGCTATTTCCCGCCCGAGCTGCACGCCCAGCTGGCCCCGGAGTTCGCCGCAGAGCTCAAGGAGTACGGCCGCATCTATATGTACCGCTACCGCCCCTCCTACCGCATCTACGCCCGTCCTATAGACGAATATCCGGCAAAATGCCCCCAGGCTGCTGCCATGATGGCGATGATACAGAACAACCTCGACGAGCGCGTGGCCCAGCATCCCCACGAACTCATAATATACGGAGGCAACGGAGCTGCATTCCAGAACTGGGCCCAGTACAGGCTTGTGATGCAGTATCTGGCCAATATGACCGAAGAGCAGACGCTGGCCATGTACAGCGGCCATCCTCTGGGTCTTTTCCCCAGCCATAAGGATGCGCCGAGGGTTGTAATCACCAACGGAATGGTTATACCCAATTATTCTTCGCAGGACAACTGGGAGCGCTTCAACGCAATGGGAGTATCTCAGTACGGCCAGATGACAGCAGGCTCATGGATGTACATAGGCCCTCAGGGCATCGTGCACGGCACCACGATCACAGTGATGAACGCAGCCCGCAAACAACTCTGGAAGCGCGGCCTCAAAGGCACTGAGGAGGAACGACACGGCATGCTGTTCGTTACCGCAGGCCTCGGAGGCATGTCTGGCGCACAGCCCAAAGCCGGCAACATAGCCGGAGTGGTCAGCGTCACCGCCGAGATCAATCCCGCAGCTGCACAGAAACGTTTCGACCAGGGCTGGGTGGACGAACTGCATGAGAACCTGGACGAACTGATCGCCCGCATACGCTGGGCCGTCGCTGCCCGTGAGGTGGTATCCCTCGCTTATGTAGGCAACGTGGTGGACCTCTGGGAGCGTCTGGCAGACGAAGGCATCAAGGTCGACCTTGGAAGCGACCAGACATCGCTCCACAATCCATTCGCAGGCGGTTATTATCCCGCAGGGCTCACTTTCGAGCAGAGCAAGGCTCTGATGGCTTCCGACCCCGCCGCCTTCAAAGAGGCCGTGTACGCTTCTCTCCGCCGCCATGCCGCCGCAATCGGACGGCTGGCAGCCCAGGGCATGTATTTCTTCGACTATGGCAACGCTTTCCTGCTGGAATGCTCGAGAGCAGGCGCAGACGTGCTCAATGCCGACGGCAGTTTCAAATATCCTTCATACGTCCAGGATATCATGGGCCCCATGTATTTCGACTACGGCTTCGGCCCGTTCAGATGGGTCTGCATGAGCGAAGATCCCGAAGATCTGGCTCTTACCGACCGTCTTGCCATGGAAGTGCTGGAGCAGGAAGCAGCCGCATCTCCGGACGAGATCAAAGGCCAGATGCACGACAACGTCAAATGGATCGACGAGGCTGGCCGTAACAAGCTTGTTGTAGGCTCCCAGGCCCGAATCCTCTACGCCGACTGCGAAGGCCGCACCAAGATAGCCCTGGCATTCAACGAGGCCATCCGAGACGGCAGGCTGAAGGGGCCGGTAGTGCTGGGACGCGACCACCACGACGTCTCCGGCACCGACTCTCCGTTCCGCGAGACCTCCAACATCTATGACGGCAGCCAGTTCACCGCCGACATGGCAGTCCAGAACGTTATCGGAGACTCCTTCAGAGGCGCCACCTGGGTATCTATCCACAACGGAGGCGGAGTCGGCTGGGGAGAAGTGATGAACGGAGGCTTCGGCATGGTGATAGACGGCTCGGCAGACTCCGACAGGCACATCCGCGAGATGCTGTTCTGGGATGTCAACAACGGAATAGCCCGCCGCAGCTGGGCCCGAAACCAGGGAGCCATGAACAGCGCGAAGCGCGAGATGGCCCGCACGCCCGGTTTGAAGATAACGATGCCGAACATGGCAGACGACGACATAATTAAAGACGCCTTAGCACTATGACACATAAGATAAGTTTCAAACACCTGTCTCTGGACGGGATCAAAGAGATCATGGACAAGCGCCAGAAACTGGAGCTTTCCGAAGAATGCACATACGCCATCATCCGCTGCCGCCAGTATCTGGATGAGAAGATCAAATCTGTCGACCGCCCCATCTACGGCATCACCACGGGCTTCGGCAGCCTTTATAATGTAACGATACCCGAGGCCGAGCTGGGACAGCTCCAGCACAACCTTGTTATGTCGCACGCCTGCGGCACCGGCGAAACCGTCAATCCGGAAATAGTGAAGCTGATGCTGCTTCTGAAGGTGCAGAACCTGTCCTACGGTCACTCCGGAGCCCAGCTCACGACAGTTCAGCGTCTCATCGACATGTTTAATGAGGATATCCTGCCGGTGGTGTACACTCAGGGCTCTCTCGGCGCTTCGGGAGACCTCGTCCCGCTGGCCCACCTCTGCCTGCCCCTCATCGGCATGGGCGAAGTGCTTTATAACGGAACTGTAAGGCCGGCCGCCGAAGTCTGGAAAGAGAAAGGCTGGGAGCCCATCTCCCTCAAGAGCAAAGAGGGTCTTGCCCTTCTGAACGGAACACAGTTCATGAGCGCCCACGCAATCTGGTGTCTGCTCAAGAGCTACCGTCTGAGCAAATGGGCCGACCTGATCGGAGCTCTGTCGCTCGACGCATTCGACGGACGCATCGAAGCCTTCCTGCCGCTGACGCACAGGCTTCGCACCCACGAGGGCCAGCTCGACACAGCTGAGCGCTTCATGCGCCTGCTCGGGGGCAGCGAGCTCATCTCCCGTCCCAAAGAGCATGTGCAGGACCCCTACTCTTTCCGCTGCATTCCGCAAGTTCACGGTGCAGTAAAGGACAACATCCGCTATGTGCGCACAGTGATTGAGAACGAGATCAACTCCACTACCGATAATCCCAACATATTCCCGGACGAAGACATGATTATCTCTGCCGGCAATTTCCACGGCGAACCGATAGCAATTCCTATGGATGCCCTGGCCATCGCTATGGCGGAGCTTTCAAACATATCTGAACGCCGCATCTATCAGCTTATAGCCGGTGTCCGCGGGCTGCCTAAGTTCCTGGTAGCCAATCCGGGCCTGAACTCTGGCTTCATGATCCCGCAGTACACCGCTGCATCTATCGTAAGCCAGAACAAGATGCTCTGCTGGCCGGCTTCGGTCGATTCCATTCCTTCATCTCAAGGCCAGGAAGACCATGTCAGCATGGGCGCAAATTCAGCCACCAAGCTGGTCAAGGTTGTAGACAACTGCGAGACTGTGCTGGCCATCGAGCTTATGAACGCTGCGCAGGCTATGGATTTCCGCCGCCCGGCGAAGACCAGCAAGAAGCTGGAGGCCCTGATGGCTGACTATCGCAAGCAGGTTCCTTTCGTGGATAACGACACTTACCTGTCTCCTCTGATCCACCGCAGTGTCGAGTTCATCAAGAGCGAAAAGTATTTCTAAAGGATGAAGACTCTTGTCACCAACATTGAGCTGCTGGCTGGCATTGGTACTGAGCTGCGCAAGGAAGGTGCGGCCATGGGCAGTGTAAGCACTCTGAAGGATGCCTGGCTGTTGATTGACGGCGAACATATCGCCGGCTTCGGAAGCATGTCTGAAGGGCTTCCTGGAGGCGCCGATGAGACAGTCGATGCAGCCGGAAGGATGGTGATTCCTGCATTCTGCGATTCGCATACCCACGCCGTGTGGGCAGGAAGCCGCGAGCGTGAGTTCGAAGATAAGATCCGCGGCCTCAGCTATGCTGAGATTGCTGCCAATGGCGGCGGCATCCTCAATTCTGCCGACCTGCTGCATGCCACCAGCGAGGATGAACTCTTCTGCCAGAGCATGGTGCGGGTGCGCGAGATGATGGCGGCCGGCAGCGGTTCCATAGAGATCAAGAGCGGCTATGGGCTGAGCACCGAAGACGAGCTGAAGATGCTGCGGGTGATACGCCGCATCCGCGAAGCCGTCCCTGCGGTGATCAAGGCTACTTTCCTCGGGGCTCACGCCGTGGCGAGGGGCATGCAGCGCAGTGATTATGTCCGGCTGGTCTGCAACGAGATGATTCCGGCAGTGGCTACCGAAGGCCTGGCCGATTTCGCTGACGTCTTCTGCGAAGAAGGTTTCTTTACTCCGGAGGATACCGCACAAATCCTCGAGACTGCCGCCCGATACGGCTTGCGCCCCAAGCTTCACGCCAACCAGCTGGCGGTGAGCGGCGGAGTCCAGGTCGGAGTGGCGCACGGCGCTCTGTCAGTGGACCATCTGGAAAGGACTACCCAGGCCGAGATAGACTGCCTCAAAGGCAGCGGCACCATGCCCACAATGCTTCCGGGAGCGTCATTCTTCCTCCGCGAGCCCTATGGCAATGCGCGTGGCTTCATAGAAGCAGGCCTCGGAATAGCCCTGGCCTCTGACTACAACCCCGGCTCCTCGCCTTCCGGCGACATGCGCTTCACCATGGCCCTGGGCTGCATCCAGATGCGCCTCACCCCCGAGCAAGCCTTCAATGCCGTGACCATCAATTCCGCATACGCGATGGGAGTCTCCAACATAGCCGGCTCCATCGCCCCCGGCAAGCTCGCCAACATAATCGTTACAAAGCCCGCCTTCAACACTCTGGGCACCCTCGCCTACCTGCACCACACCCCCTTTATCGAAAGTGTCATCCTAAGAGGAAAGAAATTCTTCTAAGAATTCACAGGCATCAGCCACGCAATCCGGGCAGTCGCGAAGCACTTTGCCCGTGCCGGCCCCTTTCAGCAGACGACACTGAGTAGCACCGTTGCGCTGCTGGAACTTTGTCATGATGACCTTCATCCGGGCACGGGAGATATGCCTGTCCCCGGTCGCAAGACCGAGGATCATTCCGGCGCCCACCAGAGCTCCGCAGGTCCCTTCCATGTTGCCCATGCCGGTGCCATACGCTCCGGCGATGTCCATGGCGGTCTGTTCATCAAGCCCGACCAAGTCGCAGTAAGTACAAGTCACAGCCTGCGCACAATTGTGCGTATTGCGGATCTTCTTTTCCGCTGCTATGTGTTTTCTAGTATCCATTCTTGTTTTCTTCTTTAGCGTGGGCTTCAATAATGCGGTAAACTTCGCGGCTGAGAGCGTCCCTGTCTGGCAAGTATAGCTTGTATCGGCTTACGAAGAGCTGGTTGTTGATGCCTTCCAGGGCATATTGTACAGTGAGACGGTCTTTCTCCGCCCCAAGGACAATACCGAAGGGTTCGTTGTCACCCTCAGTGCAGACTTCGTGTTTGAAGTAATTGAGATAAAGGTTCATCTGACCGATATCCTCGTGCTGGACGCCATCTTTCTTTAGGTCAATCAAGCAATAAGCCTTGAGAATTACGTTGTAGAATACAAGATCTACGTGGAAATGCCGGCCACCGATAGAGATATGATATTGCCGCCCCACAAAAGCGAAACCTTTGCCCAATTCCAGCATGAACATGCTGAGATTGTTGGCAAGGGCATCCTCCAGGGTCTTCTCGCTCCAAGTGGGAAGTTCCGGCAGGCCGGTGAATTCCAAAACAAACGGATCACGGATGATGTCCTCGGGCTTTTGAACCTCGATGCCCTGATTGGCCAACTGAAGAATGCCTTCCTTGTCCTTGGACAGTGCGAAACGCTGAAATAGTGCCGAACTTTTCTGCCGCTTGAGTTCACGTACGCTCCACTTCTGGGCCTCGCATTCCTTGGCGTAGAAGCTGATTTCCAGCGGATCGTCGGATTTGAGGATTTCGTAATAGTGGCTCCAGCTCAATAAGTGGGACAGTGTCCCACTATTCGGGAAGGCAAGGTACAGTTTTCTGATATATATCAAGTTGCTATGTCCAAACCCTTTTCCGTAGCGTACTGTCAAATCCTTTGAAAGTCTGTTCAACAGGTTGCTGCCATATTCTGCACGTTGGGCGCCAGCCTGCTCGAACTCAACTATGTACTTGCCTATGTTCCAATAGGTCTGGACAAGAATCGTATTGACAGAAGTGGCAATCTGGGTGCGAGCGGACTCCAGCAAGCTTCCGATACTATCCACAAGAGAATCATATCCAGAGTATGTCGTCATTTCGTCCATAGAAACAAAGATTAATTGTCCGAGATGTAAAGGTACAGTTTTTCCCTGTAATCAACAGCACGGCAAAAACACAACAAGAGCATATATGCCGCAAGGCCATTCGGACTCCAGGCGAGCGGCTTGGAGGGCACGAAAGAGCTCGGGCTGCTCCTTCGCTGCGGTTATACTGCAATTATTTGGACCTATAATCGCAAAAACGCCCCAATTTGCAGTTATACTGCAATTATTTGGACCCATAACCGCACTACGAAGCAAACGAGCAAGCAAGACTATGTGGATATGCTATTTGTCATAATCTGTAATTCTCGAGGAGCTGCGTCGGTTCAATGAGGAAAGGGACTGGGACCAGTTTCATAACGGTAAAGACCTCGCAATTGGATTGCCAATCGAAGCTTGTGAACTGCTGGAAGCGTTCTTGTGGAAAGAGCCGGAGAATGTCTACCACGACAAGCTGGCGAACATCATAGTTACTAAGCCAGATTTGAGACCGTCGGCAGCACAGTTTACCGCTACACCGCCCAATTCATCGAACAAGTATTATTGAGAGGAAAAGCTATCTGAGCTTCTGTCGATAAACTGCGCCAGGACGCGTGATTAGTAAGGCAATGACATTAAGGCATCGGCTTAAGCACCCTCACCCGAAATCGGAACCAACTCTCAAGCAAGCGAGGAAAATGGCGACTATGCTGGATATAAGTCCAGCTGTTGTCCTCGGCCTGCAGTAATCACATAAAACTGTTATTGAAACACTCGCTCCTGCTCGTCCATGAGAAGGATGGGACGCTGGTATCTATACTACGGCTGCGCCGACTCCTTCGTGCGGGACGCAATCTGCAACCCTAAGCGCCCCGCCACGGGAGATCTGGTTCCCGGAGAATGACAAGGCAGCAAATCAACTTCCACCGTCCAATGAACAATGGGCCTGCGGAGAAAACCGCAGGCCCATGCAAAGGTACCAAGGAAAATCTTATTCTTTATATGTCACTTTAATGGCCTTAATGTAGCGGTCGTACGTAAGACCTGTATTGTCTGTATGGAGTACAACTGAATTGGTAGCCGGAACCAGGGTTCCGTTATTGTTAGTGGCTGACCATACTCCATTGCTATAGCTGGAACCGGAAGGACTATAAACGGAAATATCAGGACTTCCAGCTACATCGCCATGGTCATCACTTCCAAATTCAATCACAATTTCGGAAATCTGTTTACCTGAAGCCACTTCTACGGTAATAGTGCTGTAAAAGTCAAGCACGACTTCACCTGAAGCATTGTATGAGGGATCATCTCCGTGAGAAACACCAAATCCATCCTTATACTTGCCGAACGTCACGGTCACGCCGTCAGAAGTATAGGACACATCCTTGATATTCTGCCCGTTTGTCCATCCGGCATTGGCAAAGATGAGTTCCGTCTCGACAAGCCCCGGCACAATGGCTACTCCATAATAAACAGGGCGTACGGACATCGCCAAAGCGCGGTCCATGGCGTCATATGCCTGCCGCTCAACAGTTGCATCGCTGGAAGCAGAGTTATAAGTGAAGCGCATGCAGTAACTTTGCCGACGCTGGACACTTTTCCAGGGGTGATAAGTCCAATAACCGTTCATGACATCGTCTCCTTTACTTGTTGCGGCGCCGATATAGTTCATATAACCGGCGGCCGGGAAGAACACGGTGCCTCCGTTTAGGGTTGCGAAATAAACTCCGGC
The DNA here is from genome assembly GCA_017617655.1 of Bacteroidales bacterium. Classification (GTDB taxonomy): domain Bacteria; phylum Bacteroidota; class Bacteroidia; order Bacteroidales; family UBA932; genus Equibacterium. The sequence continues at coordinate 29,361 of JAFZVU010000077.1, forward strand.
AGAACTGGCCGACTCGTAAGAAGTGAATCCATCATAGGTATAATCCGGCGGGACGCAGTAACGGCGGGGACTGGGATCATATACAGTCTTATGGTTGGGCATATCTCCTGACGGGCTCTCATAAGCAGTATTCTTCGAATCCCAAAGATTGTTGTAATTGTTCACCGTCCAGTCGTAATAACGTTCTCCAAAGAAAGAGCCCTTATCATACATGATATTGCCCGGATGCTTTATGGACTCATGCACCATACCGTCATTGTCGTATTCTGTTGTAGGGCCGTCTGTCATGGGGTCCTTGCGTCCCCACTGATAGAATGTACTCCATCCTGTAGTGGAAACGATCTCTTCCTTCTTCTGGCGGACCGTAAGGGTATGCTCAGAATACAGACCTTCTTTTTCGGTGCTGGCAAATCGCAGTATTACTTCCCGCTGAGGATAGAACTGGCCCTTGTTGAGGTCGGTCCAACCCAGGTTGACAGGAAGGATACTGTACTGTGAGGATCCATTACTGATTGTTACCGGAGTCATGGTCTGGTCGGTAATCCATATCTGCCAACTCCAGCAGACATTCCCGCTACCGTCGGTATTGGACATTGATGCAATAATACAATTGCCGGGACGGATATTGGTTTCATCAACGTGGAAAACAATGTACCTCTCATTGCCGGATCCTGTTTGGATACTCAAATCATCTATGACCGATACGCCTGCCGCGTCGCTCCACTTGCGGTAGTAAGTGACCATCTCGCCGTCAGTGCCGCTGTTGGGATCCCAGTATGAGTATTTTTCCCAATGGAGCCTGGCTCCCTGCGAGCGGGCGCTGTTAAGCCATGGCCTTGTGGGGACAAGATGGATTGACGATTCATCGCCATTGGGCAGGGGACAGATGAAGTAATTCAGGTGACCTGTTCCGACTCGTCCATTATAAGAATCGGGAATCGTGGAATTGTTCTCAATGGCATTGCCGAACACAAGGGGAATCTTGTAATAGCCCGGGCCGGAAATGATATACGTGTTGGCCGTGTAGCGGGCTGTTTCCATCTTCCGGTTTACAAAATCGTACTTCGACAGGTCTACGGCAGTCCCTGCAGTGTTGTGGGTGACCGGCGTTGAGCCGTCGGTATCGTAAACAACACCGTTGCGCAGCCTTTCTTCATGGGACATGACTTCACGCGCACTCACTGATTTGTGGAAAGTGCGTGTTGTAGTCGTAGTGGCCTCAGCCGTCGATTCCGACGTTACGGGGAAGTTTGCAAGCCAGGTGTAATCCGGATATGTCGTCGGATCTGATAACACCGTAGAAAGGTCCACCCAGCCACTGCCAATCTGTATCTGAGTTTTCCAAGGCGCAGTTTTCTGCACGCTGTTGATGGTCTTGTGGCTGATAACGGTAAATTCCTGATCGGAATATGTTCCGTGGTAATCATATTCCACCAAGGTGGGATCAACGTCCAGGACGTATGACGCAACGGCGGGAACGCTCACATTGCTCAGATTATGTTTGTGCTCGCTGGCGAATGTAATCCACTCATCAGTATCCTTGTCCTTCAGCGGCAGGCTCACAGTACCTGCGGTTGATGTGACGGATAGTGTAAGGTGAGAAATGAAACCACCTTCACCGGCCACACCGTCCACACCTGAAACGCCATAACCACTTCTATTGTATTTGGAGTTCCTTGGCATAGCAAAGAGGGCCACCACTACACTGCTGTTCTGCGCAACGGATAAAGCCGGGCTGAAAGAAGCATATATTGTGTTGTTTGCATCGCTCACAGTTGGAAGCGTTCCGCTATAGGACCCACCATCCCCAAAAAGATAGTCCAGCCTGTAGTTCCTTGCGTTATGGTCCGTGTCCAAATCTGTAATAGATGAGATTTCCGCGGTGTAAGACCCGGTAAGAGGCTCGTTGTCGCAAGTGAGGGCTACTTTCTGAAGACTCATCTCACTGCCGGTGGTATTCGTTATCGTCACATAGAAGGTTGTTACAGTTGGAGTGAATGACAACATGATGTCGTCTCCTCCAGTGCCAGTTGTTGCGGCTGTCATGAAGGCAAGATCCATATTGCCATAGTAGGCATTGTTGTTATGGAGAATGCCGCTTTGGTCGGCAGGAAGGGTAAACGTGGCAGTACACGAAGTGGAGCCGGCGGTATAAACCAGATTGCCGGCAGGATACACCGCATAGAACTTGTTGGTGCCTGAGCCCCACATGAGGCCGTGGTCGGCGCCGTCGGGACTCGCGGCAGCATAGCCGAACTTGTCGCCATTGTTGTCTGGTGAACTTAGGACATAGTCCATTGAATGTACATCTGCAGAGGTGGCAGCCACATCGCTCACAATTCTTATCTTGTCGCCATCCTCCCAGTCAATACGCTCCAGAGACGAAGAATTGACATACCCGGAGTATGAAGTTTTTGTGAGGTAATACAATCTTGAAGCGGCCATGAACTGGACTTCTTTGGAAGAATATAACTCAGGCTCTTTTATGCAGGAAACAGCGATTGCCAATAATGATATGGCAAAGACTGTCTTGATATTGATGTTTCTCGTCTTCATAACACTACTCCCATTTTGAATCGAAACCAGTATCACCAAATGAGTGATCGTCCACTTTCTGACCAGCCGTTTCTATTGTGGTGTTTTTCGTTACCACCGATCCTGCCAGCAACTGGCCTTCCAGCTCCACTTTGTACTCCCTTATCACTGCGGGAGTTTCATAAACAATTCTGTTATCCATTATTATGTCACTATTTATTTCATTATCGTATTTTGATCAAATCATTTCAAGCCAGGCACGGGGAACGCGAGCACGTGCGTAAAGGCAGTCCATTAGGCCGACAACAACGTAGTACTCTCCTTGCAATTCAAGCACATACCCCTCAACCCCCTTGAGTACGCCTTTTGTCACACGCACCCTGTCTCCGATATTAAGCGGCCGGTCGACAAGACCTCCTTCCGCCACTGAAAGGTCGAACACTCTCATAAAGTCCGACATCACCTTGTCCGGGATGACCATAAGACTATGAGTAGCACAGTCCTGCAGGTAGTCAGCCTTAACGCCACGGTAATGGATCAAATCGAGTGCCTCATCTTTCGTGGCTCGAAGGAACACCATGCATGACAGCATCGGTTCTTCGACCATCTTCTTTCCGCGGTACGCAGGTCTTTTCCTTACAGGAACGAAATTCTGCACGCCGAGCGACTCGAGGCGGTTGCGCACTCCGAGCTCCATCCCGTGCCTTGTACGGGCGACATACCAGAGAGGTGTCTGTGTCGTTGTACTCATAATCAGAATTTCTTTCCTATCATTATGCTCAAGAAGGTCAGGCCTAGAACCTTTGTATCGAACCATAGCGAATGATTGCGCAAATAGTAGAGGTCCAGGTCAAGCCGCGTGAGCATCTTATCCATAGTATCTGTGTAACCGTTATATAGAGTAGCATAGCTGGTAACGCCAGGCCGGATTTGATAAAGGAAGCGGTAGCGTGGGTTGCGTGCCATTATCTGGTCGATGTAAAAACGACGTTCAGGCCTGTAGCCAATGAACGACATGTCGCCCTTGAATACATTCCAGAGCTGGGGGAGTTCGTCAAGGTGATGCGCCCTGAGAAAACGTCCAGTGCGAGTCAGTCGCGGATCCTCCTCACCGGAATAAAGAGCCGGAGTGCCACGCTCGGCATCAACCCGCATCGAACGGAACTTGTAAATCTTGAAAGGTTTGCCATGACGTCCTAGCCTTTCCTGTGCATATATGACTGGCCCGCCATCTTCGGCCTTGACCATAATTGCACATATAGCAATAAGCGGCGAAAAAATCAGCAGCAACAGACCGGACAGAATAATGTCGAAGCTACGCTTGACCACGTGGCCGACAAAAGACATTCCATCTTGCTGATTTTCAATAGTTCTAGTACCCCCCCCCATTGCAGGAGCGACACATCCGTGAGGGAAGAAAATGCAATCCACACCGCCTAAACGCCACATCAGCTGCTCCAGATCGGACTCGTTCTCGCAGTAAAAAACAACCTTGTCAGCTATCACCCTGCCTGACATATCTTTGTCGTGAGTGACAAGACCGACAACGGAATAGTTTTCTCGTTCGAGCATCGAAGCAAGTTTGATTGCACTTTCATCCGTCCCCATCAAAAGTGCGGTGCGGTTCGAGGCCAGTTTCTTGATGTCAGAATCATGACTGCCCCATAACCTGGCTGATATCCGGATATAAGAAAGGGCAGAAATCGTCAATATCAGGTCTGCGAGGATTGTGAGAATTGAGTAGCCAGCTAAAGGCAAACGGATGAAACCGATAAGGAACACGACAGAAAGCAACACTTCTTTCACAATGACTGCAAATACAGTCTTGCCAATAGTTCGCACAGTGGTGAAGCGCAGGATATCCTTGTAGTTGCCAGAAATGTAAATGCCTGCCAGAGTGGCAACAAGACTGCAGCACATCCACTTCGCGACAATGCCCGCGAAACCGGGAACTGCATCAAAGACCCAGCGCGCAAGCAGAATAGATAGCAGTGATGCCAGCAGAGATATTACCACATCCTGGGCAACTACCATCCAAAGCTTATTGTGTCTTTTATCTGAGCTTTTCACAATTCCCTTAAATAAAGTGTCAAATTTATGACTTTTTTGACAAATACACACCAATTTAGTCTTTCTTTTTATAGAAGTAAGCATCGAAACATCCATTTGCTTTTTACGCAACAAAAACCTATTTTTGTGCTATTAATGTTTTAATTCTGGACCGCCGATGCGTGATTCCAACGGCGGAGCCGTAGAAGGCATACTGGAGCCTTCCCGATTTCAGACACTCTGAAACAATCAAAATCTTTTACGATGAAAAAACTATATTGCCTGGGGCTTGCCCTGCTGGCCTGTATCTCGGTTTGTTATGCCCAGGAACCGGTAAGCCATGCAAAACGTGCCTATTTATCTGTTCAGGGCGGATATGCCTTAAACGTTTATGAAAATGCATTTTCTTACCGCGACAACCATCGCGGCATTGAACTTTTGACTCCTCAAGGCGGACTAAGTATCGGCTATGATTTCTCCGACTCTTTCGGTTTGAGGCTCGCTGGTGCTTTTGGGAAAGACGCCGGTGCTTGTAACGTCAGGGAGACTTCGGGCGGTGGATTCTACCCCTACTCTTTCCGACATTTCAATGCTTTCCTTGACGGCGTCATCAACCTTAACGGACTGGCAGGTAAAATCACCTACTTCCGTCCCAAAGTATATTTCGGACTTGGAGGCGCATATACCTCTCATTTCACTGACGCAAAACACCCCTGGCAGAAAGTCGTCGGCAAGAACATCGTGCCCGGTTTCAGGCTGGGATTTATAGCTGAATATACTTTCAACTCAGGGTTTGGAGTCTTCGTTGATATCTGCGGTGAAGCATACACCGACATGTACAACGGCCTTATGCCTTCCAAGGAAGACCAGAAACGGTATGAAGGATATGGCGGATTTCCTCTTGACCTTCGCGGCATTGTGACTCCCGGAATAATTATCCACTTTTAATTGCTCACGATCATGAAAAGGATAGTTTTGATAATAGCGCTCTGCGTGCTTCCCATCGCTGCCTTTGCGCAGAAAGATATGGGGATGTTCTTCGGTGCCGGCGGCGGCATGAACTTCGGATTCGACGGACAAAAGTATGACGACCGACCCACTTCGCACAACGGTGCCGGGTATGCAGGAGATTTCTATATGGGAGGATGGCTTACCCCTACCATCGGCCTGCGGGCAGGGTATCAAGGATTCGGAATCTCTGACCGTTATACTGATTTCGGCAACAGGAAGTACAACTATATACACGGCGACCTGCTTCTGCGCGCACACCGCAACATAATCCCCTATCTGCACGCCGGTCATGTTAAGATTATCAACCCTTCATTGGGCGCCGGTGCAGGTATCATGTTCCCAATCCATCTTGGTAAAAGAGTGAGCATAATACCCGACATCAAAACCACTGCTTATTCCAGCCGGGCCTACCAGACAGGTAATAACAACATGGCATTTACTGTCAGCGCAACACTTGGCCTCGCAGTACGATTCGGAGGTTCTAAGGCGAAACCGAAGCAGCCCGAGTATCAGGAGAACTATGTTCCTGCACCTGTTCCCGCACCCGACACGACAGTAAAGGTTATCCGTGATACTGTTGTCGTACACGATGTGATAGAAGTCAAGGAAGTGGTACGCGACACTGTCTATGTTCCTGAAATACGCGAACCCGAGACCAACAGTGCACTCGCTCTTTTCGATACCGACAAGTCTGACCTTCGTCCAGAAGTTCTGCCCGAACTTGACAAGATTGCCGCGTGGTTCTTCGTCCATCCAAACGCGAAAGGCGAAATCGAAGGCCACACCGACAATACCGCCTACCCTGAATACAACCAGCGCCTTTCAGAACGCCGCGCGCTTGCAGTCTTCATGTATCTCGTTGGAAAGGGCATCGATCCCGAGCGACTCTCATTCACAGGATACGGACAGGAACGCCCCGTCGCACCCAACACCACCGCCGAAGGACGGCAGAAGAACAGAAGAGTTGAAATAAAGGTGACTGAATAGACTGTAGCCTTATGTGCCAGAAACGAGAATGTCGGTGTCCGGTAAAACTGTATAACTAGATGCATTTCCTGTATGAATACCGGCATTTCAGCATGTAGAATCATTCAACTGCCGGTAATTCCCGATGAAAGGGGCAACTTGTCTGTTGTAGAACAGTTGAAGGATATCCCCTTCCCCATTCGTAGGACTTACTGGTTATATGATGTTCCTGGAGGCGAACGAAGGGCAGGATATGCACTGCGCACTACTGATGATTTTATAATTGCCATGTCCGGCAGTTTTGATGTGCTGCTATGTGACGGCCGGAAGGAGAAGACAGTGCAGCTAAATCGTTCGTATTACGGCTTGTTTATTCCACGAGGCATTTGGCACGAATTCCAGAACTTCTCAACTAATTCGCTTGCGCTTGTTCTTTCTTCTGAGTTGTTCGACCCTGACCAATATGTCAGGTCGCTGGATCAGTTCAAAACAAAGATTGCAGATGGGCAGCTTTAAATTATCCGACTGCCGTGTCATAGAACTCGAACGACACCACGGAGAAAGACGCGGCGACATCTCCGTATTCCAAAACGACGGCAGTTTTCCCTTCGAAGTCAAGCGAGTATACTACCTCTACGACGTTCCTGGCGGTGCATCTCGCGGAGCCCATGCGCACAAGGCCCTTTATCAACTAATCATTGCCGTCAGCGGCTCCTTCAACGTCACGCTCGATGACGGGGACAGAAAGCAGTCTTTCTTCCTGAACCGGCCATATCTGGGACTTCTCGTTTACCCCGGCATATGGCGAGAACTTGATGATTTTTCATCCGGTGCTGTTTGTATGGTCTTGGCGTCGGATGTATATTCAAAGGAGGATTATATCAGAGATTATCAGGAGTTTCTGCTGTATAAAAAGACAGAGCAACAGTGATTGAGACAGTCCTATATCAGCCCTCAATGAAACTCGACTGGGACAACTTTGTCGAGGCCTCAAAGAATGGAACTTTCCTCTTCAAGAGGGATTATATGGAGTATCACTCCGACCGCTTCACCGATTACTCGCTTATATTCTACAAAGACCGGAAGTTATGCGCTTTATTGCCAGCTTCCCTCCATGGAAACTGCGTGATTTCACATGGCGGGCTGACGTATGGCGGATTTGTAACAGGCGGCAACATGACGGCCCGTCTTATGCTGGAAATCATGGATGCCACAAAAGCTTATCTAAGAGAAGATGGCATCGCTGAACTTAATTACAAACGGGTTCCATACATCTATTGTTCGCAACCTTCCGATGAAGACATATATGCTCTTTTCCGCTGCAATGCCACATTGACGAAGTGCGGAATATCAAGTACAATCTATCTACCTGAGAGAATACACTACAGCAAAGGGAGACGTTCCAGCATCAGCAGAGCCGGAAAAATCGGCTTGGAGGTACATGAGAGTGACGATTTCTCGTCATTTATAAACATATTAGCTGATTCATTGAAGCGTCATGGTGCCGTTCCCGTACACACTCCCGAAGAGCTTATTCTCCTGAAGTCAAGATTTCCTGACAATATCAAGCTTTATTCCACGACACGTGAAGGAAGGATGTTGGCTGGTGCATTAGTCTACGAGTCTAAACATGTTGCCCATACCCAATATCTCGCAAACACAGAAGAGGGAAGATTATGCGGAGCTCTTGATTTATTGATTGACGAGTTGATTTCAAGACAATATGCCAGTAAAAGGTATTTCGATTTTGGTATCTCCACAGAGAATGGCGGCCATTATTTGAATGAAGGCCTCGCAAGGCAGAAACAAGAATTTGGTGCAAGAGGTGTCGTATATCAAGAGTTCTCTGTCAAAACTGATGTATTATGAAAAAGAGACTGGTAA
>JAFZVU010000078.1 GCA_017617655.1 Bacteroidales bacterium
ATGCCGCGAGAAGCAGTCGTTGCCGGTGGCCAGGGCTGGGTCTTCATTGTACAGCTCGTGGCCGGCGACGTTGAACGGCAGCTCGAGCGGACCGTCGAGAGGGAAGAAGCTGGCTTGCGTGAAGTCGTTATGTGCCGAATGGTAGCTGCGGGCCACATGGTTGGGGATGAAATCTATCACCACCTTGAGGCCTGCGTCGTGGGTGCGTCTCACGAGCGCCTTGAATTCCTCCAGCCTGTTGGGAATGTCAACCGCCAGCTCCGGAGCTACGTCATAATAATCGCGGACTGCATAGGGGCTGCCGGCCTTTCCTTTCACTATGGCCGGGCAGTCGGCAGGGAAACCTTCGAAAGATGTGGCGGTAGAGTGGGCGAGGATGCCGGTATACCAGATGGCTCCGAGAGACAGGTCGTCCCTGAGCTGTTTCAGATAGTCAGATGTTATGTCGTTGAACTTGCCGCTGCCGTTGGTGGCATAGTCGCCTCCGGGAGTCCAGCTGCGCTCTCCCATGACCCTGACGAACAACTGATAAAGTATGAATTTGTCCATGGACATCAGAAAGGATATCCCACACCGAAGTGGAGGGTGAAGCCGTCACGCCTGAACCATTGCCCGGGGCCGCGCCAAGCCTGTACGGCAGGATCGTATTCCTTTATACCCATATCCAGCCTTATCACCAGCATCTGGAGGTCGAACCTGAGGCCGACACCCCAGCTCAGCGCGCTCGACTTGAGCATATTGTTCCAGGTTAGGATTGCGTCTTCGTTGTCGATGTGTTTCTTGTCGTATGAATAGTGGGGAAGTTCCCAGATATTTCCGGCATCAACGAACAGGGCTCCTTTGATGATGCTGTAGATGGGGAAACGCAGCTCGAGGTTGGCTTCGAGGCGCAGGTCGCCGGTCTGGTTGGCGATAGTGAATGCGGAGTCCAGAGGAGCCATACCGGGGCCGAGGGTGCGGGACTGCCAGCCTCTCAGACTGTTGGCACCTCCGGCGTAGAATCGCTGCTCGAGGGGCAGGGCGCTGGAGTTGCCGTAGGCATAGCCCATACCGCCCGCTATCCTTGCGGCCAGCGATACGTCGGGTGCATTGCCGAAGAAGGTGGTCTTGACCAGTTGCAGCTCGCCCCTGGCGTACTGAGCGTAAGGCACGTCGAGGATGAGGCTCTGGCCGGCCTTGTTCTGCTTCATGAGCGGGTCGAACATGTTAAGCATGTTGCCTGCCACATTGCCGGAGAACCGCACATAAAAATAGCTTTCCTTGGGGTTGGTGGCCGTGTTGGTGGTGTAATATGCGTTGATTCCGCCGCCTATGTCGACGTGGGTCATGTAGCTGTACTGCAGATAGCTGCTGCTGAGACTCCGGAAGAAGGTGGAGTCCATGTCGTACACATTCACCACATTAGCTCTAAGCGGAGTCCATTCCACCGTGAGGTTGGGAGTTATGTTGAAGCTGTAACCGTATGAGGATGCGATTATGCTCCTGTCGTACTCCGGGCGTTTCTGGTGGTTATAGGAGAGGCTTATGTTGGTGCGGGGAAGGACCGGGCCCTGGAACAGTCTCGGTGGCGCTCCGACGAAACGGGGGATAGACAGGGACGAAGCAAGCGAGAACTCGTTGGTGAAGGCGGGACTGTTGAACATGAACTGCCAGTTGCCGCCGACCGCCATGGTGAAATATTCGCCGCCGCCGAAAAGATTCTTGTGAGTGTATGAAACAGAAGGGTTTACGCCGAACAATCCGGTGGAGTTTACAGACCCCTGAAGGTCGAATCCAATGCTTTGCAGCTTTGACGGAGACAGGAGTATCTCGCAGTCCACAGTGGATGAGTCCCTGGGCGTCATTTCGATGTTCACGGTGCTGAAAAGCCGGTTGCCGGTGAATCGGCTGTAGGTGTTGTTGACGACTGTCTCGCTGTAGCGGGTATTTGGCTGGATAAGATTGAGATATTGCAGGAACTTGCTCCTGACCTTCAGTCTGCCTTGAGGCACGACGGCAACGGTGCCGATGTTGTACTGTGTATGTGGCTTCGCGGCTGAAGGAGTCTCGTTGCGGGTATAGTTTCTCAGTTCGACCGAAAGCAGGGCGCTGTCGGGCGTCGCGGTGGTGTCGGCGAAGAAGAAGAAATAGTTCTTGCTGAAACTGTAATATCCGTTGTCGCGATATAGCGACGCAAGCCTCTGAGACTCGCGTTCAAGGACTGACTCGGCGAGCTTGTCTCCTTTTTTCAGAAGTGACTTGGACAGGCCCTTCTCATATATGTCATCCATGACGCTGTCGGCGACGCTGTATGATATCTGTTTCATCGGGAACAGCTTGCCCAGGGTCAGGTTATAGGTGACACTGGCCTTTTTGCCGTCATATTTGGTTACCGTTTCAGCTTTCGAGTTGTAATAACCGAGATATTCGAGCCTTTGCAGGATGGCATCGACGCTGTTGTCCAGCAATGTGGAGTCGAAGATTACCGGCTCTGCCTTCAGCACGCTGAAACCGATGCCTGCGGATTTGACAGGGGCCTGAGCCAGATATTTGTTCAGCTCGGAAGTCTTGACATCTTTGGTGTCCTTGAAATCCTTTGCGTTCTTGACCACTATCTTGCTCTTTGCCAGATAGTGCTGGCCTTCAGGCACCATGGATGCGAATCGCGACGATGCGCAAGATGAAATGCCTGCGATCGCCGCTGCGGCTGCCAAAAGCAGAAATGTGGTCCTGAATAGCTTCATTATTAATACAAATATAGATAATTAATCTTATTTTTGTGTAGTACTAAAGCCGCCATGACCAATTCTGAAATCAGATACGTCCGCTCCCTGAAGGACAAGAAAACCCGCGCAGAGACGGGTGAATTCGTGGTTGAGTCTGAAAAACTGGTGCTTGAAGCCATATCGTCCGGCTTCGAAGTGAAACTAATCTGTTACTGTGGCGAAAATGCCGACGCAAGGATATCTTCCCATCCTGCGGCGCAGGCGGTCGACACGAAGACAATGGAGCGCATCAGCCTGTTGAGCAGCCCTTCGCCGGCCCTGGCCGTGGTAGGGATGCCGGATGCTTCTTCTGCAAAGGAAATAGTGGCCCTGGCGGCAGATCCCGATGCGCTTTGCCTCGCCCTCGACGGCGTAAGGGATCCAGGCAATCTCGGCACAATCGTGCGTATCGCGGACTGGTTCGGTATTGATGCAGTGCTGGTTTCCAAGGATACCGTAGAACTGTACAATCCCAAGACCATACAGTCCACCATGGGCTCCATCTTCCGCAAGAAGGTTATCTATTGCGACCTGACCGAAGCGGCGAAGGCTTTCACGGCAGCAGGAGCTCCTGTCTACGGCACCTTCCTTGACGGTGAGGACATCTACGGCCAGAAGCTGGAGCGCCACGCCCTGGTGGTGATGGGTTCCGAGTCCTTCGGCATCAGGGATTATCTGGCTGGCTCGGTGACTAAAAGGCTTTTTATTCCGCCTTATCCGGCAGGAGGGTCAGGCTGCGAATCGCTAAATGTGTCTGCCGCCACGGCTGTGGTGTGCAGCGAATTCAGAAGATTTTACTAACTTAGAGTGTTTATCATCATTTGAGATATGGCAGATCTGGATTTCAGCAAGGTAAATAAATGGAACTTCTTTTACGAACTGACGTACAATTACCTCCATTTCGTACATAACTACGTTTATTACAGGCAATACCGCGTAAACGGCAAGGAGAATCTCCCCAAGGACGAGGGCTATCTGGTCATCTCCAATCATCAGAACAGCCTGAACGACGCCCTGGGCATACTGTTCGCCACCGGAAAGAAACATCCCGTTTTCATAGCACGTGCAGATATCTTCAAGAAACCCGCCATAGGAAAGATCCTCCGCTGGCTGAAGATGATGCCTGCATACCGCGTAAGGGACGGTGTGGACGAGCTTGGCAAGAACGAGGAGATATTCCGTCAGGCCGCGAGGGTAATCACGGAAGGGGACCCCATAGTGCTGTTCCCGGAAGCCCTGCATCAGGACGGCAGGTATCTGGGTACTTTCAAGAAAGGCTTTGCCAGGATCGCCTTCGAGACAGTAGAGCAGACCGATTTCAAGATGAAGATGAAGATAATCC
>JAFZVU010000079.1 GCA_017617655.1 Bacteroidales bacterium
CAGCTCATCTGCGAGTGCTACCAGATCATGAAGGATCTGCTCGGCATGAGCAATGAGGAGATGAGCGAAGTGTTCACCGAGTGGAACAAGGGCGACCTCGACAGCTATCTGATCGAGATTACCCGCGATATCCTTGCATACAAGACTCCGGAAGGCGAGGCTGTTGTAGACTTCATCCTCGACACCGCCGGCCAGAAGGGTACAGGTAAATGGACTGCTATCTCTGCTCTCGACCAGGGCGTTCCTTTGACTCTGATCTCAGAGGCTGTGTTCGCTCGCTGCCTGTCTGCACAGAAAGACGAGAGGGTTAAGGCTTCCAAGGTTCTTGCCGGTCCGAAACCTGCTTTCAAGGGCGACAAGAAGGCGTTCCTCGCTGACCTCCAGAAGGCTCTGTTCGCTGCCAAGATCATCTCTTACGCTCAGGGCTACACTCTGATGCGTGCAGCTGCCAAGGAGTACGGCTGGGATCTGAACTATGGCGGAATCGCTCTGATGTGGCGTGGCGGATGCATCATCCGTTCTGTCTTCCTGGGCAAGATCAAAGAGGCTTTCACCAACAATCCTGCTCTCGAGAACCTCATGGTTGACCCGTTCTTCTGCAAGAAGCTCGAAGAGGCTCAGGCCGGCTGGCGCAACGTGCTTGCCACTGCTCTCACCAACGGCATTCCGGTTCCGGCTCTCACCGCTGCCCTCACTTACTATGACGGCTACCGTTGCGAGCGTGTTCCTGCCAACCTGCTCCAGGCTCAGCGCGACTACTTCGGCGCCCACACTTACGAGCGCACCGACCGTCCGCGCGGCGAATTCTTCCACACCAACTGGACCGGCCACGGCGGCGACACCATCTCCGGTACTTACACCGCGTAAGCTCCCTTTGTGGATTGGATATGCCACGGTCAGCAAGAATATGGGATTTCTTGCTGACCGTGGCGCATTTTTCCGGCAAATCATCCATTTTCCTGCCTTGGTCAGCAAGAATCACCCGAAACTTGCCGACTGTGGAAAAAAAGCGATATTTGTAGTGATAATAACGCTACGTATGAAACTACGCTCCATACTTAAAGTCTATGCCATACTACTTGCGGCATTTGCCCTCCTTGCAGGCTGCGGTAAAACTGATCCGGAACCCTCGCCGACTGAGTACGCCGTCATCGTCTATGGAACGGCCGGAGGCGAGGTGGACTACATAATGGAAAACATCTGGAAAGAAATCCAGACGATACTGCCGGACCGCAAGGTACGCGTTTTCTGCTGCTATAAATATGGGAACGGCGGTGAAAATTTCACAGGCAAGTATGCGGATCGGGGAGAATTGCTGACCTTCGAACTGTGCAGGGACACCGACTTTGAGAAACTTCGGGACTATGGGCTGAGGGACAGCACTTTTGCACTTTTTGATTCAGAGAACCTTGCACAGGTGCTGGCCTGGGCGCAAATCCAGGCCAATCCTTCCAAAGGCTGCGTTTTGACGTTCTACGGCCACGGCGGCGGTTTCGATGCTACAGAAGATTTTCCGAAAGGACTGTACGGAGTGGTTTCTCCTGCCACCCGCGCTGTCATATATGACGAATGGTTCAAAGACAAAGTGGGTATGAGCATGTATGAGATCGCGCGGGCCATAGAGCGTTCCGGCATCGGACGTCTGGCTGGTCTACTGTTCAACAATTGCCTGATGGGTAGTATCGAGTGGTTGACAGAACTGGCGCCATATACGGATTATCTCATCGTTACACCCTTCCTTCTTACCAGCGAGAATGTACCGCTGATTCCATACCTGGTGAAAAATCTTCCGGGAAGACCCTTTGAAGAGGCGGCACGGCTCACCATCCTGGAGTCGAAAGACAGGCTCATCGACGGATTGCGCCATGAGGATCCTGACGATTTCCCCGGTAATGTGGAGCTTCTGAAGTCTTCGGAGCTGACGCAGGTATGCAAAGCTGCGAAAGATCTTGCTCAGAGGCTTTGCGAGCTATATCCCACTCAGCGGGAAGCCATAGACCGTGCCACCTGCAAAGTCTATCGATTTTACTGCATGAGTCCATATTTCGACCTGCTGGACTATGCCCGTTTACTCGCACAGGAAACGGATGACAGACAACTGAAAACCATCGCCTCTGAAATGGAAAAAGCCTTCGGGGAGGCCATCCTCGAGCAGATAGTTATCGATTTCGGAACCCGCCCGGTACTGGACAGCTATTCGCTGTCGGTAGTACTGACTGACCATGAGGCATACAATACTTCCCCCACACTGGGCTTGTTCTCATACCGTCAGGCATATCAGTATTCTACATTCCACCAGTATACTGGCTGGGGCACCTGGCTGGATAACAACCTTCAGTTCCCGACCGGCAATCCCTGCGGTCAGTCGTTTTAGTGGATTAAAGTGTTCTCATTGCATTAAGTACGGCGAGTACGGTGACTCCGACATCGGCGAAGACTGCCATCCACATGGTGGCGATGCCGAAGGCGGCCAGTGCAAGTACGAGTATCTTTATCCCTATAGAGAACCAGGTGTTTTCGCGGGCTATGCGAAGGGTGCGGCGGGCAATGCGGGCGGCGAGGGCCACCTTCGACGGCTTGTCGTCCATCAGCACAACGTCGGCAGCTTCTATTGCAGCGTCCGAGCCGAGGGCGCCCATGGCGATGCCGATGTCCGCACGGGCCAGCACCGGAGCGTCGTTTATGCCGTCGCCTACGAAGGCTAGTGTGCTGCCTGCAGGCTTCGCAGCGAGGAGAGCCTCCACCTTTGCCACCTTGTCGGCCGGCATAAGGCCTGCATGCCACTCGTCGATGCCGGTCTGCGCAGCGACAGTCCTTCCGACGTCTTCATGGTCGCCGGTCAGCATTACGGTCTTTGCCACGCCCAGAGCCTTCAAAGCCTTGACAGCTTCCGCAGAGTCAGCCTTGATGCGGTCCGAAATGACTATATGGCCCAGATAGATGCCGTCCTGGCATACATGGATTATGGTACCGGCCTTGTCGCAGTCATGCCGGCCAGCCCCCTCCATCTCCATCATTGCCGGATTGCCGACGCACACCTTGTGCCCGTTCACCATAGCCTCGATGCCCTTCCCGGACACTTCATGAATGTTCTCGACCACACAGTCGTCGTTCTCTTCGGGATATGCGGCACGCAGCGAGGCGGCTATCGGATGGGTGCTGAAACGCTCCACATGTGCAGCGAGGTGCAGCAATTCCTTCTCTTCAATGATCTCAGGATGCACTGCCACCACTTCAAAGACACCTTCTGTCAGGGTGCCGGTCTTGTCGAACACCACGGTCTGCATCCTTGAAAGAGCTTCAAGATAATTCGAACCCTTCACCAGGATGCCTTTGCGGGATGCTCCGCCGATGCCGCCGAAGAATGCCAGAGGTACGCTGAGCACAAGTGCGCAGGGGCATGACACAACAAGAAACATCAGGGCGCGGTAGAGCCAGGTGGAAAATGCGCCTCCCAGCAGAGTCGGCACGACGGCCAGCAGCACTGCGGCAGCCACCACGACGGGCGTATAGACCTTGGCGAAACGGGTAATGAAATTCTCGCTGCGGGATTTGTTCTGCGAAGCATGCTCCACCAGTTCGAGTATTCTGGATGCGGTAGACTCCCCAAACTCCCTGGCAACTTTGACGCGAAGCACTCCGCTCAGGTTGACGCAGCCTGAAAGGATCTCGTCTGCTGCCTCGATCTTCCTCGGTACGCTCTCGCCGGTAAGCGCGACAGTGTCCAGGCTAGACGTACCTTCCAGCACCAAGCCGTCCACCGGCACTTTCTCTCCGGGTTTGATTACTATTATATCCCCGACCTTCAACTCTTCGCACTGCACAACCACAACGCTGCCGTCCTTCTCCATGTTCGCCGTGTCGGGACAGATGTCCATCAGATGGGAGATACTCTTGCGGCTTCGGCCTTCCGCTATGCCTTCGAACAGCTCGCCGACCTGGAAGAACAGCATTACGAAGACTGCCTCCGGGAACTGGGTGGCGGCCACCGGCAGGAAACCTATGCCCAGCGCGCCGAGAGTGGCGACGCTCATCAGGAAGTTCTCGTCGAGGGCCTCTCCGTGTGCAATGCTCTCCGCCGCCTCTTTCAGCGTGTCGAATCCGGCCACAAGGTAGGGCACCAGATAAATCAGCAGCAACTGCCAGGTGGGCAGGCTGGTCTTCTTTTCGATGATGACTGCTGCAATCAAAAGCAGGGTTGCGACAGCAATCCTTATGATGCTGCTGCGGGTCTCGTTTCCCTCTTCGTGGTTATGATGGTGTTCGTGGTGGTGTTCGTGAGCCATAGCTTTGCTTTCATGTTTCGTCGGCAAAGGTATGGGGCGGGGAGTGCAACTCAGTTGCAATGTTTGCGGCAGTCGGGGCAGATGCCGCTGACCATGTAGTTTACAGACTCGCCGTCATAACCTTCCGGCAGAGCTACGTCCGGGATGGGGATGTCTTCGAGGCAGAAAGTCTTGCGGCAGCTGTTGCAGTAGAAATGCACGTGGGCGTCTTCGTCGTGGCTGTCGGAATGGCTGTGGCAGAGCTCATAGCGCACTCCGTCGCCGCCATCCTGGATGGTATGCACCAGATGCTGCTCGCGGAAGAGATTCAGAGTGCGGCTGATGCCCGATTTGTCGATGCTGCCGATGGCGTCTTCGAGCTCCATCATCGACATGGGACGGCCGGCCCGGTGGAGGGCTTCCGCCACGAGGATGCGGTTCGCAGTTGGCTTCACGCCGTGGTGCATCATCAGGTCTATGACATCCGTCTGTTTCATTACAGTGGCAAAAATAGCCAATTCTCTGTTTTTTATAGTAATTTTGAACCGACAATTCTTATCGACAGCCATGAAAAACAGTTCATTCCTTGCCTGCATCGTACTGACTTGTCTCATCGCACTGACGACAGGCATGACGCCGGACCCTTCTCTCGACAAGTCGGATTTCGTGAAGATTTCAGACGAGATTCCGGAGGTGATGCTGGAGGTCCGTTATTACACAACTTACAACTTTGTGGGTGACCGCATCAACGGCTACAATGCACCTGTTTCATATATCACGAAGGAGGCCGCCGCTGCGCTCAAGATAGCAAGTGACAATGCCTTGAAGGATGGCTACCGCATCCGGATATACGACGCCTACAGACCTCAGGATGCAGTGGACCATTTCAAGGCGTGGGCGAAGGACATAGACGACACCAGGATGAAGGAGTATTTCTATCCCGACCTCGACAAGTCCGTTTTGTTCAAACTGGGATATATAGCTTCCCGCTCCGGCCACTCAAGGGGCAGCACCGTCGACCTGACTCTTTTCGACATGTCTACCGGCCACAATGTGGACATGGGTGGTACTTTTGACTTTTTCGGAGAGCTGTCGCATCCAGACTACAAGGGCGTAACACCGGAGCAGTATGCCAACCGCATGTACCTCCGCAAACTGATGATGGATGCCGGCTTCAGGCCGTACAGCGAAGAGTGGTGGCATTTCACCCTAGTGGACGAGCCCTTCCCGGACACTTACTTCAATTTTCCTAACGAGTAGGCTCTGAATCTACGTCCTGCGCGCCCTCCTTCGGAAGGCCCTTCTTCTTTTTGTGCGACCTCCAGAGGTGATGCGCCTTCATCTTGCGGAAAAAGCGGGAAAGCACGCCATGCTGACGCTTGAACTCCTCGCCCGCTCCCTTGAAGAATCCCCTGATTCCTGCCAGCACTATCAGGACGGCAAAAATCAAAAGGGTAAAAATGATGAATAGAAGAAGAAGCATGCGGCAAAGATAGCAAATGCAGATTTGTTTTTGTTATCTTTGAGACAAATGCAACATACGATGAGAACGATTCTTCCCTTTATCCTGTGCGCTGCAGCTATTCTGGTTGCAGTCTCAGCATGCAAATCAGATCCCGAAAAAGACCTCCGCAAACAAGTAAATGCGGTCTACGACCGTCTCAGCCTAGAAGAGAAGGCCGCCCAGCTCTACGGCATATACCCCGGTGACCTGCTGGTAGACGGTGAAGTTTCCCTTGAAAAATGCCGTGAGATCCTTCCCTACGGAGTCGGCCACATCTGCCAGCCCACCAGCTCGCAGGACATGGATGCCGACCAGATGCGCAAGATGGTCCGCGATATCCAGAAATATCTGATGGAAGAGGTTCCGGCCGGAATTCCTGCCATCTTCCATGACGAGGCCCTCTCAGGATTGACCGCCAAGGGTGCGACCATATATCCGCAGGCAATAGGCGCAGCGTGCAGCTGGAATCCTGACCTGATGCGGGCCAAGACCGCCCGCACTGCCGTCGACATGCGCTCGGTAGGCCAGCAGCTGGCTCTTTCTCCCATGCTCGACCTAATCCGCACGCCCCACTGGCCCCGCATAGAAGAGTCCTGCGGCGAGGATGCCTTCCTGACCGCAACCCTCGGATGTGCCTTCGTCGAAGGTCTTCAGTCACAGGGATTCCATGACGGAGTGGCCGCCACCACCAAGCATTTCCTCGGATACGGCGGAGCCAATACCCTTTCATGGAAAGAAATCTACGAGGAGGTCCTTCTCCCGCATGAGACAGCCATCCGAACCCAGGGAACCGAGTCCCTCATGACCTCATACGACCGTTTCCGCTCGGAATACGCCGTCTGCAGCGACACCCTTATCAACGTGATCCTGCGCGGCTATCTGGACTACGGCGGAGCTATAGTAAGCGACTACGGCGCCGTCCAGACCGGCCGTGACCGCAGCGAAGAAGCTCTCAAGCAGTATGCTGTAGACGCCCTGATGACCGGCAATGACCTCGAGTTAGCTTGGAACACCAGCTATAAATATATCCCGGACCTAGTCCGCGAAGGCCGCATCACGGAAGCAGCCCTTGAGAAAGCTGTCAAGCGCGCCCTGATGCTCAAGGCCCGCGCAGGCCTGCTTGAGCCCGACCCTGTATTATGCGCCGACGGTAAACTGGAGCTCGACAGCCCCGAAGGCCGCCGCATCGCATACGAGATTGCATCCCAGAGCATCGTTCTGCTCAAGAACGAAGGCGTCCTGCCGCTTAAGGGCAGCGAGAAGATCGCCCTTGTCGGCCCCAATGCCAATTCAGTCTGGAGCATGCTGGGTGACTACACCTTCCCCTCTATGCAGATATTCTTCCACCGTCGCGAACCCGACCTGAACGCAGTGAAAATCCCCACCTTGCTGGAAGCTCTCAAACAGGCATACTCAGGTGAGATTGCATACGAGCGCGGCTGCGACTGGAGCACGATGAGCGATGCCCGCATCGCTGAAGGCGGTGACGCCCGCATCCGCGGAATGCGCATGCGCCGCATAGAGTCTCCCGACCCGACTGATGCGAAAGCCGCCCTGCGCCTCGCTGCGAAGAGCGACATCATAATAGCTGCAATGGGTGAGAATGTATTCCTCTGCGGCGAGAACCGCGTCCGCAACGGCATCCGTCTGCCCGGCGACCAGGAACAGTTCGTCCGCGACCTCATCGCTACCGGCAAACCAGTCGTACTGGTAGTCTTCGGTGGCCATCCGCAGGTGCTCTCAGGTATTGCAGAGGGCTGTGCCGCAGTTCTGCAGGCATGGTATCCCGGTGAAGAGGGCGGCAACGCTGTGGCAAACATCCTGACCGGCAAGGTCAATCCTTCCGGCCACCTCTGCGTCAGCTATCCTGCCACGGAAGACACCGGCCTTCGCTGCTACAACGAGGAGCCTGCACCGGAGTTCATCGCATGGCCTTTCGGCTATGGCCTGAGCTATACTTCGTTCAACTTCGACAACTTCCAGCTGGACCAGGCCGCTACTACCAAAGGCGGTCCCGTCACCGTCAGCTGCCGTGTCACCAACACGGGCGACCGCGCCGGAGCTGAGGTAGTGCAGCTGTACGTATCGCCTGCCTCCGGCCAGCCTCTGAAGCCTCTGCAGCTCAAAGGCTACCAGCGCGTCGAACTGGAAAGCGGAGCCTCTGCGACAGTTACATTCAAGGTTGACACCGACCAGCTCGCATGGTGGTCCGCCGACAAGGACGGCCGCAACGTATGGACAGTGTCGCCCGGCGACTACCGCTTCCGCATCGGCTCGTCTTCAGCGAATCTCCCGCTCGAAGGCATCTGCAGCCTGTCCGGCAGCGAGACACACAAACCCATCCGTGATGTTTATTTCCCGGAAATATCAGTAACGAAGTAAGACAGCGGATTCTGGGAAAGTAGCCTTAGCGTACAAGGTCTGCAGAAACACCGCAGACCTTGCGCACCTTAAAATCGCAACTATCTATTATTCAGTTGCTTGCAAATTATAAGCGTACAAGGTCTGCGCCATTTTTGCAGACCTTGCGCACTTGGATTCCGCCACTGGCGGAGGGCCCGGTCTAAGACAGCAGCTCTTTGACGATGCCGGAGATGGTGCGGCCGTCGGAGAGGCCGGCGAGAGCCTTGTTGGCAGCGCCCATGACCTTGCCCATGTCCTTGATGGAAGTCGCGCCCACCTGGGTTATGATTTCCTGGACTTTGGCCTTGACTTCCTCTACTGAAAGTTGTTTGGGGAGATACTTTTCCATGATGGCAGCCTCGGCGAGCTCGTTGTCTGCAAGTTCCTGACGGCCTGCGGCGACATACTGCTCGGCAGATTCCTTGCGCTGCTTCACGAGCTTCTGGATCATCTTGAGGATGTCACCGTCGGTGACTTCCTTGCTGCCGGCTTCACTGGTTTTGAAAAGAAGGATTTCGCCCTTGATGGCGCGGGTTGCGGCCATGGCTACGGCATCTTTGGCCTTCATAGCGGCCTTTATGTCTTCCTGTATTTGTAATTCGAGTGCCATATCTTTTGATGATTTTTCATTTTTCCAAAGTTACGAAAAAATGATTACCTTACAGTCATAAATAACCAACGCAATATGATCAACGATTTTATCTACAACATTCCTGTGAAGGTGTATTTCGGCCGCGACCACCTTCACCATCTTGGTGATGAACTCAAACGTTTCGGCACTCGCGTGCTGATGACCTACGGCGGCGGCTCCATCAAACGCATGGGCCTCTATGATAAAGTAGTTAAAGAAATCAAGGCTGCCGGCCTGGAACTCTTCGAGCTTGACGGCATCGAGCCGAACCCGCGCATCGACTCTGTCCGCAAGGGCGCCCAGATGTGCAAGGACCATAAGATCGACGTGCTGCTTGCAGTCGGCGGCGGTTCTACCATCGACGCCACCAAATGGATTGCAGCAGGTGCCTGCGTAGATTTCGACCCGTGGGATTTCCTCGACCTGTCGAAGCAGGCTCCCGTTGAGAAGGCTCTGCCCATCGTCGACATCCTGACTCTGTCGGCCACCGGTTCCGAGATGGACACCGCAGCCGTGATCAGCAATCCCGAGACCAAGGACAAGATTGGCCGCCTGGACCCTATGATCCTGCCGAAGGTGTCGTTCCTCAATCCTGAGAACACATTCACCGTAAGTCCTTATCAGACTGCCTGCGGTTCTTCTGACATCATGAGCCACATAATCGAGGTGTATTTCAATACCAGCGATGACATGTATATGCTCGACACCTTCATGGAGGGAATGATGAAGACCGTCATCAAATACGCTCCCATTGCTATGAAAGAGCCTGACAACTACGAGGCCCGCGCCAATCTGATGTGGACTTCTTCATGGGCCATCAACGGCTTCGTGACTTCCGGGAAGACTCACGAGTGGTCATGCCACCCCATGGAGCACGAGCTGTCGGCATTCTACGACATTACCCACGGCCACGGCCTTGCCATCCTCACCCCGAGGTGGCTCGAGTACTGCCTTGACGAGAGCAATGTCTACAAGTATGTGCAGTTCGGTGTGAACGTCTTCGGTATTGATCCGAAGTTGCCTGCCATGGACATAGCTCACAAGGCCATCGACGCTCTCGCAGACTTCTTCTTCAAGGATCTCGGTCTGAAGAGCACCCTTCCCGAAGTCGGCATCGACGAGACAAACTTCGAGATCATGGCCGGCAAGTCTGTCTGCTTCGGCACCCTCTACGGCTTCAAACCGCTCAAGCAGCAAGATGTCGTCGAAATCTACAAGATGTGCATGAAGTAGGTTTGAAGGACCTTTCAGCATAAACAGTCTGCCCTCCTGGCGGAGGGAAATTGCGTAGCGAATATCATAGTCTATTCGCCGAGCAATTTGCCCGAGAGCCGCAAGGAGGGCAGGCTGTTCTTCTTTTGTCAGATATTAGTAGCTCAGACCGGCGCCGCAGGGGATGAGGGCGTAGCCTTCGGCTTCCATGAAGCTCGGCAGGTCTTCCTTGTTGGCCTCGACAGCCTCCTGAGAAGCAGGTAGGCCGAACGGCATCTTGCCGCAAGGATTGAACTTGCCGGTGACTACGTCCATAAGAGCCGGGAGGGTGGTTCCGAAGGTGGCGATCCATGTGGTGGCCGCATTGCCCTTCAGCTCATTGAGAACCCAGGGACGGCTGCAGTTGACAACCACGCAGACAGGCTTGCGGCTGGCGATGTTGTTGATGTAGCGGACATCAATGTTGTTGCCGGAAAGCAGATTGCTGATAGCGACGTCGCCGGAAGCTCCACCGAGGAATCCGCCGCCGCGTCCTGCCATGCCCGGGAATACCCAGAATATCACGGCGTCAGCCTTGGCGGGACTGTCCACGAAAGTCACATCCCACTTGTTCTCGGGAACAGATACAGGAGCATGAGTGCCCGAAGCATCCACGCGCTCGACATACAGCTTGACACCCTTCTTCAGAGGCAGCATGGATGCATCGTTGCGCATAAGCACGATAGACTTGCGGAACGCAGTCTCAGCCATGTTGCGGAACTCCTCGCAGTTTGCGGTGGCCTCAGCCTTGTCAGGATCTACGTAAGGATTCTCAAAAAGACCGAGCTCGAACTTCTCGATGAGCAGCCTGGTCACGGCGGTATTGATCTGCTCGTCGGTGATCATGCCGGCATCGTATGTGGCCTTGAGATTCTTGATGTCAGCTCCGCCTGAGAACAGGTCGGTACCGGCAGCGACAGCCTTGGCATATCTCTCCTGGTAAGTCAGATCCTCGACGCCCCAGGGCATATTGTTGATGGGGCCGGTGTCGGAATTGACGAGGCCCTTGAATCCCATCTTGTCCCTGAGGAGCTCGGTGAGCAGACCGTAGTTGAAAGCAGAGCCCACTTCTTCATATTCAGTCTTATGAGGACGTGCGTAGTAAGGCATGATGCCCGATACGCCTGCATCGACGGCAGCCTGGAACGGCTTGATGTGATAGTCGAAATTGCCGGCGGGGTAAACCAGATTCTTGCCGTAGCTGTAGTGCGAATCCCAACCCTTCATCTCAGGACCGCCGCCAGGGAAGTGCTTCATAGTCAGAGCGACTGACTGAGGGCCCATGGTCTCGCCCTGGAAGCCTTTGACAAGCTGAGTGGCTATGACAGACACCCTGTCGGCATCTTCGCCGAAGGTGCCCTCGATACGGCTCCAGCGGGGCTCGGTAGAGAGGTCGAGCTGGTACATATAGCCCTTGCGGATGCCGCAGGCAGCCCATTCGGCAGCTGCGCTTTTCGCGAACTGATAAATGAGCTCAGGGTCGTTGGTGGCGCCCAGTCCGAGGGTGCCGGGCCACTGTGTGAAATAGCTGTTGCCGACGTTGAGACCGAGAGAATTGTCCACTGCGACATGGTTGCGCGGGTTGGAAGCGAAGATAGCGGGAATGCCGAGACGGCTGCCTTCGGCAACTTCCTGCACATTGTTGGCCCACTCTGCCATCAGCCTTGCGGGAGCATTGGCCCTGAGGATGAAGTGGCGCAGATGCCTCTCCATTATACCCTTGGTGGTGCCGGATACGTTGATCGATTCGTCGGCAGCCTCGCCGGTAAAGTTGTTGCGGTTGGTCACCTGGTCGCGCTCGTTGAGCTCTGCTGTCCCCTGAGGTCCCATGTTGATCTGGGAGATGATCATGAAGCCGACTTTCTCGTCGATGGTCATCTGGTTCAGAAGGTCAGCGGCGCGTTTTTCCGGGCTGAGCCTCCAGTCTTCATATTTGTCGAGCTTGCCGTTCTTGTTGAGGTCCTTGAACTGAAGGCCGCCCTTGGTTATGATCTGGGCGCTCCTTGCCCCGAGTTCGGGCTGTTCATATTTGTTCGTGCACGAGCATATAGCTGCAGCGCACAGCAGAAGTGAGATTAGCTTTTTCATATAGGTTGAGAGTCTAGATTTTTAGCAAGATAGCAAAAAAAAATTATTTCTGCTTGCAGACGGCGACGCCGACGAATGAGTCTGCGCATCCGTAATACAGATACCAGCGTCCCTTGAAGAAAGTAAGGCCCTCGATGAAGACCGTGCCGTCGGCATACTGGCCGCTCTTCTCAAAGTCTTCAGTGGGGCGGAAGAAAGGAGTGTCGAGGCGCTCCAGCACCTGGTCGGGATGCTCCGCGTCGAAGAGGACCTGCCCCGCAGCGTAGGTTCCACCGGGGTAGCGGGTGTCTCCCTTCTCATCTTTGCGGTTCTTGCCATTGTAGAGCAGCAGGATGCCCTTGTCTGTCAGAATAGCCGGAGGGCCGCATTCCGTCAGGGCGCTGTCGAAGAAGCCTTCCCTCGGGAACAGGATGCCCTTGAGCTTACCTTCTTCGTCTATCTGCGGCGTCCAGTGTATGAGGTCTTCAGATTCGGCCAGGTTGACCATGTGTTCTCCCCAGTACATCAGGTACTTCCCACCGACTTTCGTTATCACCTGCCGTCCGTTCTTGAGGGTTGTGACTATAGAACCCGATTTGCTCTGGGTTTCGGCGAAGCGGCCGTCCCAGGCGTCGGCGAAAGCCGTTCCGTGCTTGGTCCAGTGCACCAGGTCTCGGGAGGTAGCTACACTCAGACGAGGCACCTTGCGGTTCCACGAAGTGTACATCATTATGTACAACCCGTCTTCGGTGACGGCGATGCGTGGGTCTTCGCAGCCGCCCGGCCAGTCGATATCCTTCCATCCGTCATCTGCAGGGTAGAGGACCGGTTCGGGCTGGATGTCCATGTGGAGGCCGTCTTTTGAATATGCCAGGCCCAGCCGGGAGGTGCGCTTGCCGATGCCGGTGGCGGAATTGTCCTCAGCACGGAATATTACCGCTATCCTGCCGTCGGCCACCACAGCCCCGGGATTGAAGGTGTCGCTTTCCATCCAGCCCACCGGCTCCTGCCTCATCGGGCAGTAGAACTTGATGTTTGGATCGGGGCTTATGACCGGATTGACACCCTCGGGGCGAACGAAGCCGCCGAGCGCCCAGTCCGGCAGCTCATCAACACCTTCCGAGCCGCGGCCCGCACACCCGGCCGCCATCAGAAGCAACGCCCCAGCCACAAAGTACAACAGTCGTTTCATAGTGAGTCTATACTGTTAAATTTAATTATTGGATGCCGAGTACTACAGCTGGACTGATATCGAGCATTGTTGCCATCTTTCGTGCTTGTTTAAGAGTCGGCTCTGATTTTCCTGAGAGGATTTCACTAATCTTAGAAGGGCTGATTCCCAATTTTTCGGCAAGGGCATTCTGAGTCAGTCCCATCTCGTACATTCTCAGTTTCAGAACTCCGATTAGAGAGGGAGATTCTATTGGATAATGAACATCTTCGTAATCTGAGACAAGATTGGAGAGAAGAACTAATTCGACGGCATTCTTGTCATCTTCAGGGGTGTCGTCATTTACTATCTTCAGCAATTCTTCTATGCGTTCCATCGCTGAATTGTATTGCATTTCGTTTTCAATCCTTGTCATAGCTAAATACTTTTGATATCATCTATATCATCATATTCTTTATGCGTACCGATAAAACGGATATATACCATCTTTATTCTAAACAGAATCAGTGTTACGAGCCGATATTGATTCCCTCTAATATTGAACACTATCCTATTGCTCCCAACATAATCTGCTGAATTGAAAGTCTGTTTAACTTGTGCGAAGTTATCCCATTCAGCATCACAAGCCTTCTTATACCACTCTTCAATTGCTACTTTCGCGTCTTGGTGAATAGCGTAGAATGTCACCAGTGTCTTTTTCGATACAATTCTCATCACCACGTACAGTTTTGCAAAGATACCATAAATTCTAAAAATCAAAAGATTTTTCTAAATATTATAATTTGGGAATATTTGAATCATCCTTTGACCCCTAAACTACCAAATAACAGTTGATAGTAATGCTTCATAACGACAATTTCTCACAAATTGTCGCTACGTAGCATTATTGCAAAATTCAGAATTGGCACAATCGTAAAATGTAATATTGAGATTGTGCTGGTGCAAATATGAAATAGCCGTTAAAGTTCTATTCGGAAGACGCCGCCTCCTCCTCGAAACTCTCCTTCAGCGGCACATCCGTCTGCCCGTAACAAGTCCCGACCGGCACATCAACCGAAGTATGGCGTATCAGGATGACTTCTATTACTTCGTCTGCAGGGTGAGTTTGGCGGTGGGGAGGGTGGATGTGACGGTGAGGTCGGCCTTGCCGCGCTTGCCGTTGTTGCGGACGACGATTATGGCGCGGCCCTTCCAGGTGGTGACGCGGGGTGAGGTGTAGGGCTCGAGGTCTTTCAGGTCGGCGCTTGCAGCTGCCAGCAGCTGGCCGGAGCCAGAGACTGCGACGTTACAAGCTACGGCGGCTTCGGGGCAGATGTTGCCGTCTCTGTCCAGCACTTCGACGGTGATGAACGAAAGGTCCTGTCCGTCAGGGGTCAGGATGGTCTTGTCGGCATGAAGCCTGAGTCTTGCGGGCGAGCCTGCGGTCTTCAGTTCCGCTGTCGCCCTGTTAGTCGTCGCACGCAGGGTTCCGGCCTTGTAGGGAACGGTGAAGACGGCTTTGTATTCAGTGTCTTCGCTGACTTCCTTTGTGCCGATAAGGTCGTTGTTCAGATAGAGGCTCACTTCCTTTGATTTGGTATATACTTCCACTTCCACCGGCTTGCCTTCCCAGCCCGGCCAGGTCCATGACTCCCAGGTGGGCCATACGCTCCAAGCCGTCGTCTTAATCTTGCCGTGGTATCCGTCAGGTTCCTTCACTGCCATATAGATGGCCTCCCTGTTGTTCCAGAGCATGTCGCGGTAGTGGCTGATGGGCTTGCGCCAGCCGGTAATGTCCACGTCGCCGCAGTAAGCTCCGTGCCACTCGGGGATGCCGCCCTGCACATAATGCTCGCCGGCAGTCTCGCCCTCATAGTAGTTCCTTCCGATGCCGGACTCTCCGAGGTAGTCAAGACCGGTCCAGACTATATCTCCAACTATGTAAGGAAATGAAGTGACTGTCTTCCAGTTGCGGAAGGCGCTGCGCGGATAGCTCTCGGTCTGCCACATGACACGCTCGGGGTCGCGCTCATGGTCCGTGGCGTGCTTGTGTATCATATAGTTGTAGCCGACTACGTCCAGAACCTCGGCGTGCGGGTCGAAGTCCTCCCAGACTTCTCCGCCCCAGGCGCAGAGAGCCTCGGTGACGGGACGGCTGTCATCAACTTCCAGCACGGCTTTCTTGAGTTTCCTTGCAGTAGCCACAACCGACAGTTCGTTGCGCTCTATCACCTCGTTGCCAAGGCTCCATGCTATCACCGACGGGCTGTTGCGGTCGCGAAGCACCATGGCCTGGATATCCTCTTTGTAGCAAGAGTCGATGAGGGTGGAGTAGTCGTAAGGATTCTTTGCGGTGCGCCAGCCGTCGAAAGCCTCGTCGATCACCAGCACTCCCAGTGAGTCGCAGGCCTGGATCAGCGCCCTTGAAGGCGGGTTGTGGCTGGTGCGGATGAGGTTGAAGCCTGCATCTTTCATCAGCTGCACCTTGCGGACTTCTGCTGCATCGAAAGCCATTGCGCCCAGCACTCCGTCGTCGCTGTGGATGCATGCGCCGTTGAGGTCAAGCTGCTGGCCGTTGAGCAGGAAGCCCTTCTTGGCGTCGAATTTTATCGAACGGATGCCGAATCTCTCGATATAGGTAGTATATGAATACCTCGTGAGGTCTTTAAGCGATATGCTGCTGTAGTAGAGGTGCGGGTTGCCGAGCGACCAGAGCTTGGGCCTGTCTACGTAGAAGATTACTTCCACCGTCTTCGTCTCGCCGGGAGCGAAGGTTTCGTTGCGCTCGATGCCAGCCACAATGACGGTGGCTTTCCTTTCGATGGCCGATTCATTGACGACGGTAACTTGCACCTTCACCATGGCCTGGTCTATGTCGACCTCGGGGGTGGTGATGTAGATGCCGTTCTCAGCGATGTGCAGGGCCGGCATGGTCTGCAGCCGGACGTGACGGTAGATGCCGGAGCCGGAGTACCAGCGGCAGTTTGGCTGCTGACTGTTGTCCACCTTCACGATCACTTCGTTATCCTGCCCTTTGGCCTTGAGGAAGGAGGTGATGTCCACAGTGAACGGGGTATAGCCGTAGGCGTGCTGCCCGGCTTTCTGCCCGTTGATGAAGACTTCGGCCTTCTGGTATACTCCGTCGAAGTGGAGCTTCACTTTTTCTCCCTCCGGAGTCTTGAAGACCTTGCGGTATTCTCCCTTGCCGCCGGCGTACCAGCCGCCGCCCGTGCCTGTGGCGCCTGTCTTGGGAAGGGGCGCTGTGTAGATGTCCCAGTCATGAGGCAGGTCGACAGTCACTGACTGGCCGTTCTGGGTGAAGGTCCAGCCTTTGTCGAACAATTGATCGGTAGCTTGAGCGGCTGCGGCGTAAGATACGCAGAGCATCGCTGTCAGGATGATGGCTTTTATGGTTTTCATTGTTGCAGATTATTGTCGTTGAATTCACTTATTTCTTCGAGAAGATTGTACAAGGTGTCCTGCCCCAGCACGTCGCGGGCCACGGCCTTGCTGATTTCGCCTTTTTCGTCGGCTTCGTAGTCGGCCTTCCACTCTGTGGCGAGGTATTCTTCCAACTTGGCGATATTGCCCTTCTGGGCTTCGAGAGCCTCAAGACCTTCCCTGGCCTGCCTGAAAGCTTTGGTGACTTCCCTGAGCCGTGCGCTCTGCTCTGCCACGCGGCTTTCGGCTGCGGTGAGGCTGGCAGCCTGCCCGGGCTCTTCCAGATACATCACTTCTTTGCCGTTGGCGATGGCGTATTCTATTTCGGAGCGGGTGCTGGAGCCGATGTAGCCTCCTACGTTGATGACGAAGATGGCGTCGGCCATGTCGATCTTGCGCTTGTGCATGTCGTCGAGCATCTCCTTGGTGCCCTCCGTCCAGACTTCCGCGTCGCCGGAGTGGCCGAAGAGGCCTACACTGATTACTATGTTACCTTCGAGAGTCAGACGCTTCTGCGCCTCGTGGAACTGGTCTTTGAAACGCGTGCTGCCGCACAGGGTGATTACTTTGTATCGGCCGGTCATATATTCTGGCTATTCTTGTTTCAGGAAATCCTTAAGGACATACAGGGCAGGCAGGGGTTTGTGCGTAGTGTTGTCCCATAGCCCGCGGTTCACCCAGTAAGACGACACTACGTTGCCGGGCCCGTTACCGTTCTCCTCGGGGAACCACCAGTATAGGCCGTTTACATTCGGATGCTTTTTCAGTTCGGCTGTGAGGTCTTTCGCATAGGCGGCCTGGCCTTCGGGAGAAACGGGCCATCTGGATGAAAAGTCGTAGTCTATGCCGCTTCCCACCTTCGGCTGCCACTGGTAGTAATAGGCTGTTTCGACTATCTGCACCTTCTTTTCCGGAAAGGTGTTTGCCA
The DNA here is from genome assembly GCA_017617655.1 of Bacteroidales bacterium. GTDB lineage: Bacteria > Bacteroidota > Bacteroidia > Bacteroidales > UBA932 > Equibacterium. Next base: position 17,641 of record JAFZVU010000079.1, read on the forward strand.
GCGCGTTGAGGGTCTGGGCGAGCACATTGAGGGAATTGTGCCAGAAAGGATAGTAGGAGAGGCCTATGATGTCGTAGTCTACTGCGGAAAGAGCCTGGTAGATAAGACTTGTCTCATCCGGATATCCGGAGCGCTCCGTATGGATTACTATCTTCGCCTCAGGACAACAAGTACGGCAAGCATCGATTGCAGAATTCAGCAATTTGAAGAATCTCTGCCAGTTCTTGTCGGTTTCATTTGAAATGAAGCATCTGTTAATTGTGGAATTCCGGTCTACCGATGCGCTCCAGAGCATCCCGTAAGAGACCTCATTGCCTACTTGAATGAAATCGGGGGTGCAGTCACGGATGGACAGCATTGAAAGGACTTCACTAGTGTAATCATAAACCAACTTGCAAAGCTGATTGTCGTCAGCGGATGCCCATTCCGTCGGAATCCACTGGTTGGCAGGGTCGGCCCAGGTGTCGCTGTAATGGAAGTCGAGCATCAGAGCGAAACCTTGTTTCTTGATTTGCCTGCAAAGGTCAATTACATATTCAAGATCCTGGCATACCTGCAAGTCAGTTACGCCGTCGGGATTCTTCTGGCATGGATTGACAAAGATCCTGACCCGCTGGGCGTTCCATCCCACGGCTTCGCTCTTCATGTACTCAAGCACATTTTGGATTTGGTTGCCGTTCTCGTCGTAATAATAAGTGGAAGAATCTATATATCTCTTGAGCATCGAAATGTCACCACCTACATACAGCATGTCGTCTCCGGGTTGGGGCTCCGGCTCCGGCTCCGGCTTCTCGCCGCACGAAAATGCGGCACAAGCAGTCAGGACGGCTGCTGCCCGAATTACCCAAAAACAGAATCTCTTCATTTGTCTTGTAAAGATAGTGAATTGAGCGTAAATTTGAGAAAATAATATACTTAGGAATGCGAATCAGGATTGGTTTATTTGCTATGGCGGTCGTTCTGCTGACATCCTGCCAGAACGATCCTGTACACGACGCCATTGCTGCTCAATTGCGGCAGTATCCTGAATCGCGCGTTCAGGATATATACAAGAACTTCTGTCAGGACAACCTTGGCCCGGGGCATCTTATTCCGAATCCTGAGGCGGCGAGGACATATCTCATGTCTGAGTTGCAGGAGTATCGTGAGGATCTCGACAAGGGGCTTTATGAGATGCCAGCCGAACGTTTCGTGCCTCTAGGTGATAAGGCCAGCTTTGTGCGCGTAGACCTTTCCGTAGTGCTGGATTCTCTAGTTGACGCCGAGACTCTGCTTTCTGCGTTCGTGCGCAGTGCGAATGACGGATTCGTCTTGTCAGAAGAAGAGTGGAAGGCCAAGTGGGCGACCGTCGCCGCAGTCATACGCCGTGATTTTTCCGACATCCCCGACGCTGCCCGCGACCTTGCCGCCATTGACTCTCTCATCGCCCAAGGCGAACTCATCCTTCACCATAGCTCCGTCTTCGAAGCCACTTACCATCCTCACTACCGCATCGTCGCCAGGCAGATCGCCGAGGAAGAGTTATTTTGAATGTGAGTCAGGGGTGTTCCCGTGCATCAAGTATCACTTCAGGTGCGCAAGGTCTGCTAAAACGCCGCAGGCCTTGTACGCTCTTTTGGAGCAAATAGCTGATTATTAGTCGATTAAAAATAATTAGTGCACAAGGTCTGCGCCATTTTATCAGACCTTGTACGCTGGGACGTTTCCGCAGACCTTGTACGCTAGGCGTTTTTTCCGCTCGCCGGGGCGTCGCCGGGACGGTGTGCCGGCCGAGGTTTTTCATGGCAGGAAGTGGCGGGCAGGGATGTCAGCAGTGCGAAGGAGAGATTATTCGGCTACGTATTCGATAACCGTGAAATAATGTCTTCCCTTGTTGATGTTTTCGGCGATTAGAGAACGAGGTATGCCGGTTGGGCGCTCTTCAGATTTCAAAATGAGCACTCCCGGCAGGGCTAATACTACCTCATAGATGAAATAGAAGTCGCTTGTTGCATAAATCAAGTGATTGTGAGCATATTTCCAGCTTCCAATCGGCGTTCTGTTTATCCTGATAGAACCATCTCTCCATAATGACATGTTCATACCAGAATAATACTTGGTCTGATCTTGCGTTTCCACAAGTTTACCGTCTTCGTAGAGTTCGGATGTTACCCTTTTCGAAACCCAGTTGCCAGCTATGAAAGTTGCGTCGAATTTGTTGATTTGCGACTTGTCCATGGTTTCCATTATTTGGTCAAACCTCGGATCTGTGTACAACTTTTCGCATGAACAGAGAACGAAAGCTATGAAGAAATAAATAAGAATGGTGGCCTTTTTCATGATAGAACAAAGATATGCATTTTCACTATTATAACACGCAATATCAGAAAATACGTCTCTGAATTCAGAATTATTACTGCTATCCGTTTTTAAACGGATAAGTTGACGCCGAGACCGCAAATTTGTCCTTCTTGCTTGGTGATAAGTGTTTTATTTTGAGTAAATTGCCTCGTGTGAAGTCCCATGAAGTATGGACCCGAATACGTGAGCTATGGAGAGAAAGTTTGAGAAAAACCCGGTCAGGGAGTTGCCCGACGGTGCCATTACAAAAGTTTACCCTTTCCACGTTTCCCTCGAAGGCCTTGAAAGCAAGATCCTTTGCCGGGAGGAGGCGGACTATGACATGTTCGTAAAGGCTCTGTGTCTCTGCGCGCGAAGGAAGAACGTCATACTTGTGATTTATGCGGTGGTGTCCAATCATGCGCACTGCATTATACTGGCGGCAGACCAGGCCGGGGCGGATTCCTTCGTTGATGATGTAAAGAAGGCGTACTCGATGTATTTCAGCAAAAAGTATCAGGATCCGGGCGTGCTGAGAAGAAATGATGCCCGGGCCATATATCTGGATACTGATTATTATGTCCGTAACGCTATAGCTTATGTTGTCCGCAATGCTATGGATAACGGTGCCACGAGTGTGCAGGAATATAAGTGGACCGGATACCAGGCGTTCTTCTGCGGCGGGAAAGTGCCATCAGGGATAGTGGTGAGAAAAGTGAGCGTTCTGTCGACCAGAGAAGTTCGTCAGATAATGCATACTGGAGACAAGTTGGATGATGTCAGATGGCTGATAAATGAAGCAAATGAACTTGAACCAGTGTCTTTCTGTGACTGGCGTTATGTTGAGAGCGCTTTCCGGCACGATCAGAGCTTTTTCCTGAGACTGATCGGAGGAGTGAATACGGCAGAGATGGACAGCAAACTGATTGATTTACCTCGTACTCGCCGGACTGATAATGAGTTATTGTTGTCAGTAAATGAGATGTCTCAACGATGGTTCTCAGCTGTCGTCCACGATTTGCCGGAAGAGAAGAAAGCCAGATTAATGCCCTATGTTTATCATTGTTTCAGAACCACACCTTCCCAGCTAGCCAGGGTCTTTGAGGTGGCTCCGGAAAAGGCAAACAGGTGGCTGGGAAAAGAGAAGTAGGGGCATCCTGGCTGAATATCCGGACATCAAGTATCACTTCAGGTGTGCAAGGTCTGCTAAAACGCCGCAGGCCTTGTACGCTCTTTTGAGGTAAATAGCTGATTATTAGTTAATTAAAAATTATTAGTGCACAAGGTCTGCGCCATTTTTGCAGACCTTGTGCGCTGGGACGTTTCCGCAGACCTTGCGCGCTGGGGCCAGATGTGTTTGCGCTACTCCTGTCCGCTGATGGCGCGGTAGCCTTCGAGACTTCCGATGTCCAGGCGTTTGCCAGGCATCTTCATGGCGTGGAGCACTGATACGCGAGAGATGTAGCCTGCGAGATTGCCGGGAGCATCCCACTGGCAACCGTTCTCGATGGCATCAAGGATAAGAGGCAGGTCCTTGGCTCCATAGATGTAGAAAGGAGGAGTCACATGATGGCTCTTCGGGGCGGCGGGCTTCTCTTCCATGTCGGTGACGCGACCGTCCTCGTCCATGCAGATCACTCCGCAGCGGTGCAGGCGCACCTCGTCCGGCTCGTCGTAATAGAAAATCACGGCCGTGCTCTTCTCCTTGAAGAAATCGACCAGCGAAGCCAGCGAGAAATCCAGCAGATTGTCGGCTGCCGCTACGAGGATGTCGTCCCGGATGTCAAACTTGCGGATTGCAGCGACCAGGTCACCCACAGCACCGATACGGTTGTCGTTTGAAGTAGAACCGTCGTCAATCAGACGTATGGGTTTGGCGTACCTCTTGACAGCATCCAGCCGCCAGTCCTCGAAGATACCGATGAAACGGTGGTTGGTAACGATTATATGCTCGTCTATATCTTCCAGAGCGTCCACATCCTCCAGCATCTTGTCGAGGATAGTGCTAGAGCCCACGGGAAGCAGGGGCTTGGGGAAATTCTCAGTGAGCGGATACATCCTGGTGGCGTATCCTGCAGCCAGAACAACGTTCTTCATATCAGTCTTCTATGAAACCTGCGCCGTCAGCGCTCTTTACGAAATGCACTTCAAAGGTATCCTTGTACTGCGGGAACTCGGCCAGATACTGGCGGGTGACACTCTCGCGGATGGTGTCTTCCTTGGCGGGATCCACGAGCGCGATGCAAGCACCCTTGAATCCTGCGCCTGAGAAACGTCCGCCGTAGATGCCGTCAGTGTTGCGCATAGCATGGTATATGCTTATGAGCTCGGGGCTGCCGCACTCCCAGTTATGGATTGAACTTTCGCAGCTCTCGAAGCTCAGCTGGCCCAGCCACTCGATATTGCCGGATTCCCATGCGGTAACGGCCTGGCGCACGCGCTTGTATTCGCTGAAATAGTGCTCGGCACGGTTGGCGAAGCGGCGAGGAAGCTTGTCGCGGTATTTTTCATAGACAGTGCGGGGCACATCCCTCATGAAAGTCTTGTCGAAAGGCTTGATGGGCTGGTTGTCGTATGACAGCAGGTCCCATGCGGCCACCTTGCACTCCTGCACCCTGAGGTTGAAATCGCTGCTTATCAGATTCCTGGTGAGGCCGCTGAAGAACACTGCGAACTCGAAATCCTTCATCTTGGGGTTGCGGGGGATGACGCGGTACTCGTTGCTGTCGCAGTCGAGCATCAGCATGTGGTCTTTCTTTCCAAGCGCGATGCAGGACTGGTCCAGGATACCGTTGTTCAGGCCGATGTATTCCCTTTCAGCCTCAGATGCCGTCAATACCACTTCCATCGGCATCAGGTTTATGTCGTTGGCTTTTGCGAAAGCCATGACGTACGACACGAGCACTGCGGCGCTGGATGAGAGGCCTCCTACCGGGAGGCTGCCGGTGATCTTGCCGCGGATTCCTCTTTTCAGCTGGAACCTCTTGCGGAGGGCATATTTGGCGCCGAGGGCATAGTCGCCCCAGTTGCCTTGCCTAATTTTGGTTTTCTGACGTATATCGAAGGAAACCTTGCCGTCGAAACTGCCGCTCTCAAGCTCGACAGAACCGTCTTCCGTGACGTCAAAATACAAATCGACTCCCTTGTTGAAGGGGAAACCAGTCACCAGACCATGCTGATGGTCGCTGTGCGCACCGACGGGACAGATGCGGTAAGGAGCAAAAATGTGGTATTGCATACAAAAGTTTTTAAATACAGACTGCAAAGTTAAACTATCTTTGCATAAAACATAAATCATGGCATACGAAATCAGAAATCCGGAGCTGTGGCAGGATGGCGAGCTCAAGATACAGTGGGTGGCCGCCCACATGCCGCTTCTCTCCGCATTGAAAAAGGAATTTGAAGAGACAAAGCCCTTCCGGGGGCTCCGCATAGCATTATCCGTGCATCTTGAGGCCAAGACCGCCTACCTCTGCAAGACCCTTTCAGCAGGCGGGGCCGAAATGTTCGTCACCGGCAGCAACCCTCTCTCCACCCAGGACGACATAGCCGCAGCGCTGGTCCATGCCGGGCTGAACGTCTTCGCGTGGTACGATGCCAGCGAGGCTGAATATGACCGTCACATCACCAAGGTCATAGAGGCTGCGCCGAACATCATAATAGACGACGGAGGGGACCTGGTGGGCAAGATCCACACCGCCTTCCCGCAGCTGCTCGGCAATGTGATAGGAGGCTGCGAAGAGACTACCACCGGCATACTGCGCCTCAATGCCATGAACAAGGCCCGCAAGCTTGCCTTCCCCATGATCCTGGTGAACGACGCGGACTGCAAACATCTGTTCGACAACCGCTACGGCACCGGCCAGTCCGTCTGGACCGGCATCAACCGCACTACCAACCTCATAGTGGCTGGCAAGACCGCAGTGGTGGCTGGCTACGGCTGGTGCGGCAAAGGCGTGGCGATGCGCGCCAAGGGTATGGGGGCCAAGGTCATAGTGACCGAGGTCGACCCGGTGAAGGCCATAGAAGCTGTGATGGACGGCTTCCAGGTGATGCCTATGAGGCAAGCCGCTCCGCTCGGCGACATCTTCGTCACAGTCACGGGCTGTAAGGATGTCATCACCAGCGAAGATTTCCTCGCCATGAAAGACGGCGCCATCTGCTGCAACGCCGGCCACTTCGACTGCGAAGTGAACATCCGCGACCTGGACGCTCTGGCGGTCAGCCACCGTCCCGCCCGCAAGGACATCGAGGCTTACGAACTTCCCGACGGACGTACCATCTACATCCTAGCCCAGGGTCGTCTGGTTAACCTCGCTGCCGGCGACGGCCATCCCGCCGAGATAATGGACATGTCATTCGCCATCCAGGCCCTCTGCGCCCGCTACCTTGCGCTCAATCACCCGCTTAACCGCGTCCCCGGCGACATGGTCATCAACGTTCCGGCCGCCATTGACGACGAAGTGGCCCGCCGCAAGCTCGCCACCCTCGGGGTCAGCATCGACAGCCTCACCGATGAGCAGCACCGCTACATTTATGGAGAATGATTCCCCGATTACACCTGAACTAATAACGATATGAAACGCTTCAGTCTATTTCTGATCCTGCTGTCAGCACCCCTTCTGATGTGGGCCCAGCACCCGTCAGACTACAACAAGTCCGGCAGCAGCTTTCCGCAGATCAATGCGGACAATTCCGTGACACTCAGCATCAGGGCTCCGCAGGCCAAGGCCATCACGGTGGACCTCGGCGGCCGCTATCCCATGACCAAGGATGAGAACGGAGTCTGGACAGCCACCACCGCACCGCTGGTGCCCGGCTTCCACTATTATTCACTCATCACCGGCGGCCTTTCTTTCGCAGACCCAGCAACCTACACTTTCTACGGCATGAGCCGCTACGCCAGCGCAGTGGAAGTCAACGAAGCCCCGGCCGACGCTGATTTCTATCTTCCGAAAAAGGACGTCCCTCAGGGCGCCGTCCGCTCCGTGAAGTTCTGGTCAGACGCATGCCAGCAGTACCGCAGGATGTATGTCTACACCCCCGCCGAATATGAGAAGAACCCGAATAAGCGCTACCCCGTGCTCTATCTGCAGCATGGCGGCGGCGAGGACGAGACCGGCTGGATCTACCAGGGCTTTGCCGACGTCATCCTTGACAACCTCATTGCCAAGGGCGAAGCTGAGCCGATGATCATCGTGATGAACTCCGGCTATGCCACCCTTCCCGGCAGCACCGACAGCTTCGACGCTTTCGAGAAGATGATGATTGAGGATGTCATACCCTTCGTGGACAAGCGTTTCCGCACCATAGCCGACCGCGACCACCGCGCTGTGGCCGGTCTGTCATGGGGCGCAAAGCAGGCATACGACCTGGCCTTCGGCCACAAGGAATATTTCTCATGGGTGTCAGGATTTTCCGGCATTATCGTGATCGGCGAGTTCAACCCCCGCAATCCTGGTTTCAAGGATCCTGAGCAATTCGCAGCGGCCTGGAACGGAATCTTCAAGAACCCTACGGCTTTCAACAAGGACTTCCATCTGGTATTCTGCACCACCGGCGAGGCAGAAGGCAAGCTCATCGAAGAGATGCACGAACTGCTGCTTGCCAACGGCATCCAGAACGAATATTACTGCTCGCCCGAGACTGCCCACGAATGGCTCTCATGGCGCCGCAGCCTCTATCAGTTTGCAAAGAAACTCTTTAAATGAAATCTACGATGAAAACCAGATATATATTCATAGCATTGATAGCAGCTGCCGCCACTCTGGCGTCCTGCAAGGAAAAACCGGTGATAGGCCTCATCACGGAGCCCACTCCGGCCAGCACCAACATCCTTGGCAAAGAGTATCCCAAGATCAATCCTGACCTGTCCGTCACCTTCCAGGTGAACGCTCCCCGTGCTGAAAGCGTGGAGCTCGACCTCGGACACATCTATCCAATGACCAAGAATGCCGACGGCATCTGGGAGGTAACCAGCGAGCCTCAGGTTCCCGGCTTCCACTACTATTTCATCAATGTAGACGGCGTGCACATGGCCGACCCGTCAAGCCAGCTATTCTACGGCTGTGGCATGATGTCCAGCGCCATCGAGATTCCCGAAGTCGGCGTAGACTTCTATCTGCCGAAGGACGTGCCTCACGGAGAGATCCGCATGCAGAGGTACTGGTCTGAACTCACCCAGACATGGAGAACCTGCTACGTCTATGTTCCTGCCGAGTATGAGAAGAAGGCCGACAAGCGCTACCCCGTGCTTTACCTTTATCACGGAGGTGGAGAGGATGAGACCGGCTGGGCAATCCAGGGCAAGGTCGACAACATCATGGACAATCTCATCGCTGCCAAGAAGTGCGTGCCTATGCTTATCGTGATGGACCGCGGCGAGGCTCTCGTTCCCAGGGCCAGCATGGCCGACGGCCCTCGCAGCATGTTCAATTTCACTAATGTCGACATGCTGGTATCGCAGGAGCTGATCCCAATGATCGACTCCAAGTACCGCACTGTCGCCGACCGCGACCATCGCGCCATCACCGGCCTGTCGATGGGAGGTTTCATCAGCTGGAGCGTTGCCATGAACCATCCTGAACTCTTCGCTTATGTGGGTGGTTTCAGCGGCAGCGGCATGGCCCAGAATCCTGATGCCTACCCGGCAAGCCTGAACGACCAGTACAAGCTCCTGTTCATCAGCACTGGCAGCGACGAGTCTCCCCAGATGTACGCCACTGTCACCAATTTCCGCGACGTGCTGGAGAAGAACGGCGTGAAACACATCTACTACGAATCTCCCGGCACCGGCCACGAATGGCTCAACTGGCGCCGCAGCCTCAAGGAGTTCGTTCCGAGACTGTTCAAGGATTAGCCCTGCGAAATTATTTTTGTACAATATTCAAAAATATCTATATTTGCAGTCCCTTATGGGAAGGAGAGTTGGCCGAGTGGTTGATGGCGGCAGTCTTGAAAACTGTTGATCCGAAAGGGTTCGGGGGTTCGAATCCCTCACTCTCCGCAAAGAAGGAAAAGGCATTGCAGCAAAACTGCGATGCCTTTTTCGTTTACGTACCCGTCGTGAGCTTGCTCTCCCGGAGAGTGTGGAATTCCAAATTCTTTTTTATATATTTGAATATGAAAAAGTTATTCCTTCTCCTTTTGTGCAGCACACTTGTCGCCAGCTGCAGCCTGTCAATGAATTCGGCCAGACGAGTCGTCAAAGAAAAAGTATCGGCACTCTCGGACCTCAAGGGCGCGATAGTGGAATCCGTAACCCTCGAAGACGGCCTTGCCGCCCTGAAAGTCACATTTGAAAGCGGAATCCTGTTCGGCTTCAATCAGACGTCAATCAGCAATGAAGCCAAAGCATCGCTCGACGAACTGGTCGAGGCCATTTCCGACCTGCCCGAGAGCCGCATCAGAGTCTATGGCCACACCGACAATGTAGGCACCCATGAAGCCAACCTGACGGTTTCGGCCAGACGCGCCAACGAGGTCTCCAAATATCTTCAGACCAAGGGCATAGGCGCTGACCGCATCACCACAAAAGGCCTGGCGTTCGACGATCCGGTCGCAGACAACAGCACTGAAGAAGGCCGCGCCAAGAACCGTCGCGTAGAAATCTACGTGATTCCCACCCAGTAATCTCCACCCCGCCAGAGCGAGAAAGACACCCCAGCGCACAAGGTCTGTTAAAATGGCGCAGACCTTGCGCACTAATAATTTTTAATTGACTAATAATCAGTTATTTACCTAAAGAGCGCGCACAAGGCCTGTTGCATTTTAGCAGACCTTGCGCACCTAAAGTGATACTTAATGTCCTGGCAAGATGGAGTGGATGTCCGGACAGTGCGGAGTGACTGTCTGGCGCACGGGTTTTCGCACGGGTCTTCGCGCGGGTCTTCGCGCGCATGTGGCACGCCCCTAATTAAATAGGTGTTTCTATTGCATTCTCGGTGATTTTTTTCTAACTTTGCATTGAGAATTTACTTTTTTGACAACTAATTTTATCATCATATGAAAAAGAAAAAAGGACTTACCATACTGCTTTCAGTACTTGCAGTATGTGTTGTCGGCTATGTCGTATCAAGGATTATCGACTGGCCTATCGATTATGATCAATCAAGCGGCAATGTAGCCAAGTCTGCCCGTTTCTCTCGCAAAACCGCCGGTGAAGGTGATAGCAATATGCAGGAACTCCTGATGAACGATGTAGAATACAGAAACAACATCGTGGCCGCATACATGGTGATGAAGACTCGTGCCGATCAGTTCAACGCTCTTGTTGAGGCTTCTGATCAAGTAGCTGGCAACATCCCGGAGTTCAGCGCTGTGCTCAAGGATATGAAAGATGCTCAGCCGACAATCAATAATGTCTGCGCTTCGATGGAAGCGGCTGGTGCTGATCTGAATGCAGTCCTTAGCGGCGAGTCAGCCAAAGACGTTGCCCAGAGCACCAACAATGCTGCTCTGGCATACAATCTCCTCCAGAAACAGAACAATCTGGCCACTCGTTTCATCGACACTGCCGATGCTTATCTGAAGAACAACGCCGGCAGCGACCCCCTCAAATTCATCCGCGACCAGTGGCTTGAGTATCAGGAGGTGACAGCTTTCCTTAATAAGGACGATAAAACTGCAGCAGAATTGCAAAAGAAAGGTCATCAGCTTGCAGTAGAGAAGAGCGCAGCAGTTCTGCAAGAGTTCCCTCAGGAATTCCAGATTTCATTAGTTACCACTACGGCGTTGGACCTGATATTGGGCTGCAACACTCCATTCACGGGGTATTTTGCCGATCATGCTGGTGTAATCACTGTTAACGATGAATTCAAGGTCGGCGACAATGGTTTCCAGGTCGGCGACAAATTCACTGTGGGTGACAAATTCACTGTGGGCGACCAGACTTTCGTTGTTGGTACTGATTTCAAGGTTGGCGATGGATTCCAGGTTGGTGACCAGTTAATTACTATGGGTGACCATGTTTTCTTTGTTGGCAATGACTTCAAGGTTGGCGATGGATTTCAGGTTAACGATGGATTCGTAGTTAACGATGGATTCGTGGTTAATGATGGATTCGTGGTTAACGATGAATTCCAGGTTAACGATGAATTCAAGGTCGGCAGTGACTTCCTGGTTGGCAACGAATTCACTATTGGCGATCTTGTCGGTGTAATGGGCTTATCTATGCCCTTCCCTGCTCTGAACGACGTAGCCTCAGCTGTTATTGTCGTGAACGGTGTTCCTGGTATTCAGCAGGCTGAATTCACCCCTCTGCAAGACCAGTTCGGCCTGGTTATGCATGACCAGTTTGGCATGGTGAATGACCTCGTTACAGGTATTTCTAACTAAATTTTCAAATACAGTATAGCTGCGTGTCAAGTACTATCCGCATACGCATTTGCATACTGACCATAATTCTGGCTCTTCCGCTTGTGTCTCAGGCGCAGAGCCAGACTTATTATCAGTATAAGACAGATGAGGCTCAACTGGTCTTCTTCGACAAGAACCTGTCGCGCTACATCCCCCATGTGGTACGCATGTTCCAGAATGGCAAGGCCCTCCACGAACAGATATGGACCACCGATTCTCTCTATGTTCCGGAGCCCCCTCTGCTGCTTCTGACCGACTGGGAAGATGATGGAAACGGCGGAGCCACTCCGCTTCAGCGTTCCCTGATCCAGATCGGTATGGCGCCCATGAACATGGCCTATTACATCGCTCCGTCATCTGAGCGTTACCGTAAGCTTTTCTGTCACGAGTATACGCATATCGTGATGTCTGACAAGTACAACCGCCAGGATCTGGGCTGGCGCAAGTTTTTCGGCACCAAGGTGGGAACCGACAACTCTCAGCCCATATCTGCCATCTGGAGCTATCTGACCGTTCCGCGCTGGTATGCGCCGCGCTGGTACCACGAAGGCATCGCCTGCTTCATGGAGACATGGCTGGGCGGCGGAGTGGGCCGCGCCCTTGGCGGATATGACGAGATGTATTTCCGCAGCATCATCAACGGTGGAGAACCTCTCTATTCTGTAGTAGGTCTGGAGACTGAAGGTTCTACCATGGACTTCCAGGTGGGAGCGAATGCATACCTCTACGGTACACGTTTCGTGAATTACATGGTGGCCAACTACGGCTACGAAAATCTTATAAGTTTCTATAACCGTACTGCTGACAGCCGCCCCTTCATGGGCAGCCAGTTCAAGCAGGTGTACGGACGTCCGCTGCGTCAGGTGTGGAACGAATGGAAGGAGGATGAAAAGAAGCATGATGAAGCCAATCTGGCAATCATCCGCGAGTATCCGATTACCGAGACCACTCCGCTCAGCAAGGAGCCTCTGGGTTCCGTGTCGCCTTTCGTCTATGACCCCGGCACAGGCAAGGCCTACGCAGCTATGAACGCGCCCGGCGACTTCGCCCACATCACAGAGATAGACCTGAATACCGGCAAGGAGCGTAAAGTGGCTCCCCTCTACGGCATCCAGCTTTACAACCCGGCTTATGTGGCTCTGGACCGCAACAACCAGCGTCTGATATTCACCTTCAACAACGCCAAGTACCGCGGTCTTAGCGTCTATGACCTTCAGAAGAAGAAGGTGGTGAAGAAGAAAGAGTTCCAGCGTGTCAACAATATTGTGTATGACGATGCCACCGACCGTCTCTATGGTCTGTTCTCGAACGCCGGCACTCAGTCCATCATACGATACGACAAGGACATCGAGAATCCGGAAATAATCTATGCCTTCCCCTTCGGCGTCAGCATTTTCGACCTTGCAGTGAGCCATGACGGCAAGATGATTTCCATGACCAGGCAGGGCGAAAATGGCGAGCACACTCTGCTGCTGTTCCGCACCGAAGACCTGGACAACGCAAAGTTCGAGGCCGAGGAGCTGGTGACCTTCGAAGATACCAACCTGGGTCAGTTCCGCTTCTCTCTGGATGACAAATACCTGATAGGTAGTTCATACTATACCGGTGTTTCCAACATCTGGCAGATTGAGATCGCTACCGGCGAGATGGATCTTCTGACCAACACCGACATCGGCCTATTCGCCCCGCTGGAAATCGAGCCGGGCAAGATCATGGCCCTGGAGTTCGAGCGCGACGGCATGCGCCCCGTGATGCTGGACCGCAAAGTTGTGGAGGATGCCAACGCTATCGAACTGTACGGCCAGAAGGCTTACGATAATAACGTAGAAGCTCTGGAATCTGTGGGTCTGCTCAAGGAGCCGCTGAAGCAGATTGAATTTGGAGATGTCTACAACAGCATCACTCCTTATAATGTATTCAAGGAGATGCGCTTCGCGGGAGCATATCCCATCATCACCGGTTTTGTCGACAACAAGGCGTGGAACCGCGTGACCCCCGTGCTGGGCTATCGTCTTCAGTTCAGGGATCCGGTAGGCCTGAGCAGCATCAAGCTTGGTCTGGGTGTGTCTCCGTGGAGCAGCAACGACATGAAAAACAAGTTCCATGCGGACTTCGAGTGGAAGTATTACTTCTGGACCATGAAGGCTGCCTGGAACCATACCGACTTCTACGACCTCGCGGGTCCTATCCGCAACAGCCGTAAAGGATACATGGTGTCAGTGGCTTATGACTGGACCAACACTTTGCATGTGCCCTACACATATAACTGGGGAGCTTCTGTCGGTGCGTACGGCGACATGGACGCGCTGCCTCTCTATCAGGAGATCAGCGTCGACGACGGCATCCGCTCAATGCAGACTGTCTCTGCATACGGTAAGATAAGCAAGTTCCGCAACACCCTCGGCGCAGTGATGAAGGAGCAAGGCTTTGAGGTCGGCCTTCAGGGCTACGGCTATCTGGCCGGCGGCAGCTTCTTCCCGTCTGTGGAAGCTACCGGAGACTTCGGCGTGCTGCTGCCCGTCAGCCGCAATACCACGTTCTGGGTCCGCACTGCTGCAGGTCATTCTTTCGGCGATCCCAAGTCGGCCTTCGGTAATACCTACCTCGGAGGAATGCGCAACAACCGCATCGACAACCGCAATGCGTTCATGTACCGCACCTCCATAGCTATGCCGGGCGCCTGCATCGACGATATCAAGGCTCACTCTTACGCCAAGGCTACTGCTGAGCTGAACCTGCGTCCTTTGCGTCTCAACGACTTCGGCTTCCTCTTCTTCTATCCGACATGGATCCAGTGCTCTCTGTTTGGCACCGGCCTGTCGACATGGAATCCCGGGGTGCCGCATCAGCTGTATTACAGCGCCGGAGCCCAGCTGACCACCGAGCTTGTGTTCTTCAACTATTTGAAGACCACTCTCTCCGTAGGATATGGCCACTTGTTCGCCCCCGAAGGATTTGTCAGGGGCCGCCACAACAACGAATTCATGATTTCTCTTAAGCTTCTGTAATGTCGTTCATTGCCGCCCTGCTTCCCGTAGCTATCTACATTTTTGTAGTGTATGAGCTGGATTCCTTCTCGCTGCTGAGCGTGAAGAGGCTCCTGCTGCTGGTTGGGGCTGGCATGGCTGCGGCGCTGGTGTGCTTCGGCCTGTTCTGGGTGCTGGACATATTCGTTCCGGAGAATGTATCTGATTTTCTCTATCCTTTGCTGGAGGAGATGGTGAAGGCTGTCCCGCTGCTGTTGCTGGCGAGCCGTAAGAAGATTGTGTTCTTCATCGACAGCGTCATCTGCGGAGCGGCGGTGGGAGGTGGCTTTTCCATCCTCGAGAACATCTTCTACCTTGTGCTCGGTGAGCCGCTGGGAATAGCTACTGTGCTGTTCCGCGGTCTTGAGGTGGCTCTTATCCACATGGGCTGCAGCGCCATCGTTGCTGCCGGTCTGATGTTCGCCGTACGTCTTGCGGAGCGCCGCAAAGGCAATCTGCCTATCAAGCGCAACGACACCTTGATGTCCATTTTCCTGCTGGTGATCGCACCTGTTCTGCACATTCTTCACAATACCCTCCATTTCAACCCTGTGCTGCAGTTCGTTTTCATCCTTGCAGCCCTGGCCGGTTTGCTGATCTGGACTTACCAGTACGACGGAGATATGATCCACCGCTGGCTGGACCGCGGCCTTGACAAGCAGGTAGTGCTGCTCCAGGCTATCCAGCGGGGTGAGCTTAGAGATACCAAGACGGGGCAGTTCCTTATGACGGTGAAGGAGTCTTTCCCGCCCGAGGTATTTTTCGATGTGATATGCTATGTCCAGCTGCACGTTGAGATGTCCGTGGCGTCGAAGAGCCGTTTCATGATGAGAGAGGCTGGAATCGACATGCCGCTGACTGACGAGCAGAAGCAGAGCTACCTCGAGAAGTACGCTGAGTTCATGGAACTGGAGAAACGACTGGGCAAGAGCGCCCGCATGACGGTGGCTCCGGTTGTGAAGTTCTATCCCGCTGACCGCAAGGCCCTCGAGGACCTCATGGACGAGTGCCGTAAATAACAATCCTTACAGTTTTGCCGCTTTTTCCGGGCTCAGGATACCGGCCTCGACGAGGTTGGAGAGGGTCCAGGAGAGGGTGTCGACGGTGCGCTTGAAGCGGATTATGCCTTTGGCGGCGTAGGCGCCGATGTAGGGGTGGGCTTCGAGCTGGGCCTGGGTGGCTTCCCAGATGTTGAAGGCTTTCGGCGGTTTGCGGAGCTCTACGTCGGATCGGAAGCCGTCGAGGCGCTGGCGGTCGAAGCCGTCGATCTCCAGAAGCTGGTCGAGGCTGGTGAAGCTGCCGCCGAGTCGGCGGCGATAGTCGAGGATTTTTGATGCATAGTATGGGCCGATGCCTCTCAGGCTGAGCAGGGCTTCGCTGTCGGCGGCGTTCAGGTCGAGTTTCGGGATACGGATGTATGGCTCGAGCCTGGCAAATGTAGCGCTGTCCACCACGTACATCTTGGCGAAGTCTTGTTCGCTGCGGAAGCGGCCGCCTTTGTCGCGGTAGTTGAGGATGACTTGTGCCTGGCGTTCTGAGAAGCCCAGCCGGGTGAGATCTTCAAGTGTGACTGTGTTTGGATCGAACTCGAATGTCTCGGCGGACTTCCTGGACGTCCTTTCGGCTATGACTGTCCGTGAGTCGCTGTAGTCACGCTCCCGCTGGCCGCTGGCCTCCAGCGCCTTACGCACCGCACCTCCTTTTTCGCCCGGGCTTCCTTTGGGCTCGGTGGATGTTGCCCTGTTCGCTTTGCGTGTTTTGTTAGAACTGTAGACAGAATTATCTCCAGGGTTTGATTTATCTATAGATAGGGCCTCCGTTTGTGGCGAGCGAGGTGCAGCGAAAGGGACTTTTTTGTCAAGGCCCCTAGCTGCAGCCTCCGAGCCCCTAGGAGGCCCGTCGTTTATAAAACTATCATCCATAGCAGCTTCGGCCTTCGCCGCCTGCCGGAACTTGAAGACATTGCCGGTAAATATGGCTGCCTGAAAGCCAAGAATCATGAAAATCAAAGCCACAGCACCGCTCGCTGCAGCCGCAGAAGCTTTTTTGCCCTTCATACAAACTCCTCCAAGAAGACATTAAAAGTTTAAGAATCCTTTTTGGGATGATCATCGGCCCCCTGGACCACTATCACGATCTCACCCTTGGGCTCGTTCGCGGTGAAAAAATCCCGCAGCTCGGCCAGAGTGCCCCTGACAGTAGTTTCGTGAACCTTTGAGATCTCACGGCAGACGGCAGCCTTGCGACCGTCTCCGAAAAACTCCGCGAATTGCGCGAGAGTCTTGACAAGTCTGAAGGGGGATTCGTAGAACACCATGGTGCGGCGCTCGGCAGACAGCTCGGTGAGTCTCGTCTGGCGGCCCTTCTTCTGCGGAAGGAAACCCTCGAAGCAGAAACGGTCGCAGGGGAGGCCCGAATTGACGATGGCGGGGATGCAAGCTGTCGGCCCGGGCAGGGTGACCACCTTGATGCCGGCCTCCGCACAGGTACGGACAAGCAGGAACCCGGGGTCGCTGATGCCGGGAGTGCCGGCGTCGCTGATGAGTGCTACCGACATGCCCGAAAGGATCTTTTCCTTGATGAGCTCCACCTTCTGGTGTTCGTTGTATTTGTGATGACTTTCAGCATGGGTTGCAATGCCGTACTTCTTCAGCAGCACCGCGCTGGTGCGGGTGTCCTCCGCCAGGATAAGGTCCACGTCGCGGAGCACCTGGACAGCCCTGAAGGTCATATCCTCGAGATTCCCGACGGGCGTCGGCACTATGTAAAGTTCAGACATTTTTTCCTATCTTTGTCAGTCACCCTACAAAGATAGTAAAGGAAATGTTTATTGAAAACGCAAAGACACCCGGCTGGATAGAAGTCATCTGCGGCTCGATGTTCTCAGGCAAGACCGAAGAACTCATACGCCGTCTCAAGAGGGCCAAGATTGCCAACCTCAAGGTGGAGATTTTCAAGCCCCGCATCGACGTGCGCTATTCTGAAGAGGAGGTGGTGAGCCACGATGCAAACGCCATCATCTCAACTCCGGTAGAGTCTTCCAGCAGCCTGCTTCTGCTCACCGGAGATGTCGACGTAGTCGGCATCGACGAAGCCCAGTTCTTCGACATGGGCATAGTGGACGTAGTGCAGCAGCTGGCCAGCATGGGCATCAGGGTGATTGTCGCCGGCCTGGACACAGACTTCCGAGGAAAACCCTTCGGCCCGATGCCAGCCCTGATGGCAGTGGCCGAATATGTCACAAAAGTCCACGCCATCTGCGTGAAGTGCGGCGACCCCGCCAATTATTCACACCGCCTGTCCGCCAGCGAGAAACTCGTGGAGCTTGGTGAGAAAGACATCTACGAGCCTCTCTGCAGGCACTGTTTCGACAAATACAGAGAAGAAAACAATATCTAGTACAGATGAACATCATAGAATGTAAGGACATAACCAAGAGGTTCGGCCAGTTCGCCGCCCTCGATAATGTGTCCATCGAGGTCCCCGAAGGCAAGATATTCGGCTTGCTGGGTCCCAACGGTGCGGGAAAGACGACTCTTATCCGCATCATCAACCAGATTACCATCCCCACCGAAGGCACAGTCATATTCAACGGCAGACCCATGACCGAAGAAGCTGTGCGCCAGATCGGCTACCTGCCTGAAGAGCGCGGTCTCTATAAGAAGATGAAGGTAGGCGAGCAGGCCATGTACCTTGCCAGGCTGAAAGGCATGACCTCAGCCGAAGCTTCGAAAGCGCTGCGCGAGTGGTTCGTGAAATTCGGCATCCAGTCGTGGTGGGACAAGAAAGTGGAAGACCTTTCCAAGGGTATGGCCCAGAAGGTCCAGTTCATTACCACAGTTGTCCACAGGCCCAGACTGCTTATCCTCGACGAACCTTTCAGCGGCTTCGACCCGGTCAATGTGCAGGTTATCCGCGAAGAAATCCTGCGTCTGCGCGACGAAGGCACATCCATCATCCTTTCGACCCACAACATGGAGTCGGTGGAGGAGCTTTGCGACAACATCGCCCTCATCAACAAGGCCAAGCTGGTGGTCACCGGCGGCACCGACGAAGTCCGCCGCCGCTGGGGCTCAGACCAGGTGGAGCTGCTCTACAAGACAGATCTGGAAAGGGTGCCTGCCGGCCGCTCATATTCGATCTATCTCGACGACCAGCAGAAGAACGAACGCCGCGCCGTGCTAGACATCAACGAAGGTTTCACTTCGAAGGATGTTATCGGCGAGCTAAATGACGAAGTGGAAATAATATCCTTCAGAAGGCTTATCCCGAGGATGAACGACATCTTCATCAAGCTTGTCGGAGGCGAAAAACAGGAGGAAAAGTTATGAACCTTAGCAAAATAGGAATTATCATAGGTCGTGAGTATTCAGTCCGCGTCAAGAAGAAATCCTTCATACTCACCACCATCCTCACCCCGGTCTTCATGGCGGCGCTCATACTGATCCCGTCGCTGATTATGCTCTACAAGGGCGACGGTCAGAAGAAAGTAATGTTCGTCGACCGTTCCGGCCTCGTGCAGCCGTATTTCGAAAGCGGCGAGTCGGTGCAGTACAGCTTTGCCGACGCCAACGCCGACATCGAGCAGATGAAGGCTGATTTCAAGGACCTCGGCGTCGACATCCTCGTGTTCGTGTCTCCTCTCGACGAGGACAACAACGTGTCGGTAACTACCTACAGCAAGGAACCCGTGTCGCTGGAGACCAAGAGCGACCTGTCCCGGAAGGTGGAAACGGCGGTGCGCGACTACAAGCTGAAAGCCTACGACATAGTGGGGTATGAGGACATTATGGCCAAGGTGCGCACATCCGTGCCTGTTGAGGCCCTGACCCTGACTGAAGACGGAGGCGAGAAGGAAGACTCGGTAGAGGCATACATGATTATCGCCTACATAATGAGCTTCCTCATCTACATCTTCACTTTTATGTTCGGCAACATGGTCATGAGGGGCGTCATCGAGGAGAAGTCCAACCGCATCGTGGAGGTCGTGGTTTCATCTGTCAGCTCGTTCGAGCTGATGATGGGCAAGATCATAGGTGTGGCCGGAGTAGCGCTGACGCAGTTCATAATCTGGATAGTGCTGACCCTCGTGCTCGTGACTGGCGGCGGCCTCATCTTCGGGGCTGACGTCATGTCTTCCGGAGCAGGAGATGTGCTGGCAGCAGGGGAGGGCATTTCGGAGAACGTGGCTTCCGGAATCCTCGGCGGCCTTGCCAGCCTGAACATCCCGTACCTTCTTATATTCTTCCTCATTTACTTCCTGCTGGGATACCTGCTCTACGCTTCGATGTTTGCGGCTGTGGGCTCTGCAGTTGACAACGAGGCCGATACAGGCCAGCTGGCGATGCCTATCACCATCCCGCTGATGCTCGGTCTGTTCATCATGCTACACACCTTCCAGCACCCCAACAGCGCGCTGTCGTTCTGGGCTTCCATCATTCCTTTCACCTCTCCGATGGTGATGCTGGCAAGGCTTCCGTTCGGCGTCGTGCCGGGCTGGCAGCTCGCCCTCTCGGTAGTTCTGCTGTTGCTCACCTTCATCCTTGTGACTTACATTTCGGCAAGGATTTACCGCGTGGGAATTCTGATGTACGGCAAGAAGGCCACCTTCAAGGATCTTTACAAATGGATGAAAAGCAAAAAATAGATATGCGACGGATAACACTGATATTGACTGCCTGCCTTATGCTCGTGGCATGCGGCAGGAGAAACGCCGGGTTCGACTATGCATGGCAATACCACTACATAGATTCCCGCTATGACACCGGCAGCGACTGGGCGGCCCAGGACATAATCGACAAGTATTCACCCCAGGTTGCGCCCCTGATGGAAATCATAGGCTACACCGACCGTCTGATCGAAAGCAAGCGCGGAGCGGAGAGCGAGCTCTCGAATTTCGCGGCGGACGTCATACGGGCAAGGGCCGAGAAGGAGATAGGGGAGCCTGTGCAGATGGCCATGACCAACTACGGCGGCATACGTACCGCCATGCCGAAGGGCGACGTGAGGGTCTATGACATATATTCCATCTTCCCCTTCGAGAACGACATAGTAGTCTGCAAGGTGAAGGGTTCGAAGCTTCGCCAGTTCATGGACAATTATGCCAAGAAAGGCTATGTGGAGTGTCTGAGCGGCGTGGAGCTTGTAATCGACAACTATCAGATCACCAAGTTCAACATCGGCGGCAAGCCTCTGGATCCCAACAAGACCTACAACTTCGCAACCATCAACTTCCTGCTAGACGGAGGTGACGGCTCGAGGATCGGCGCTTATGCCGACAAGGTGATCGACACCGACGTGCTCATCCGCGACGCCGTATGCGACCATATCAGGGAGCTGACCGCGCAGGGCAAGAAGGTCGACCCGAAGATGGACGGCCGTGTGGTTATTAAAAACGTAGACAGGAACTAGGAGTATGAAAAGGTTAGTATTGACATTGGCAATAGCATGTCTGACATTCGGAATGTCAGATGCACAGCGTCTTGTGATCCTTCACACCAACGATACACACAGTCAGATCGAACCTATGCGTACGGGCCGCAACGAGGGCCTCGGCGGAGTGGACCGCAGGCTGCAGTTCATCGACAGCGTCCGCGCCCACTACGGCAAGAAGAAAGTGCTGCTCCTGGATGCCGGCGACTACAACCAGGGCACTCCTTATTTCACTGTGGCCAAGGGCGATCTGGAGCTTGAACTGATGAACGCCCTGGGTTATGATGTGGCCACCCTCGGCAACCATGAGTTCGACAACGGGCTGGAAGAACTGGCCCGCAGGCTTTCAAAAGCGAATTATCCTACCTTGATGTGCAACTACGGGGTGGAGGGTACTCCTCTGGAGCCGTATGTGCAGCCTTACACTATAGTAAAGCGAGGCGGCATGAAGATAGGCATCGTAGGAGCTACTTCTTATCTGGAGAGTAACGTGATGTATGAGTACATCAAGAATATGGAGCATCTCGACACGGTGGCTGAGGTGAACAGATGGGCCGACTATCTGAAGAACGATGAGAAGTGCGACCTTGTGATCTTCCTGTCGCATCTGGGCTTCGACGGCGGCGACTATGACCGCCCGTCAGACCATGTGATGGCAGCTGAGTCGTCGAATATCGACATAATAATCGGCGGCCACAGCCACACCTTCATCGACGAGCCTTCGTATGTCCTCAACAAGAAAGGCCAGGAGGTGATAATAGTCACCGCCGGCTGCCAGGGCGTCGAAATAGGCGAGCTGAAAGTCTACTAGTAATTGCTTACAGCAAGCAAATAGAAAAAGGCGGCCCCGAAAGGTCGCCTTTTTCTGACCGGACAGGCTCCGAGCAAGTATTTGGCCCCGCAAACTGGCCTTTCACGGGCCGGACGGGCTTCGAACGGGCATCTGGCCCCGCAAAGCGGCCTTTCACGGGCCGGACGTTATTTCTGTCGGATATAGATCTGCAGGGGACAGCCCGTGAAGTCGAAATGCTCGCGGAGCTTGTTCTCCAGGAAGCGTTTGTACGGGTCACGGACGTACTGAGGCAGATTGCAGAAGAACGCAAATGAAGGCGCAGCCGTAGGGAGCTGGGTGACGTACTTGATCTTTATGTACTTGCCCTTCCATGCCGGCGGCGGATAATTGTCAATCTCCTGCAGCATCACCTCGTTAAGCTCCGAAGTGGGGATGCGTTTCGAGTAATTGTCGTAAACCTTCGCCACAGTGTCCAGCACGTCCATGATGCGCTGCTTGTTGACCACAGATGTGAAGACCACCGGAATGTCGTCGGAAGGAGCGATCTTGCGCAGTACCGCTTCGCGGTAACGCATCAGAGTGTTGCTGTCCTTGGTCACAAGGTCCCACTTGTTGATGACTATGACACAGCCCTTGCGGTTGCGCTGGATTATGTTGAAGATCGACATGTCCTGGCTCTCGAGACCCGTCTGGGCGTCGACCATCAGGATGCAGACGTCGGAATTCTCAATGGCACGGATGGAGCGCAGCACTGAGTAGAACTCCAGGTCTTCCGTCACCTTCGATTTCTTGCGGACTCCCGCGGTATCAACGAGTATGAACTCGTGGCCGAACTTGTTGTAGTGGGTGCTGATGGAATCCCTCGTGGTGCCGGCCACAGGAGTCACGATGTTCCTCTCTTCGCCCAGCAGGGCGTTGGTCAGAGACGACTTGCCGACATTAGGCTTGCCCACGATGGCGATGCGCGGGATGGTATTCTCGCCTTCTACTTCTTCCTTAATAGTCGAGTCTGACGGCAGCTTGGCCACAATCTCGTCGAGCAGGTCGCCGGTGCCGCTGCCAGTAGCTGCGGAGATGCTCCAGGGCTCGCCGAGGCCCAGCGCGTTGAACTCGTATGTGCCGTATATCTTGTCGCCGGAATCCACCTTGTTGACAGCCAGCACCACAGGCTTGCGGCTGCGGCGCAGCACGTCGGCTATCTCGGCGTCGAAGTCAGTGATGCCTGTAGCGACTTCCACAAGGAAGATCACCAGGTCGCACTCCTCGATGGCAATCATCACCTGCTTGCGGATTTCGCTCTCGAAGACGTCGTCGCTGTTAGTGGTGAAACCGCCGGTGTCAACCACCGAAAACTCGTGGCCGCACCATTCGCAACGGCCGTAGTGGCGATCGCGGGTCACGCCTGAAATATCATCGACAATGGCCTGACGCATGCCCACAAGGCGGTTGAAAAGGGTCGACTTGCCGACGTTGGGGCGTCCTACTATAGCTACTAAGTTCATAATCGCGTTTTAGATTGAAGGTGTTGCGTAAAGGAGCACGTCTTCTTTTGTGATGGTGTTGCCGCAGAGGATCAGCAGCCTCTCGACAACGTTGCGGAGCTCGCGGATGTTGCCAGTCCAGGGGAGCTTCTTGAGCTCGTCGTATGCCGCAGCATCGACCTTGGGCTCGGGCTTGCCGCTCTCGGCGCATATCCTCTTGATGAAATGGGTCACCAGCATAGGAATGTCGTCGGCACGCTCGGCCAGGGTAGGCACGTGGATTACAATAACACTCAGGCGGTGGTAGAGGTCCTCGCGGAAAGTGCCCTTGGCAATCTCTTCGGTGAGGTTCTTGTTGGTGGCGGCGATGACGCGCACGTTCACGCTTATGTCCTTGTCTCCGCCGACCCTCATGAGCTTGTTCTCCTGAAGCACGCGCAGCACCTTGGCCTGGGCTGCGAGGCTCATGTCGCCGATCTCGTCGAGGAAGAGGGTACCTCCGTCGGCCTGCTCGAACTTACCCTTGTGCTGCTTCACGGCCGAGGTGAAGGAGCCTTTCTCATGACCGAACAGCTCGCTCTCGATGAGCTCGCTGGGGATGGCGGCGCAGTTTACTTCGATGAAGGGCATCGAAGCTCTCTGGCTCTGGTTGTGGAGATTGTGGGCTACAAGCTCCTTGCCGGTGCCGTTCGCGCCGGTGATGAGCACGCGGGCGTCGGTGGCTGCAACGCGGGCGATCACATCTTTGATGTGCCTTATGGCGTCGCTCTCGCCAACTATCTCATATTTGGTGTCGACCTTCTTCTTGAGGATCTTAGTCTCCTTGACGAGGGACGACTTGTCGGTGGCGTTCTTGAGGGTAATGAGGATGCGGTTCAGGTCGAGGGGCTTCTGGATGAAGTCGAACGCTCCTTTCTTGATGCAGTCCACCGCAGTATCGATGTCGCCGTGGCCCGAAATCATAATAATAGGAGTGTCGCTCTCGCTGTCGGCAAGGGAAGTGAGGACTTCCAGACCGTCCATGTTCGGCATCTTGATGTCGCAGAATATCGCGTCGTAGCCGTCGTTCAGAGCCATGTCGAGGCCCTGCTTCCCGTCTTCGGCAGTGGCGATGGTATGCCCTTCGAACTCGAGGATTTCCTTGAGCGTGTTGCGGATGCTGCGCTCGTCGTCTATCACCAGAATCTTCATAATATTCAATACTTATTGAGCAAAGATAGATATTTTTTGAGTATTTTTGTTTGTTAAGCTTTTGAACGATGTCAAGGAAAATCATCATTGCAATAGACGGTTACTCTTCAACCGGTAAAAGTACTTTCGCCAAACTCATAGCCCAGAAAACCGGCTATCTCCATCTCGATTCGGGCGCTGTCTACAGGGCTGTAACCCTCTTCGGCATCCGCGGAGGCTGGATAGACTCTGAGAACAACATCGACGAGAAATCCCTGCGCACCGCAATGCGGCAGCTGCGAGTCTCCCTGCGTCCCGACACCTACATAAACGAGGAGAACGTCGAAGGACTCATCCGCCAGATGGATGTTTCCAACGCAGTCAGCCCCGTCTCGGCTCTCGGCTTCGTGCGGAACTACGTGGACCGTCTGCTGCGCCGCTACGGCAAGAAGGGCGGCATTGTGATGGACGGCCGCGACATCGGCACCAACGTCTTCCCCGATGCCCAGCTTAAGATATTCATGACGGCCGATGCCAAAGTCAGGGCCCAGCGCCGCTACGACGAGATGGTTGCCGGCGGCAAGGAAGTGTCGTTCGACGAGGTGATGCAGAATATCCAGGACCGCGACTACAAGGACACTCACCGCGAGATTTCTCCGCTGCGCCAGGCCGAAGACGCCATCGTGCTGGACAACACCAACATGACGCTTGAAGAGGAAATGACCTGGTTCACGGACATCATGGCCACCAGGTTCGGCATTAAACTCTGATGCAGCTCACCATAGAAATAGATTCCGGCTCCGGCTTCTGCAACGGGGTGGTGCGTGCCGTAAGGAAGGCTGAAAGCTATCTGGCCGGCCACGACCGGTTGTATTCCCTCGGTGCCATAGTCCACAACGCTCAGGAAATCGAGAGGCTCTCCGACAAGGGCCTGCAGATAATAGACATCGACAGGATGGCCTCCATCCGGGACGATGTGGTGCTGGTACGGGCGCACGGCGAGCCGCCTGCCACATACGAACTGGCCCAGCGCAACGGCATAACCATTATCGACTGCACCTGCCCTGTGGTGCTGAAACTCCAGAAGAAGATTGCCGCCACCTACAGGAAGGTCCATGCCGAGGGCGGCACTCTGGTGATATACGGCAAGAAAGGTCACGCTGAAGTAAACGGACTGGTGGGCCATACCGAAGGCAATGCAGTTGTGGTGGAGAGCATAGCCGAGCTGGACGGCATCGACTTCTCAAAGCCGGTGGCCCTCTTCTCCCAGACCACCAAGGACACTGAAGAATATGCCGCACTGACGGAGGAGTGCCGCCGCAGGAGCGAGGCATGCTCCGGCCAGTTCGAATCGTTCGACACCATCTGCCGGCAGGTGGCCGGAAGGCACGCAGCCCTCGCCAGCTTCGCCGCCTCGCACGATGTGATTCTGTTCGTGAGCGGCCGCGAGAGCTCCAACGGCAATGTGCTCTACAACCTCTGCCTCAAGCACAACCCCCGCACTTTCTGGGTGGAGGACGGACAGGTTCCGGCAGGGATATTGCATGACGGCGACAGCGTCGGCATCTGCGGGGCTACGTCAACTCCCCGTTGGCAATTGGAAGAATTATATATACATTTGCAGAATAATATCATAAACAAACAATAAACAAAGATATATGGCAACAACTGCTGACTTCAAAAACGGTCTTTGTCTTGATTTCAACGGCAAGCCGTGTTCAATCGTATGGTTCCAGCATGTCAAACCCGGCAAGGGCCCGGCATTCGTAAAGACCAAACTCCGCAATCTCGAAAACGGCAGGATCCTCGAGAAGACCTACAGCGCCGGTGAGAAGATCGACCTCATCACCGTCGAGCACAGGCCTTACCAGTTCCTTTACAAGGACGAGGACGGCTTCAACTTCATGCACGTAGAAACCTTCGAGCAGGTTCACCTCGGCTTCGACATGATCGAGAACGCTGACCTCATGAAAGAGGGCCAGCAGGTGGAGATGGTTTTCCAGGCTGATGAAGAGAGATGCCTCACTTGCGAGTTGCCGACCTACGTCGAGCTGGAAGTTACCTACACCGAGCCCGCTGTAAAGGGCGATACCGCTTCTACCAACGCCCTCAAGGCCTGCACCCTCGAGACTGGCGCCGAAATCATGGTGCCTCTGTTCATCAACCAGGGTGACAAGATCAGGGTCAACACCGTTGACCGCAGCTACGGCGAGCGCGTAAGATAAAACTTATAGTTTTTAGTAGCGAAAAAGGCGACCTTTCGGGGCCGCCTTTTTCTGTCAATCCTGGAATAGGGAAGGGTTTATTCCTCCAGCAGCTCTGCTGAGATGGTTTCGATATAGCCGGGGATGACGCGGCCGGTGCCTTTGTGGAGGTCTCTCTTGTCGGCGGTCATGGTCAGCACCTCGTAGTCGGGAGTGACGGTTACATATACCTTGTCGTAGGTCATGCGGCCTTCCTTGGTCTCAGAGTAGCCTGAGAAGACATAGTCGTAATAGGCGACATCGTCGATGCGCTCTCCTATTTCCTGCTCCAGATAATCCATGCACTCAAGGTTTACCTTGGCCTTCTCCATGGCCTGGCGGTGACTTTCGGCTGTCTTGGGCTTACCTTCGGCGTTGTATCTCCAGTAGAGCTTCTCCTCGGTCTGCTGCTTGAGGCGGAAGACATCCTTGCGGCGGTCGAATTCGGTGCGGAAGGTAGTGGAGTCTATCTTCGCGAGGTCATAGATGCGGAAGCTGTAGTCGCCTTTGGCGTCTTTCATCGCGGCGGCCTCGATGGCGGCAGCCACCGGGTCGGGGGTCTTGTTATTACAAGAAGTGACGACCGCCAGGGCCGTCACTAATATTGTTAAGAATCGATGCATGACTTAATCTTTCTCTATGCGGAGCTGCTGGATGGAGTTCTTGCCGTCATCTGTGCGGACATAGATGATGACCCTGAACTTCTCTGCGCCGGCGCTCAGGCTGCCCACCGCGTATGACATCGGGGGACGGCCGCTCTTATGGATGATTGTGAATTTCTTGGGAGTGTTGTTGTTGAAGAAATTCTTCATGATGAGCTTGGCCTGGCTGCGGGTGCAGCTGTTGACAGAGCCTGTGATGTCAAGCTCGAGATTGTCTGCAAACCATGCTGAGAGCTTTTCGGCATCTCCTGATTCAATGTACTTGCCTATAGAGGTGAAGACATCCGTAGCGGCCTGGGACTGATTCTGCTGGCTGCCTGACTGCATGACGGTCTGGCCGGGCTGCAGCTGCATCTGGATAGGAGTAGTGTTCTGGGCAGATGCTGCAACCGGTACGGCAAAAAGTGCAAGAGCTACGTATAAATAAAAATTTCTCATCGTTGTGATTAATTCAACGCCGCAAATTTAGCAAAAATCAAGCCATATATCTTAAATTTGCATGAACTAATAATGCAAAACCTTCCGAAATGACGATCAAGCTGGTAGTTGTCGGCAAGACTGAAGAAAAATATCTGTGCGAGGGCATAGACATCTATCGTGCCAGACTTGAACACTACTGCCGTTTCGAAATGGTGACTATTCCTGCCCTGAAGGGCGCAAGGAGCCTCAGCAAGGAGCAGCTGAAGGACCGCGAAGCGGAGCTCATCCTCAAGAACCTGTCCGCCACGGACGAATGCATCCTGCTGGATGAAAGGGGAAAAGAGTTCACTTCGAGCAGTTGGGCACAACATTTGGAGCAAAAGTTCGCCCACAGTTCCAGGAATATAGTGTTCGTCATCGGAGGGAGCATGGGGTTCGGCAAAAAGGTATATGAAAGGGCCGACGGCATGATGTCTCTTTCCAGGATGACATTTTCGCACCAGATGGTCAGGCTCATATTCCTCGAGCAGCTGTACAGGGCTTTTACAATAATTGAAGGGGAACCTTACCACCACGAATGAAGGCCGACGCCAGACACATATCCATCCTGCTTGCGGTGACAGCTCTGCTGGCATTCCTGCTGTCGTTGATTCCCCCGGTGGCCCAGCGCATCGACGCCAGGCAGGCGGCAAGGGTTGAGAGGAGGCTGGAAAAGAAGCAGAGGCAGATGGAGCGCTACGTCCGTCAGGTGCAGGAGCTGCCGGTCGACCAGTGGATCCTGCTTCCGGGCTTCCCCGACGACATGGTGCTCTACCGCTACAATGCCGACACCCTGCAGTCATGGGTCAACGAGTTCTCTATCAGCAACGACGAAGTCGACGTGCCGCCGCGGTGGTACCGCCTGCACTTCATGAGCAACGACAACCTCTACAACACCCCTCTGGCATATATAACCGACGATTACAATTATGTCAACCTGGGCCTGTCATGGTATGTAGTCAGGTCTTATACGACCGGCCCGACCAAGATAATCACCGGCATCCGCATCAAGGACGAGTATCCCTCCGACAATATGACCATCGTGAGCAAGATGAATCCTTCGCTCGGCATGAACAAAGGATTCACGTCTTCTACTCTCGATGAGAACAACGGCGTATTCGTCCACGGAAGCGACGGCAGGCCGCTGTTCTCCATCGTGCCGGCCTCGGCATCGACGGTGATGTACCGCGACTACAGCCTGCGTTTCATCGCCCTCGCTCTTATCTTGCTGGCGGTATTCTTCTGGCATTTCAGCAAGCGCAGCCGCGCCTCTTTCTATCTGACCTTCGCCGTGCTGTCGGCCACGCTGCTCTATGCGACTCTGCTGTTCCGCCATGTCGATACGGACGCGATGATATTCTCTCCAGTGCTGTATGCTGACACGGGCTGGTTCAATTCTTTCGCGGCCATGCTGGCCAGCCATCTGTACATCATCCTCGGCATACTGGCGGCTTTCATAATCAGGAAGGCTCTCTACAGGAAGATCCTCACTATGAGCAAGGCGAAAAGGTATATAGTGGGATGGGTCCTCATCGCTGCGACAGTGCTGCTGGTGCTCTACATACATCTCACGCTGCGCTCGCTGATCCTGAACTCGAGCATCGTGCTGGCCCTGTACAGAATCACCGAGCTCTCGGTTTATTCCATCCTGAGCTACTTCATGTATGCGCTGCTGTTCCTGTCGCTGCTGTTCCTGATACAGGTGACCCTGGTAGTGTGGGATAAGCAGGACCGCTGGCCGATAACATCTCTAAAGGGAATAATTATCTTCTCTGTCGTTACGGCAATCTATACTGCCACCGTGGTTTCTGTCTTCGGTAAGGACAAGGAGATAAGGACAAACCTGGTGCGCACCAACAGAATGGCCGTGGAGCGCGACCTGTCGCTGGAGATCCAGCTGCGCGAGATTGAGAACCCCATAGCTTCCGACCAGCTGATCGGCATGCTAAGCTACTGGCCCGACGGAGGTACCGAGGTCATCCGCAACAGGATACTCGAGCGCTACCTCTACAGCAATTTCAGCCAGAAATATGACATCGCCGTGACCACCTGCGAGACCAACAGCAAGCTGCTCATCGACCAGTATACGCAGGTGGTGGACTGCTACGACTTCTACAGCGACGAGATAAGCCGCTACGGTGTGCAGCTGGCGCCGACCTCGCGCTTCTTCTACATGAACAACTACTACGGCGAGACGGTCTACGTGGGCATATTCACATACATGAACTACCAGACCTACCAGACCGCACGGCTGTATCTCGAGATAGTGCGCAAGTCTCAGAGCGGCACCTTCGTCTACCCCGAGGGCATGATGACCGCCGACAACGTGCGCTCTTCGATCCCCGAGCAGTACTCATACGCCAAGTATGCTTCCGGCAGGCTGGTGTCTTCGTCCGGAGACTTCAACTACCCGGCCCGGAATTCATATTCTGACCTTCCTGTGGGCTATCGGGTGAACCATAGCGACGGATATCTGCATTTCGTCAACAAACTTTCCGACGACGAGGTGATAGTGATATCCAGGGCAGTCATCCCCGAGTATTCGTTCCTCGTGTCGTTGTCATACCTGCTTCTGCTGTTCTGCATCGTGAACATGTTAGGTACTCACGGGATGCGGCGCCGCTCGCTCCTCGACCTGCCTGCACATTCCTTCAAGAGGAAGATTACTTTCCTGATCGTAATCGCGCTGGCCACCGCCCTTATCTGCGTGGGCGTGGGCACCATCTTCTACACCCTGAGCCGCACCAGGGCCAGCAACGAGGAGCAGATGGAGAGCAAGATGACCATAGTCCAGGCAACCCTCTCGGAGTTCTGCCAGTACACCCTGCGCTACAACGACTTGAACATCACCCAGCTGTATGAGGCGATGAAGAGGGTGGCAGTCAATACGCAGAGCGACGTGAACCTCTACGACACCCACGGCTCGCTAATACGCTCTACCAAGCCTGAGCTGTTCGAGCAGTTCATCATGGGCTCCCGCATGAACCACGACGCCTTCTACAATATTGTAAAGAAGGATGCAAGCCGGTACATCGCGGAGGAGGTCATAGCCGGCAACAAATACCTCTCGATCTACGCTCCGCTGTTCAATGTGGACGGCTCTCTGGTGGCTGTGGCCAACATCCCTTACATATCTACCAGCTCCGAACTGCAGGCCGACGCCCTGCAGACTGTGGCGACCATAGTTAACATCTACCTGCTCATCCTTCTGGCCGGCCTTATCATCGGACTGATGTTCGCCAATTCCATCTCCAGGCCTCTGACCGAAATCAAGGGCAAGATGGAGTCTCTGACAGTGGACGGACTCCAGAAGGAGCATATCAACTACCGCGACACCCGCGACGAGCTGGGCGTGCTGGTGCAGGCCTATAATAAGATGGTCGACGACCTCGAGGAGAGCACCAGGCGGCTGGCCGAGACGGAGAGGGAGCAGGCATGGAAGGAGATGGCCCGCCAGATCGCTCATGAGATAAAGAACCCTCTGACACCGATGAGGCTGAGCATCCAGCACATGATGCGCCTCAAGAAGCAGAACGTCCCGGGTTGGGAAGACCGCTTCGAGGAGCTCAGCCACTCCCTGCTGGAGCAGATAGACATCCTAAGCGAGACTGCCAACGAGTTCTCGCAGTTCTCTAAGTTCTACAGCGAGGACGAGACAGTCGAGAATCTGGACGAGCTGCTGAGCGAGCAAGTGGTGCTCTTCGGCGGCCGGGACGATGTGTCGGTGTCTTACCGCTGCAATGTGGAGCAACCACTGGTGCGCGTGCGCAAGAAACAGATAATCAGAGCCTTCGTTAACCTTATCTCCAATGCAGTCCAGGCTGTGGAGCAGATTCCCGGCGGCAAGGTGCTCATCAGCGTTGATGATGCCGGGAAAGGGGAGTACTCTGTTTCAATAGAGGACAACGGCCCCGGCGTGAGCCCCGAGAACCGCAGCAAGCTGTTCAAACCGAACTTCACCACCAAGTCTTCCGGCACCGGCCTCGGGCTGGCCATCACCCGCAGCATCGTAGAACAGAGCGAGGGCCGCATTTTCTACCGCACATCCGATCTCGGCGGAGCAGCATTCGTCATTGTGCTCCCGAAGTTATTGGGTTAAAAACCTGACGTTGATAACCTTTGGCCTTCTGTTAATAACTGGGCCGTGACGGGCTTCGCGACAATCGATTTATTTGGTTAAATTTGCGTCGCAAAAAATCGCCATGGCAGAAGATTTACTCAAGCAGCAGCTGGAAGACGATTATACTAAGGACAAGGTCGTCACCCTGGACGGACTGGAGCATATCCGCCGCAGGCTCTCGATGTATATCGGGCGCAGGGGAGACGGCAAGGATCCTACCGACGGTATCTATGTCCTCGCCAAGGAGGTCATCGACAACTCTATCGACGAGTTCGCGATGGGCTTCGGCAAGCGCGTTGACATCACTCTGGAAGGCAACTGCCTGACGGTGCGCGACTATGGCCGCGGCATTCCGCTGGAGTCTGTGGTAGACGCGGTGAGCAAGCTGAACACCGGCGCCAAGTTCGACACTGCCGTCTTCAAGAAGTCGGTGGGTCTGAACGGCGTGGGTCTCAAGGCTGTAAATGCGCTTTCCAGCAGTTTCACCGTGCAGGCCTTCCGCAACGGCCGCACCATGAAAGCCGTCTTCGAGCGGGGCAAGCTGCAGCACAGCGAAGAGACCGACACCAATGAGAAGAACGGCACCATGGTGAGCTTCATTCCCGACGACGAGATCTTCCCCGGCTACGCTTTCCAGACGGATTTCCTCGTGACCATGTTCAAGAACTACGCTTATCTGAACGTAGGCCTGCAGCTGGTCTTCAACAAGGAAGTCTACAAGTCTGAGAACGGCCTGCTCGACCTGCTGAACGACAATCTCGACGAGCAGCCTCTCTACGAGCCTATATATCTGCGCGGCCAGGACATAGAAGTGGTGATTACCCACGGCCTCAAATACGGCGAGAACATCTATTCGTTCGTGAACGGCCAGAACACCATCCTTGGCGGCACCCACCTGGCAGCCTTCAAGGAGGCCCTCGGCAAGACGCTGAAGGAGTTCTACAAGAAGGATTTCACCCCGGCCGACACCCGTCAGTCCATAATAGGCGCCATCAGCATCCGCGTCCAGGAGCCCGAGTTC
Organism: Bacteroidales bacterium; assembly: GCA_017617655.1. Lineage (GTDB taxonomy): Bacteria > Bacteroidota > Bacteroidia > Bacteroidales > UBA932 > Equibacterium. The sequence continues at coordinate 50,724 of JAFZVU010000079.1, forward strand.
GAGGCTCAGACAAAGGTGCAGCTCGGCAGCAAGAACATGTCTAAGGACGGCCCGACCATCCAGAAGTTCGTGGGCGACTTCATCAGCAAGGAGCTTGACAACTACCTGCATATCCATCCCGCCACCGCCGACATCCTGCTGCAGAAGATCCTGGCTTCCGAGAAGGAGCGCAAGGTCATCCAGGGCATCCGCAAGGAGGCCAAGGAGCGCATCAAGAAGGCTTCCCTCAACAACAAGAAGCTCAGCGACTGCAAGGTCCACTTCACAGACAAGGGCGAAGAGGCTTCCCGCTCCATGATCTTCCTCACCGAGGGCGATTCAGCCTCCGGCTCCATCAAGAAGATCCGCAACACCGTCAACCAGGCGGTCTTCAGCCTCAAGGGAAAGCCGCTGAACAGCTACAAGGCTTCCAAGAAGGATGTCTACGAGAACGAAGAACTCGCGCTGCTGCAGGCAGCCCTCAACATAGACGAAGACATCAACAATCTCCGCTACAATTATGTGGTGATTGCTACAGATGCCGATATGGACGGCATGCACATCCGTCTTCTGCTGCTTACTTTCTTCCTTAAGTTCTACCCCGAGCTGGTGCGCCAGGGCCATGTCTACATCCTGCAGACTCCTCTGTTCAGGGTGGCCGACAAAGCCCACAACATCTACTGCTACAGCTCTACCGAGAAAGACGCAGCCACGAAGAAGCTCGGCAGGAACGCCCAGGTGACCCGTTTCAAAGGTCTCGGCGAGATCTCTCCTGACGAATTCAAGGGTTTCATAGGGGACGACATCAAGCTCGAGACGGTGCATCTCACCAAGGAAGATAATGTCGCCGACCTGCTCGAATTCTATATGGGTGAGAACGACAGCGTCCGTCTGGATTTCATCAGGGAGAACCTCCGCAGCGACATCGACAATACGGAAGAAGCCCAGTAGGAATGAAACAGAAAACAGCCAAATTCATTTTTGAGAAGATTCTCGGGTGGACGGCAGTGACTCCGGCGGTTCCGGAGAAGAAAGCACTCATAATGGGAGTGCCCCACACCACTGTGTGGGATCTGCCCATCTCATATCTGTATTACACTGCGATTGGCAACAAGATCACCATCCTGGTAAAGGAGAAGTTCTTCGTATTTCCCATCAAAGGCATCATCCGCAAGATGGGAGGGGTGCCCCTGACCAGCAAGGTGAACGTCATGATCCAGATCATCAACCTTTTCAACAACAGCGAGGTGTGCCACTACGGCATGGCTCCGGAAGGGACGAGGGCCCCGGTGAAGCAGTGGCGCACCGGTTTCCACTACATCGCCAAGAAGGCAAACGTCCCCGTGTACCTGGGCTATATCGACTGGAAGAACAAACGAATCTCCCGCGGAGAGAAGTTCGAGCTTACCGATGATGCCAATGAAGACATGAGAAGGATGCAGCGGATATACAAGAGTATGGATATTTCAGGGCTCCATCCTGAAAAGGTCGCCTTCATGGACGATTTATAACGGAAAATGATTATATTAGCAGATTCGCAAAAACAACAACTAATAATATTTTTAGCTAATTATGTCAGAAAAACTATTTGCCGAATTCCCTCCCGTCACCACGGAACAGTGGGAAGAGGCGATTATCAAAGACTTGAAAGGGGCCGACTATGACAAGAAGCTTGTCTGGAAGACCATCGAGGGTTTCAATGTGCGGCCCTATTACCGCGCCGAGAACCTCGCCGACATCAAGTTCATGGATACCCAGCCGGGCCAGTTCCCATTCGTAAGGGGTACCAAAAATTCAAATGAATGGCTTATCCGCCAGGATTTCTGTGCATGTGAAAGCCTCGAAGAGGCCAACAAGCTTGCCCTGGACGCCCTGATGAAGGGTGCGAATTCAATCGGATTCCAGCTCGGCCGCAAATGCCTTGATGAAAAAGAGATGGCTGTCCTGCTGAAGGACATCTGCCTCAAAGCCATCGAGGTCAACTTCTGCGGCTGCTGCCCCGGCAAGACCCGCGGCGTCATCGACAGCTTCCTCAAGGTGGCAGAAGCTCAGGGCGCAGCAAAGGATGAGATCCGCGCAAGCTTCGATTTCAGTCCGCTGCACGCTCTTACAGTTAAGGGTCATTTCTGCGACGACGCATACGACAAGCTCGCAGACTGCATCAAGGCTGTCGCCGGATATCCCAACATCCGCGTGGTGGCTGTCAAGGCCTTCGACTTCAACGCAGCCGGCAGCAGCATCAGCCAGGAGCTCGGCTACGGCATGGCCATCGGCAGCGAGTACATGACCGCCCTCACCGACAGAGGTCTCGACGCAGCTGAGGTTGCAAAGCGCATCAAATTCACCTTCGCCATCAGCGGCAACTACTTCTTCGAGATCGCCAAGTTCCGTGCAGCCCGCGTGCTCTGGGCCAACATCGTGAAGGCCTACGGCGTTGAAGACCTCGACGCTATGAAGATCAAGGTTCACGCCGTTACCAGCACATGGAACCAGACGGTTTATGACGCATACGTCAACATGCTCCGCGGCACCACCGAGGCCATGAGCGCCGCCCTCGCAGGCGTCGACTCTATCGAGGTGCTTCCGTTCGACCATGCGTTCCGTCCTGCCAACGAATTCTCCAACCGTATCGCCCGCAACACCCAGTCAATCCTCAAGGAAGAAGCTCACTTCGACAAGGTTGAAGACCCCGGCGCCGGCAGCTACTACATCGAGACTCTCACCAAGTCCATCGCAGCTGCAGCATGGGATATCTTCAAGGCTGTTGACGCCAAGGGCGGATATGTAGCCGCATTCAAGGCCGGCGACGTCCAGGCTGCAGTGAAGGCCGTTTCCGACAAGAAAGACCAGGCCATCGCAAAGCGCCGCGACACCATCCTCGGTACCAACCAGTATCCTAACTTCCTTGAGAAAGCCCCCGAGGAGATCACCAAAGAGATCGTTACCCGCAACGCCGAACCCGCAGGTTGCTGCGGCAAGAAAGATGACGACTGCAAGGTGGCTGAGCCTCTGCGTCCGTACCGCGGCGCCCAGGCTTTCGAGGCTCTCCGTCTCGCCACCGACCGCAGCGGCAAGCAGCCGCAGGCCTTCATGCTTACCTTCGGTAACCTAGCAATGTGCCGCGCCCGCGCCCAGTTCAGCTGCAACTTCTTTGCTGTGGCTGGCTTCAAGGTGGTCGACAACAACCGCTTCTCTTCAATCGAAGAGGGTGTCGAGGCCGCTCTCGCAGCCAAGGCTGACATCGTGGTGGCTTGCTCTGCCGACGACGAATATGCCGAGGCAGTTCCGAAGATCAAGGAGCTCATCGGCGACAAGGCCATCGTAGTTGTGGCCGGCGACCCTGAGTGCCGTCCCGAACTCGAAGCCAAGGGTATCGATAAATATATACATGTCAGATGCAATGTCCTTGAGACTCTCAAGGAATATCAGGCAGCAATGGGTATTAAAGAACTTTAAAAACTTCAGCAGATGAAACCTACTTTTACAGATATCAAAGATCTCAAGGGGTTCAACGCTGCCCCTGCCTGCTCGTGCGATGCTGCACAGGAGCTCTGGCACACCCCCGAAAATATAGACGTCAAGTCTCTCTATACCGCTAAGGATCTCGAAGGCATGGAGCACCTGAACTACGCAGCAGGTATCGCTCCCTATCTCCGCGGCCCTTATTCAACCATGTACGTGATGCGTCCCTGGACCATCCGTCAGTATGCAGGATTCTCGACGGCCGAAGAGTCCAACGCATTCTACCGCCGTAACCTCGCATCAGGCCAGAAAGGTCTGTCAGTGGCCTTCGACCTCGCCACCCACCGCGGCTATGACGCCGACCACCCCCGTGTAGTCGGTGACGTAGGTAAAGCCGGTGTAAGTATATGCTCTGTAGAGGATATGAAGGTCCTCTTCGACCAGATTCCTCTCAACAAGATGTCAGTGTCAATGACAATGAACGGTGCCGTGCTTCCCATCATGGCCTTCTACATCGTGGCAGGTATGGAGCAGGGTGCAAAACTCGAGGAGATGGCCGGAACCATCCAGAACGATATCCTCAAGGAGTTCATGGTCCGCAACACCTACATCTATCCGCCTGAGTTCTCGATGCGTATCATCGGCGATATCTTCGCCTTCACGTCTCAGAACATGCCCAAGTTCAACTCGATCTCAATCTCCGGCTACCACATGCAGGAGGCCGGCGCCACCAACGACATCGAGATGGCTTACACCCTTGCCGACGGTCTGGAGTATCTCCGCACCGGTATCAAGGCTGGCATCGAGGTTGACGCCTTCGCTCCGCGTCTGTCATTCTTCTGGGCAATCGGTATGAACAACTTCATGGAGATTGCCAAGATGCGTGCTGCACGTATGATCTGGGCCAAACTGGTCAACCAGTTCAACCCGAAGAATCCGAAGAGTCTCGCCCTGCGTACCCACTGCCAGACTTCAGGCTGGTCGCTTACCGAGCAGGATCCTTTCAACAACGTGGCACGTACCTGCATCGAGGCTATGGGAGCTGCCCTGGGCCACACCCAGAGCCTTCACACCAATGCCCTCGACGAGGCCATCGCCCTGCCTACCGACTTCAGCGCGCGTATCGCCCGTAACACTCAGATCTACATCCAGGAAGAGACTTCAGTCTGCAAGAACGTCGATCCTTGGGCCGGCAGCTACTATGTAGAGAGTCTCACCAGGAACCTCGTGAACGCAGCATGGAAGCACATCCAGGAAGTAGAGGAGCTCGGCGGTATGGCCAAGGCCATCGAGACCGGTATTCCTAAACTCCGTATCGAGGAAGCTGCAGCCCGCAAGCAGGCCCGCATCGACAGCGGCATGGAGAAGATCATCGGTATCAACGAGTTCCGCCTCGAGCACGAGGATCCCATCGAGATCCTTGCCGTCGACAACACCAAGGTTCGCGAGAGCCAGATCGCACGTCTGAAAGACCTCCGCGCTCACCGCGACGAGGCTGCAGTGCAGGCCGCCCTCGCAGCTATCACCAAGGCTGTGGCCGAGAAGAACGGCAACCTGCTCGCTCTCGCAGTAGAGGCTGCCAAGGTCCGCGCTACTCTCGGTGAGATCAGCGACGCTTGCGAAAAGATTGTTGGACGTTATAAAGCTATCATCCGTATGAACACAGGTGTTTACTCATCAGAAATCAAGCATAACGATGAGTTTGAGAAAGCCAAGGCTATGGTGGCTGAGTTCGCCAAGAAGGAAGGCCGTCAGCCCCGTATCATGGTTGCCAAACTCGGCCAGGACGGTCACGACCGTGGAGCCAAGGTGGTTGCCACCGGTTTCGCAGACTGCGGTTTCGACGTCGACATGGGCCCGCTCTTCCAGACTCCTGAAGAGGCTGTTAAGCAGGCTGTCGAGAACGACGTCCACATCCTCGGCATCAGCTCTCTTGCTGCAGGTCACCTTACTCTCGTTCCTCAGGTTATCGAGGAGCTCAAGAAGTACGGCCGCGAGGACATAATCGTCACCGTCGGCGGTGTGATCCCTGCACAGGACTACGACGCTCTCTATAAGGCTGGCGCCGCCGCCATCTTCGGCCCCGGTACCCGCATCCCGATGTGCGTCATCAAGATGATCGAGCTGCTCAACGCTGCCCGCGAGGCGTAAGGGGAGAGCAAGCTCAGCGAAGAGGGCGGCCGCGCTTTGTGGTCGCCCTTTTTTCGTGCCCTGGGTGACCGCCCCGGGGGCCGGTCCGTGGTTCGTCCGGCCCGTGAAAGGCCGGTTTGCGGGGCCAGATGCCAGTCTGAGGCCCGTCCGGCCCGTGAAAAGCCGGTTTGCGGGGCCAGATGCCTGCTCGAAGCTCGTCTGGCCCGTGAAAGGCCGTTTTGCGGGGCTAGATGCCTGCTCGAAGCTCGTCCGGCCCGTGAAAAGCCGGTTTGCGGGGCCAGATGCCTGCTTGAAGCTCGTCTGGCCCGTGAAAGGTCGGTTTGCGGGGCCACTTTCTACTCCCGTCTGTCCACAAAAAGGGGGTGTTTTGTGGACGGGTAACGACCAGACGAGGCTCGATAGGATAAGACGCGCTGCGTTTTTGCACACCTTGCCCGAAATCACTATCTTTGCCAGCGATATGGCAGACAGCAACTTCATAGACTACGTCAAGCTCTACTGCAGGGCCGGGAACGGCGGTGCTGGTTCGGTGCATCTGCGCCGTGAAAAGTATATCCCCAAGGGCGGCCCTGATGGCGGCAACGGCGGTCGCGGCGGCAACATCATCCTGCGCGGCAACGCCCAGATGTGGACGCTGATCCACCTCAAATACCAGAAGCACGTGATAGCCGAGAACGGCGAGGGCGGCAGCGGCGGTCTGAAGGACGGCAAGGACGGCAAGGACATCATCCTCGAAGTGCCGCTGGGCACCGTAGCCAAAGACGCCGAAACCGGCGAAGTGCTGCTGGAAATTCTCGACGACGGGCAGAAGGCCATCCTGGCCAAGGGAGGCCGCGGCGGCTTGGGCAACAACAACTTCAAGAGCCCCACCAACCGCACGCCTAGATATGCCCAGCCGGGCGAGGAAGGCGTCGAAGGCTGGTTCATCCTGGAGCTGAAGATCATGGCCGACGTAGGTCTGGTAGGCTTCCCCAATGCCGGCAAGTCGACCCTCGTGTCAACGCTCTCCGCAGCGAAGCCCAAGATTGCCGACTACGCCTTCACCACACTCGAACCCAGCCTCGGCATCGTCAGATACCGCGACGAACGCTCCTTCGTTATAGCCGACATCCCCGGCATCATTGAGGGCGCCCACGAAGGCAAGGGCCTCGGACTCCGCTTCCTGCGCCATATCGAGCGCAATTCGATGCTGCTGTTCATGGTTCCCGCCGACAGCGAGGACATCGCCCGCGACTACAAGATACTCCTCAACGAACTCAAGCTCTACAACCCCGAGCTGCTCGACAAGGACCGCATACTGGCCATCTCCAAGAGCGACATGCTCGACGAGGAGCTGCGTCGCGAAATCAGCAAGCATCTGCCCCGCAAAGTGCCGCACATATTCATCAGCAGCGTCACGGGATATAACATCACGGAGCTCAAAGATATGCTCTGGAATACCCTGAACAGCTGATGCTCAGTATTATAGACAGCCATACCGACCCTTACTGGAACCTGGCCGCCGAGGAATACCTGCTCGGCCGCTTCGACTGTCCCGTGTTCAGACTATGGCAGAACTCTCCGGCTGTCATCGTGGGCCGCAACCAGAACGCCCGTGCAGAAATCAACCAGGAATACGTCGACAGCCACGGCATTGCCGTAGTACGCAGACTCAGCGGCGGCGGAGCTGTCTACCACGACCTTGGCAACGTCAACTACACTTTTCTTGATGCCGCCAACCGCAGGGAGAGCTCCGCAGAGATGTTCGCACGCTTCACCGCCCCTGTCATCGCAGCGCTGGCGAAGCTGGGAGTCGAAGCGAAGCTGGAAGGCCGCAACGACCTCACCATCGGCGGCTCAAAATTCTCCGGCAACGCCATATACGTCCGCTCCGGCCGCATAATGCATCACGGCACCATGCTCTTCGACACCAATATGGAGGAAATGGCGGCAGCGCTGTCCACCGACACTTCGAAATTCACCAGCAAAGCCGTAGAGTCGCGCCGCAGCCACGTCACGAACATCCTTCCCCATCTGGCCGAGCCCATGACGGCTGCAGAGTTCATGGACTTCATCGGGCAGGAAATCTCGGCAGAAGCGGAGCCCTATGAATATTCTCAGGAGGACCTGAGGGCCATAGACCTTCTGGCCGACCGCAAATACAGGAAAGCGGAATGGAACTTCGCAGCAGGGCCGGCCTACGCATACAGCAAGACTGCAATGTTCCCCTGCGGAACGCTGACCCTCACCGCAAAGATTGAAAAGGGCCTCATAGAAGACATGACTGTCACCGGCGACTATTTCTTCTCGCTCAACACCCGCGAGTTCTGCGAAGCCATGCGCGGATGCCCGGCTACAAAAGAAAAAATCGCCGAGCGGGCATCTCAGCTCCCGTTCGGCGACTATTTCAACGGCATAACCCTCGAGGAGTTATGCTCCCTGTTCATTATTTGAAACGTTTCTCCTTAGCGGATACCAGTTTTTCCTTAAGGATGCCGGCGCATTCAACGATAGCGTCCTCAAAGGTGCTTGCATTGCGTTCTACCACTACTTCCGTTCCCGGAATCAGTACCCTTACCTTCACATTCTTGTTTTCATGCTCGGGCAGCAGTGAGAGGTTTACTTCGGTCCTGACAATGTCCTCATAGAATTTGTCGAGCTTGCCGAGCTTCTTCTCTGTAAAGTCGATCAGCTTCTTGTCTGCATCGAACTTGAGTGAGTGAACTTTAATTTCCATTTTTACCTCCAATCTTTGCTCTTGGATGAGCGGTTAAATATGTTTTCTTCAATTGCTCGAAAGAGTTGTGCGTATAAACTTGCGTGGCTGCAAGGGAACTGTGCCCCAGGATCTCCTTGATGCTGTTCAGGTCTGCGCCGTTGTTCAGCAGGTGGGTCGCCAGCGAGTGCCGCAGCAGGTGGGGCGACTTGCGCCCGGTAAACCCTTCTGCCTTCGACAATTCCGCCTTCACTATGTTGTTGACCATCGCAGGATACATCTGTGCGCCCTTGTCAGTAACGAAGAAGAAACTGTCGCTCCCGCCTGAAAATTCCTTGCCAAGCCTTTTCAAATATAGCAAAATATATCGACTTATCAAAGCCGGGACCGGAACTTCGCGCGGCTTGTCGCCCTTGCCGACGATGCGGAAAACGCCCCTCGCTGCGTCAAAGTCTCCGACCCTTAGGTTGCATATCTCGCTGCGTCGCATGCCCGTTGCGTAGAGCACCATGATCAGCATCCTCGCCCGAAGATGCTCCATCGGCTCTTCGCCCTCGAAGTCGCTTTCCTTCATCTCGAAATAATTCTCGAGAGACTGCTCGGTGTAGAACTCCGGGAGACGGCGGGCCTCCTTTGGACGGAAGACCTTGCGGGCCGGGTTGGACTGCAGCTCTCCCTGCTTGATTAGCCAGTTGCAGTAGCTGCTGATGGCTGACAGCTTGATGTTCACAGTTCGCGCCGAAAGTCCGTTCTCAAGCCCGTGGGCTACGAAACCGCGAAGGTTGTTGCTCGCCAGGACGTCTAACAGCTCTTCCTTCGTGAGGGATTCCACTGAGCTCTTCTCGGGATAGATGAAGGCGTAGAACTCGCGCAGCGCCTCCTCGTAGAGGGCCGCCGTGCGCTTCGAATAGCGCTTCTGCAGGGCAATATAGTCGAGAAAGGCTTGTATCACGGCATGCGATTCTTCTCGTAAATTTAGCGAAAAAAGGCGACGTGCCCGTTTGTTTTTCCAAAATCTTGTTTATCTTTGCCGTCCACAAGAAAAAGGAGGTGTGCAATAGACTATGATTATCGTTCCCATCAAAGAAGGTGAAAACATTGAGAGGGCTCTCAAGAAATTCAAACGCAAATTCGAAAAGACCGGCATCGTAAAGGAACTCCGCAACAGGAAGAACTTCGAGAAACCGTCTGTAAAGAGGAGAGATGAAATCAAGAAGGCAATCTATGTCCAGAAATTGCAGCTCCGCGACGAATAATCTCTGAATTCAGCATATCATTAAGGGCGACCACAAACGGCCGCCCTTATTTTTTGTCGCCCGGGCCCCTCGTAACTTGGCCCTCGACCGTCATTTGGCCCCGCAAACGGCCCTTTCACGGGCCGGACGGACTCTGAACGGGCATCTGGCCCCGCAAACCGGCCATTCACGGGCCAGATGTTACTTTCTGAACGGGAATTGCTCGTCGACTATATTCTTATCCAACTTGAGCAGCCTGGCAATCTTTTCGTTGTCGGCGTTGTAGTCGAAGTGGAGGGTACGCGCGAGTTCTTGTTTCGCCTTAGTGGAAAGCAGGGCAGGTTTGTTACCATTGTAGTCTTGATTGCAGATACGATAGACTACAGCAATGAGCTCATCATCAGTATAATAGATGGAGTCTCCGAGTTGCGCGGCTATTTCTTTGTATGATTCGATGTCACGTGATATTTTGTGGAAATAATGACGGGCGTCGCGGAATAGTCCCTCGCCGATGTCGAGTCTGACATAGTTGACAGGTGAGATATACCCGTCATACAGAATCCACGCTTCAGGATAATCGATTTCTTTGGAACGGACAAGTTTGCGGCGATCATGAATAAACAGTTCTCCGAAAGATCCGTTGGAATACCGTTTGGCGACAGGAGAGAAGTAAAAGCTGTTGGCACCGAAAGGGTAGGAGAAAGGGGTCTGATTGGGGTCTACAACATAGTTGTTCCGATTGATATAAACAATTTGATTGCGAACAGATTCGAGCGATTCTACCGGAATTAGCTTGGCATTCCCAAAGTGTCTGAGACTGACCGTATTGCCTTCCTTCTTTAAATTGAATCTCAGCTTTTTATAAAGCATATCGAAGAAGTCCATGACCTTTTCTTCCCGGCCGCAAAGGAGCATGTGAAGATGGTTGCTCATTATCTCAAAGGTGAGTATCTGGATGTCTGGACAATCATGGGAACATGTCGCGATGAGATTCATCATAGAAACATAGGCTTCCTTGTCGTGGAAGATTATGGGCTGTCCGACACCCGGGGTACAGAGGTGCCAGATACCCCCGAAATTGGCGAGAGCACATCGAAACATGAGATTGCATTTGTTCTCTTTTGCACTGAAAGATGCGTAATCGGACGCCTGCTCAGAACTATTGATGATAGTTGCCATACTCAACCTGTACTTGTTTTCCAGCAAAGCTATGATACTGGGAGCAGAATAGCCGTTTTTAAACGTTTAGATACATTTAATTTGATTAGCGAGAATACAATTTTCACTGGAAGCCTGCCTCAGAGGTGGGGTGGCAGATTCCCTAGGCAAGGATGGCTGGTTCTGAAGGGATATTCTCGGACAGCAGCAGGAGCCCCCTCCAGAGCTCCTGCTGCTGGACGGGAAATATCCCCTTCTCTTTCCGTCTCCCATCTCTTCTCTAGCGTCTGCCATAAACAAGCATAAGTAAGTTATTCTCGGCGTAGCCGGGAAATAACTGGTTTTTGAAAGAAGTTTTTCTAGCCTTCCGGGCGGGAGAAAACTTCGCCATCCGTTCCTCAATGGGCACGAAGTGAGTTGATGGGGGATTGGGGAAATTGTTTTTTCGGTCCGAGATGGAGCAGAGAAAGTGACGGAACGGAGCCTGCGAAAACGAAAAGTTTTCTCCCGGCGGCGCTGCGGGGGGCTCTGGGGAAGGCCCTCCTCGCTTCGCCGA
>JAFZVU010000080.1 GCA_017617655.1 Bacteroidales bacterium
CTCCCGCCGTCCCTGAAATGCGGACGGCGGGAGCACCCCGGGGAGGTGGAAGTTTGTTTAACGAAAAAATAGACGTATTTTCGGGTTTCTGCAGTTATAATAAATATGACCGAACAGGAACTGGCCAGTCGGTGTGCACAGGGGGACAACGCTGCGCGCAAGGAGCTGTACTTGACGTACGGCCCTCGGATGCGCGCGCTTTGCCGTCGCTACGCCGCCAGCGCGGCTGATGCGGAAGATTTGTTGCAGGAAGCCTTCATCAAGATTTTCCGCGTCATCGGTCGTTACAAATGGACGCGGCCCGGCTCTCTCTATTCCTGGATGACGAGGGTGACTCTCAACATGGCCATCGATTCTGCGAAGATCCGGCGGCGGATGAACCACGAACTGACGGATATGGAATCTCTGGCCGATGCGCCTGCCGACGAGCCGCAGTATGAGGATACCGCATCCATCCCTTCCGAAGTGCTTCACGCGATGATCGAGGATTTGCCAGAGGCATGTCGCACGGTTTTCAAACTCTACTGCCTGGACAATTATTCCCACAAGGAGATTGCTTCCCTGTTCGGGATCAAGGAAAACAGTTCATCGTCGATGCTGGCCAAGGCCCGGGCGGCACTTACCCGTTCTATCAAAAAATATTTAGAAAAAAAGAAGTAATTCAGCTATTTCAACGTTATATATGTAAGGAGGAAAAATGGAACTAAAACCTAATAAAGACTGGACCGATGCCATCAGGGAATCATATCCCTCTGAAGTCGACGCTCCTGATGCGGCCGGATGGGAGGCCATCGAGCGACGCCTGCACCGTTCTGTGGTGCTGCGCCGCAGTGCTATTGCCGCCGCCATTGCCGCCGCCGTCCTGCTGCCATTGTCAGTGCTGCTCATCCGGAGCCCCTGGCAACAATCTCTCCCTCCGACAGAAAACAATGTCGCCCAGAACGGATCTTCCCCTGTCATTCCTCCTTCAGGGGAAGCGTCCGGCGATACCATCTTCATCGCAGCGGCAGATTCTCCGGAAGATGTGACTCAGGCAGTCTCCTTCCCGGATGTCGCCACTTGGGATGCAGATACCGATTCGGATCTCTTAAGGGACAGCCGCCCGCTCGACCGACGCTCTGCCAATGCTGGTCAGTCCGGCTTGTCTGATCAATCTGCCCAGCCTGCTCTGCCCGACTACTCCGACCGTGCCGAAGATCCTTCAGATGCGCTGCAGCCGTCCCAGCCTGCCGAGACCGATGTTTCCAGTCCTGACAGTACAGCACGGAAGACAGAGACGCCTGCCGACAAGCCAGTAGTCCGGCAGATCCAGGAGATTGTCCCCGAAGATCTGCTGGCCTTTGCCGAAGATGAAGCGCAGCAGCGCCGGAGTCGCAAAGTGTCGGTCGGTGTAAGCGCCGGCGCAGGTGCCATCCAGCGGAATATGAGTTTCAACTCTATGTCGGCTCCTTATTATGCCAAGCTGGCTTATATGAATACTGCCCAGACCAATGAATTGACAGGCCTGATAAGCGCTGATAATATTAACAGTTATTTCACCGGCCTGCTGACTAAGGGAGCAAATAAAGCTAATATGCCAAATCCCTATACGCCATCGGATGTGCTTTACGTCCACGACCTTCCCCTTTCCTTCGGATTGCTGGCGCAAATCAGCCTGCTTCCCTGGCTGGGAGTAGAGAGTGGCATCGAATATACATACCTGCATTCGGTAGCAGATTCATATACCGGTACTTTGGACCAGCGGCTCCATTTTATCGGTGTTCCTGTCCGGATGGATGCGAGAATCTGGTCAAACAACTCTTTTGAAGTATATGCAGGCCTTGGCGGCAAGGTGGACAAGTGCGTCTCGGCAAACCTTGGGCAGATCAGGTGCGATGAGCCCCGGCTTCAATGGTCTGTCGAGGCGGCTGGGGGTATCCAGTACCGGCTGTGGGACCATCTTAGTCTTTATTTCCAGCCGGAGTTGTCTCTGTATCTGACACAGACCGACCTTATAACCTACCGCACGGAACACCCGCTGTGCTTTGCGCTTGCTGCTGGCCTTCGCTATGATTTGTAATATGTTATTCAGGAGGAATCATACTATGAAACAGATAAGATATACAATATGGCTCGCATTGACAGCGTTGTTGCTGTCTGGATGCAGCAGTTCATTGCAGGAAGGACCCGAGATACCGGACAGTACTCCTACTACGGATTTCTACCATCTGCATATCAGTTTCAAGAATAAAAACGGAGAGGACCTGCTTCAACCGCTGGCCTACTACAGGTCAGATCCTACCAGCAAAAAATATTTGGGAGAAGTGGACCCCGAAAGGTGTATTCTGAAAATAGGATCAACATTCATATTTGACGCTGAATATTCTTTTTTCACATTGGCGAAATTTGATGCACTTCACAGCTGGATGACTCCCGACAAAAACGGAATGTATGAGTACAGGTATGGGAACAAGGGAACATGGTATCTTACTAGCAATTACAGCATTCCATCTAAAAAGGATGGGTCTCTATACAGCCCGTTGAGGTATTATATCTGTTTGCCGGATTTGTTATCTCCCACCGTATCTTTCGAACTTGTCACATGGTGGGAAGAAGGAACAGTTGATGAGAGCGGCGGAGAGCGATTCCCTGCATGTGTAATGGCCACCTTCGATACAAGAATGCAGTTTGTCGATACAAGAGAGGTAAAACCGGTAAAAGGCGTGACCTATAACGAAAAAGGCGAAATCTATTATGTAGGATATTTCCTGGATATCGTTCTCGACAGACGTTAGCGCCAGGCGCCACTCCACGACCAGAAAGCACAGGCGGAAACTTTCCGGTCACGGAAGTTAAATATGGTCCAGCGGCGGTGGCTCGCTACAAAAACTGCATATTCTTCACGATATCTTCTGTCATCGACAAGGGAACGCCGCAGTCTTTCGCAATCCTGGGCCAACTTGATGCCGCATCGCATATCTGGTCAATAATGTCATCGGCCTCCTTGATGTCATTGGCTGCGGCGCAGGCCAGAAGGTCTGCCCGGGAGATTTTATCAAATTTCCCATTCACAGACATCTGGTGCATAGACGTCCAGCCGCCTTGCGGATTAAAAGCATAACCCATATCGTATGCTGGAGATAGGCGCCACTGCCCATCTTCTCCCATAAGGAAAGAGATGTTTTTTGTATGATCATCCTGATTGCGCACAACAACGTTGAAAACCATACGCCGGAACAATTCGGTAACGGCTGAATAGGGGAGCCTCAGAGCGCGCATTACGCCGAAGGCCTGCTCATAGCTATATCCACGCAGAAGGCGGAAGTCATAATGAGCCAACGCACACAAGGTCTGCATGTGGACTTTTCTTCCGTTGTTGCGGTCAAACCGTTTTGCAAGGAAATGCGCTCTGCCATTTTCTTCTATCAGCATGCATTCCGACATTTCGATGCCGCAATCTTTTGCCAGCTGATAAAAAGAGTATTCCAAACGACCGTAATTTTCAGTCTCACGGAAGCCGGCTTCAGCTGAAACACCGTCCAGCTTAATTAGATAGTAGTCAAAACCTGCAGGCGCTTCAACTTGTCCGGACCGGACTTCTCCGGTTGCCTTGTTATATGCAATTATTGCCTTTGCTCGCTGACCTCCTGCTGATGTTCCAAGCCGCAAGATCTCTGCTATAGCCGCCTTTTTTTCATCATTCAGGTTCACTCCAAATGCAGCCTTCTGGGTAAGGGCGTCCCGTGCGACTTCCACCAGAGAATTAATCTCAAACAACTGTTGAGAATTATAATCCATCTCTATCGCGGGTTCAAATTCAAGAGCACCCATACAACGTTTCCCCAGGAAACAAAGCGTTTCCACCGGATTGCTGCTCGTATGTCCGGTAAGAGAAAGCCATTGATCGAATAAAGCGCGTCCGTAACTGTCAGGCAGAGCATCGGCCAACATTCCCGGCAAGCCCATGAATGTATCTCTGTTGAGTCCGGCAAACGAATAAATGCGCCCTTCCCGTACCGGCATCATGAGTGGTGACGGCTCCAGACCTAATCCGACAAAGCTGTGGTCATATTCAAAACGCACCACTTCATATCGCTGGTCCCAGCGGAATGTTCCCACAAGGTGGTCGAACATATTAACTCGTGCGACATCTATCATATCTTCCTTGTTGCTCTTTTGCGTTGATGTGCTGATGCAGAATGCACCAGTTCGTAGTATTCGCTAGGACTCAGCTGCTCCTCCTCCATCAGAGGCTGGAGGACATCCAGCTTCCCCAATGAACGGAGAATCCGAAGGAACGAGTCGAATGAGCGTATTTCGCCCTTTTCAATTTTCTTCAGCGAAGACAGAGATACGCAGGTCTCCTCGGCCAGGGTCTGCTGCGTAATGTTCTGTTTAAGGCGAACAGACTTCAATCTCTCTCCTATTCTGGCGATAATTGCCGAGTCGGCAAGCATATATATATCTTCCATAAGAGCTTAATATTTAGCTTTTATATGGCAAAGATATATATAATAGTTTAAAATTAAAACTTTTTAATTTCCTCACTGATCCAACAATTCTAACAATCGCACGCAGTATTTTACCGAAGCCGCAGTTATTATGGTAGAAAAACAAGTAAATTAGCAGTGGACATGAAAAGGATACTGACTCTTTCCCTCTATTTGATTGCTGCGACGATGGCTTTGTCCTGCAGCAAGGATCTGTTTACGCCGGACGGGTATCTCATTGACAAGTCGTTGGTCGCCAAGACCACGATACAACCAAAGGACGAGATCCAAGCACGCCAGGACGATTTTGAGACCACGATCGTTGATTTCCGTGACGGTACTGTCCTAAGGACCTTCGAGGTGGAAGGACAGTCACATCTTATAGCGCACAGCACGGGCAAAATGGTTTACGATGCCTTCTGGCTCTTCATGAACTTCGACTATATCGACAACATGAAAGTCGGAGATGTCCTGAAACCGACCTATTGCTGGTTTTCATTGATATTTTCTAGTTCCAGTCTTGCTTCAACTTATACATATGACGGAAAAATAACCCTGGCCGCCAAAGGTGACGACTACGTCGTATTCTATTTCGACAAAGTCACTTTCACGACAGAGTTTTATGTATATGTAATGGACGGGTATCTCCGCTGCAATCTTAAGTAAGTAGCATAATTCAACAGTTCTTACCGTCTCTGAAACCTATATTACTGTAACCGCAAATATCCCCGTGGTATGGCTATATCGGCATAAACTCCCATACTGCGGAGTGTTTTTGTGGGTATTTCCGGGGAAACCGCTCCTTGGTATGTGACCTGCGGGCTATACTCGCATATCGTGGAATCTGGCACCCTCCCAAGTGCTCCTACCGGTCCAAGTGATGGACCGGAGGGCGCGTTTTACACCCCAAAGTGCTCCTACCGGTCCAAACGGTGGACCGGAGGGCGCGTTTTACACCCCAAAGTGCTTCTACCGGTCCAAGTTGTGGACCGGAGGGCGCGTTTTGCCCCTCAAAGTGCTCCTACCGGTCCAGATGATGGACCGGAGGGCGCGTTTTACCCCTCAAAGTGCTCCTACCGGTCCAAGTTGTGGACCGGAGGGCGCAGCTTCCGCCGGATGCGCGGCCGGCGGCCAAACAAAAAAGGGAAGCACCGCGGAGTGCTTCCCTTTTTTGTTAAAAGCCTATTATGCGGTTTTACTTAAGCGCGCAGCGGAGATACCCATCCATCACATATACATAGTAGTAAGTCGTGAATGTGACTTTGTCGAAATAGAATACGACGTAGTCGTCACCTTTGGCGGCCAGGGTTATTTTTCCGTCATAAGTGTCGGCCCAGGCTCTGTCAGTACCAGATAATAACAAACGGAACGAACAAAAAGACGGGTTCAGGGTGTCTCCAACTTTCATATTATCTATGTAGTCGAAGTATATGATGAGATAAAAATAATCCCAATCTATCTTGCCGGCACTGTGCGCCATAAGATGTGACTGTCCTTCCACCTCGAAGGTCCTTAGGACAGTACCGTCACGGAAATCAACGATTGTGGTCTCAAAATCGTCCTGGCCATCCGGCGTAAACAAATCCTTGCTGCACGACAAAGCCATCGTTGCAGCAATCAAATAGAGGGAAAGAGTGAGTATCCTTTTCATGTCCACTGCTAATTTACTTGTTTTTCTACCATAATAACTGCGGCTTCGGTAAAATACTGCGTGCGATTGTTAGAATTGTTGGATCAGTGCGGAAATTGAAAAGTTATTGTGAACTTAGACGCAGTATTTTCGGATTATAGCAGTTATATGATTATATGACCGAACAGGAACTGGCCAGGCTCTGTGCACAGGGCGTCGATGCTGCGCGCAAGGAGCTGTACTTGACGTACGGCTCGCGGATGCGCGCGCTTTGCCGTCGCTATACTGCCAATGCGGCCGAAGCGGATGACCTGATGCAGGATGCCTTCATCAAGATATTCCGTGTCATCGACCGTTTTGTCTGGACGCAACCCGGTTCGCTTTATTCCTGGATGTCACGGGTGGCCATCAATATGGCTTTTGACTCAGCCAAGTTGAAGAAGAGGCTGGCCAGCGAGATAATGGATGTGGAGGATTTGGTTGATGTAGCAACGGACGAACCCGGTCGGGAGGAAACAGAGGCCATCTCTTTTGATGTGCTCAAAGATATGATCGAGGCCCTGCCGGAAGGCTACCGGACCGTCTTCAAACTCTACTGCATAGACAATCTTTCTCACAAGGAGATAGCTTCGCTTCTCGGAATCAAAGAAAAGAGTTCTTCGGCCAATTTGGCAAGGGCCCGCGCCTCGCTTGCCGTCGCCATCAAAAAATATTTTGAAAACAACACGCAGTAATTCATAGTAATCATAGTTATAAATACGCAAGGAGGAAACATGGAGCATAAAAATGATAATGATTGGATAGAGGTCATCAAGGAAAAATACCTCTTGGATGCCGGAGCTCCGCCAGAGGCCGGATGGGATGCCATCAACCGAAGCCTGCACCGCCCCATATTGCTGCGCCGCGCTGCCATTGCCGCCTCCTTCCTGCTGCCAATCGCAGTCGGGCTGCTTATCTGGAGTCCCTGGCAGAAGACTCATCCTTCCTCTGGGGACATTATCGCTGTTTCCGAAACAACTGCCCCCACAGTTTTTCCTTCCGACACGAATGTCGAAGATCCAATAGATGCCGTGCAGACAGCCAGTCCGGCCAGCAAGCCCGTGGCAGTCCAGTCAACCCACAAAGCTGCGCAAGCCATCATGCCGGCCCAACCAGCCGGAGAACATACTGCCACCTTTGATAGCACAACCAGCCACCAGCAGCTTCCTTCGGGAGATAATAACGCAAAACAACCCACATCCGGACAACAGACCGAAGAACCGTCAGGCTCCGAACAACCCACCTACCGCCAGTCTCTGGACGATCCCTTCGCAGACCTGCTGGCCGATGCCGAACCGGAGCAACAGAAAAAGCATCGTATTTCTGTCAGCCTTGGTGCCGGCACAAAACCAGTACAGCAAGATAAAGGAATCCCGGCGCAAGCGGCTCCTTATTTTGCAGGACTGACATATCTGAATTGCGCCCCAGGTGAAACTCCTTCCGTCAAGTCCAGTGTATCTAACACCAGTAAGTATTATTATCATTATATGGCCAGCAATTATGGGCAATTACCTGTTTCTCCCACTGAAATAGGGCAGTATCATCACGACTTCCCTATTACTGCCGGACTGCAGGTACGACTCGAGTTGTTGCCATGGCTTGGCATCGGGAGCGGTGTAGAATACTCATATCTTCATTCCGTTGCGTCATCAATCATGGCCAACGTTGATCAACGTCTTCATTTCATTGGCATACCGCTGCGGTTCGATGCACGGCTCTGGTCAAACCATCATTGGGAGGTCTACGCCGGCCTGGGTGGCAAGGCAGAAAAATGCATTTCCGCAAGTTATGGAAATCTAAAATGCGAGGAGCCCCGCCTCCAATGGTCTGTAGAGGCCTTTGGCGGCGTACAATACCGGATATGGAACAATACGAGTCTCTATCTCCAGCCGGAACTGTCTTGGTACTTGACCCAAACAGATCTTGTCACTTACCGCACAGAACATCCTTTTGGCGTCTCCTTGAACGCCGGCCTTCGATTCGATTTTTGATTCTTATTATAACCATGAAAAAGCATACCACGATAATTTTTTTGATAATTGCTCTTGTCGGTTGCCAAAGCAAACTCCAAGTTTCGGACTTTGTACCAGCAGAAATGGCCGTTGTTAATGATATTGTCACCAAGTCGTCTGCTCCGAAAGTAGACAGTACAGTAACATTCCTTACAGAAACGAATTTCATGGCATGGTCAAAAATCGGTAGTTTGGAGGAACGTTTTCAAGCATGTGATGTCCCCGAAAGCATCACAACCCGGTTATCAACAAAAGCATTGGTTGAATCAATTGCCAAATACCCGCTTAATTATTTGATATTCGCTTATGACAACCCTCTGACCGCAGTACAAATTATTATTGACTATAGCCACTTGCACCAAGAACTTCAGTCCAGAGATGATGCAATATCAGAGTTGACAGATTTATATTCGAAAAGCACAATAATAACTGATGATAACGTGGATTCACAGAACTCTCGTATAGTTCTTTCGTATAAAGATGAGATGTTCTTAGGGTACCTTCTGTTATTTGAAATAACTACGAAATCTATTGACATCAATAGTGGCCAAATCCTTCTAAAGGTAGTTGAAGATAAAATACTAGAGGAGTCTTCTCAAAAAGAGATATTCAGTGATTTTTTTATGACTCCTTTAGTTGCTATTAAGAATTGTCTTCAGAATAGTTCTCCATCTGGGTATAGAACACCAACAACAACGATTTATACTCCTTTGGGGCACGAATTAGTAGGTTACCTTTATCCTGAGATGTCTCAATCAGATATAGATAGCATTACTCGCGAAGCTGCCATGCAATATTCTGATGCTACTGTTTTGAGACCAGCATCAAATGTATACAATTGCCATAGCTATGCTTGGTATTCCGATGATCCTTCAAATAATATCTGGTTGGAGAGTCATTTAAATCCATACACCTCACAGTTGCATTATTATTGGACGTATGATTATTATGAAGAGTGGTACGAATATAACTCAACAAAAGCGACATATATGCAATCTTCTCCTCTACAATCACACTCTGCCCGTATTACCCCATCAGGAGATTATATTTCTAAGTGGAGGAATGGGCCATTAATGCAGCATAGTAAAACAGATTGTCCATATTTTACCACAGAAATGCACTACTATAAAACAAGATATTTCCCATCTAATTATATAAACTTTACTGGCACGACGGTAGTATTGCCGGGCACAACAAATTATTACTCTATCTCAAATATCGATGAAGAGGCCGATCCTTATGATTATGATGTGACGGCTTCATTCATAGTTAATCCCAGCCAAACTCCCTTTACGTTTACTACCATCAACAAAGCAACGCAGACGTATAGTCTGCAATGCAACGATTACGGTGCTTATAAAATACGTGCAGAATATGAAAGACAGCCAGGCTATTTGTTCTATGGAGAATTGCTTGTAATCTGTGTAGGCAGTAGGACAATGCAACGGATTCAAGACGAAAATGTGACTGACTTAGAAAGATTTCTCCGAGACAACTGGGATCATATATCAGAATAATATGTGTGCAAAATTTAATATCATCTGACGCAGTCATTTGTGGGTTGTGCAGTTCTTTATATAGAAAAAGATTTCAACCCAAAAGAATAAACGCTATGAAAAATCTGTTTAATTATCTCGCGGTATTGATATGCATAGTAATGCTGCTGTTTTCGTGCAACAGGATTGACACTGTCGGTTTTGATAACGAATCAGTTGCAACTAAAGACATGACCAATGCACACAGCCTCAATGTCACTCATCAGGAGGCACAGGGAGTTGCAGACATGTTCTTGCGTTCTGAGGCTGGTAGTGATATTTTCCAGACAAAGAGTGCAAATGCGAAGCGTGTCAGTTCATCATCCACTGTCAGAGAAGACGGACAGAACCTGATGTATGTTTTCAATTATGAAGGTGGAGGTTTTGTCATCGTAAGTGCAACAAGGAACTATTACCCTGTGCTGGCATACTCAGACAAGAATTCTTTTGTGCTGCAAGAAGACATGGGTCCTGTGGATGTCTGGCTTGACGAAACGATAGTTAGCATCAAGAACAGTAGTTCGCTCGATGAAGCAACAAAAACCCAGATGCAGAACATGTGGGCAAGCTATGCCGGCACCTACGTTGACCCGACGCAGGAGATTCTCGCCACCCGCAGACCCCAAACCCGCAGCACCGGCGAGGATTATTGCTGGGATCGGATTGACGCGTTGCAAGCTTTATATGGCAGTCAAGGGTGGACTTTCCTTCCTGTCTCATTTGTGGAACAGCTATTCGAGGATGCTGGGCTATCGGATTATTATGATGATATATGCTACTCTGCCACACAAAATCACTCGGCGTTAAATGAAACAGTCATAGGATATAAAAATACTCCATATTATACCACCCCCGTGGGTCCACTACTTGATACATATTGCTGGTATCAAAGGTCTCCGTTCAACGATTTATGTCCACCTAATTGTCCTGCAGGATGTGCTGTAATCGCAGCTGCACAGATAGTAAAATACTATGAGCACGCCCCTACATATCCTCTTCAATGGGGTACGACGACATTTTATTGGAGCGAGATAGCCGACTATCCAGATAATTCCTCAACAACACGTCAGCCTCATTTTATCCAATATATAGCAAGTTATATCCCGGGTATTGATTATGCGAATTATGATAGCGGTGCAACTTCAAATCAGATTAAAAATGGCATGCAGAATTTGGGATATACCGCCTCATTGCAAAGCCATAACGCTTCATCTGCTTTCAGTCAGATTTCACAAGGAGGAAAACCCGTGTTGATGTTAGGAGTTAATTCAGATGGAGGTGGACATGCATGGGTTTGTGATGGAGTCAAGCAGTATATATACAACTACATTACTTTCTTTACAGAAAACCAACCCTATGGTGCCGGCACTTTCACTCAAGGAATGTATACAATAAGTAACCCGGGAACCGAGGGCGGCATAGTCATACCCTATTATCATATGAAATTTGGTGCAGAAGACGGAGACTATGATGATTGGTATATTGATAATGCTTTTTCATCAGGTTGTGACTACCAATACTCTAGACAAGATATTTTCATTTCATATCCATAAAAACAAATGCATCTTAATAACAATACATATTGTCATGAAAACGATATTTCATATACTATTGTCATTTATAATTGTTTGTTCTTTGTCTTCATGTGGTCATGAATTGGGTGGTCCTTCTCAGGAAGGAGAATTCTCGTTCTCTTTAGACTCACTTATTAGAACCGGAAATTATGAATTCAACAATACTTTTGGCCCTGCGTGGAAATACACGCTTGCAATAAGTTTCAAAGATACGGAAGGGAAAGATTTAGTTGCACCGTTGGCCGAAGAGCAATGGGACAGTAATCCCGACGCATCTCATTGGGCGGAATATATTAATCCAGATAAATTACATTTAGATGTCATCTATTCAAACCCGCCAGATTGTTTTGATAATGCCACATATACTTACAACAAAACGAACCCAGAGGCTATTCTTCCTGGAGATCATGTCAAGTATTGCACAGCATCTCAATATGGTCAACCCGATTCGCCGTGGTACGTTGTACATAGTGAGGCTACGTATATAAATACTTGGGGAGAAGACGTTCAAGACCTAACCCTTAATATAACATGTCCCACTATCTTCGGCGATGACGAAATCCATGAGTTTGCAACTTACTGGGATGAAGGTGCAGAGAAAAGGGGAGAAGAATGGTTGGCTATGTGCACAAAACTTGTATATGAAGGACATGAGTATATTCCAGAAAAAAAAGTAAGAGTAGAGCACTTCGAAAATTTCGGAAAAGCTTGGAATACTGTTTTTGTGGATTATCGAATCGACATCATCCTAAAATAACTGTTCCGCAGTATGGCTATATCGGCGTAGACCCCCATACTGCGGAGTGCATTTGTGCGTATTTGCCGGAAAACAGCTCCTTGGTATGTAACCAACGGACTATACTCGCATACCGTGGAAGCTGGCACCCTCCCAAATGCTCCTACCGTCCCCGAAGATGGGACGATAGGCGCGTTTTCCCCCCCAAAGTGCTCCTACCGTCCCCGAAGATGGGACGATAGGCGCGTTTTCCCCCCCAAAGTGCTCCTACCGTCCCCGAAGATGGGACGATAGGCGCGTTTTCCCCTACACCTGCCGAAACCGTCTTTGAAGCACTGCCACGGTCAGCACATTTCCGCCCGTTCTTGCTGACCAAGGCGGCAAAAGCGCCAGATTTGCGAAAAAACGTGCCACGGTCAGCACATTTCCGGCTGTTCTTGCTGACCAAGGCGGCAAAAGCACCAGATTTGCAGAAAAACGTGCCACGGTCAGCACATTTCCGGCTGTTCTTGCTGACCAAGGCAAAAAAAAGGAAGCACCGCGAAGTGCTTCCTTTTTCTCTTGTGTATCGAAACAGGTTATGCTTCCCTGCGTGAATCACGACGCGGGCCGCGACGGTCACCGCCGCGACGGTCACCGCCACGACGCTCACGACGCTCGCCGCCACGATCTGAGCTGGCTGCTGCTGATGCAGACACGCCTGCGTTCGGGCTGAGGTCACGTTTGCCGTAAACTTCACCGTTGCAGATCCACACTTTCACTCCGAGAACGCCGACCTTGGTGTGAGCCTCGGCCAGAGCGTAGTCGATATCAGCGCGGAAGGTGTGAAGAGGAGTACGACCCTCTTTGTAGAGCTCGCTGCGAGCCATTTCGGCGCCGCCCAGACGACCGCTGATGAGAACCTTGATGCCTTCTGCACCTACCCTCATGGTAGAAGCGATGGCCATCTTGATGGCACGGCGGTATGAAACGCGGCCCTCAACCTGACCGGCAATGTTGTTGGCAACGATGTTGGCGTCAACCTCGGGGCGCTTAACCTCGAAGATGTTGATCTGGACATCCTTACCGCAAACCTTGCGGAGTTCTTCTTTCAGCTTGTCTACTTCCTGACCGCCCTTGCCGATTATGAAGCCCGGACGAGCGGTGTGGATAGTAACAGTGATGACCTTCAAAGTGCGCTCGATGACGATCTTGCTCAGGCTGGCCTTTGCCAGACGGGCGTTGAGGTACTCGCGGATCTTTGCGTCATCCTGGATTCTTTCAGGGTAATTACCACACCAGTTGGAGTCCCAACCACGGATAATACCAATACGGTTGCTGATAGGATTAGTTTTTTGTCCCATAATTATTATTCTTCCTCCTTAACTGGTTGTTTCTTGGTATCGAGAACGATGGTGACATGGTTGCTGCGCTTGCGGATGCGTGCTGCACGACCCTGAGGGGCGGTGCGGATGCGTTTCAGCGTGCGGCCTTCGTTGACCATGATGGTCTTGATGTACACGTTGCCGTTCTCAAGTTCTTTACGGCTGTCTTCGTTTTTGGCTTCCCAGTTGGCGATAGCGCTGCGAAGAAGCTTGCTCAGACGGTTAGAAGCCTCTTTCTTAGAGTATTTGAGCACATCGAGAGCGTGATTGACTTCCATGCCGCGGACCATGTCAGCAACGAGGCGTGACTTGCGCGGTGAAGTAGGGACGTCATTCAGCTTCGCGATAGCTGTCTGCTTCTTTATTTCTTTCTGCCTTTCGGCCATTTCTCTTTTTCTTGCTCCCATAGTAGTCTATTTATTAACGGTTACCACTATGACCTCTGAATGTACGTGTAGGAGCAAACTCGCCGAGCTTGTGACCGACCATGTTTTCAGTTACATACACCGGAATAAATCTGTTACCGTTATGCACTGCGATAGTGTGGCCGACAAAGTCAGGTGAAATCATGCTTGCACGCGACCAGGTCTTGATTACTTCTTTTTTCATTGTACCCTCATTCATAGCGAGAACCCTTTTTTCGAGAGCTTCCTGAATGTAGGGACCTTTTCTAAGTGAACGACTCATAATTTCTCAAAAAATTTATTCCGTTATTTCTTTCTTCTTTCGATGATGAACTTGTTGCTGGTCTTCTTGGGATTACGAGTCTTGTAGCCCTTAGCCGGCAGGCCCTTGCGGCTGCGAGGATGTCCGCCGGAAGCACGACCTTCACCACCACCCATAGGGTGATCAACAGGGTTCATAACAACACCACGGTTGTGAGGACGACGGCCGAGCCAACGGCGACGGCCAGCCTTGCCGTGAGATTCGAGGTTGTGTTCAGTATTGGATACGATGCCGACTGTAGCACGGCAAGAAACCAGCACCATGCGAGTCTCGCCTGAAGGGAGACGGAGGATAGCGTGGTTGCCTTCACGTGCGGTGAGCTGAGCGTATGCACCGGCTGAACGGGCCATTGCGGCACCAGTGCCGGGACGGAGCTCGATGCAGTGTACGAGGGTACCCAGAGGAATTTCACCGAGAGGAAGAGAGTTTCCGATTTCGGGAGCGACACCGCTGCCTGAAGAAATCTTCTGACCTACTTTCAGTCCGTTCGGAGCAATGATATAACGTTTTTCGCCATCTTCATACTGTACCAGAGCGATACGAGCTGTACGGTTCGGGTCGTACTCGATGGTTTTAACGGTTGCAGAATATTTGTCTTTATCGCGAAGGAAATCTACAACACGGTACATCTGTTTGTGTCCACCACCGATGTAACGCATTGTCATCTTACCCTGATTGTTGCGGCCACCGCTCTTGCGGAGGGGCTTCAGGAGGGATTTCTCGGGAGTAGTGCAAGTGATATCGTCGTATGCACTGATAACTTTATTTCTCTGACCGGGAGTTACCGGTTTGAATTTACGAACTGCCATGACCTTAAATGTTACTGTAGAAATCTATTTTATCATCTGCGGCCAAAGTCACGAACGCTTTCTTGTAGTTATTAGTGCGGCCTGTCAACATACCTGCTTTTGTATAGCGGCTTTTAATCTTACCATGGTATCTAACGGTATTGACTGCCAATACAGAGACACCATACATCTGCTCGACCGCTTTCTTGATCTCCACCTTGTTGGCGTCGCGGTCAACTATAAAACCGTAACGGTTCATCTTATCGCCTAGAACCGTCATCTTTTCAGTTACAACTGGCTTAATTAATATTCCCATCGCTCAAATTATTTGCGTCTTTCAACAAGGATATCCTGAACTCCGTCAACCATTACCACATGATTTGCATTCATGATGGCGTAAGTGTTGATTTCGTCAACAGTGATGACTTTAACCTCAGGAAGATTGCGAGACGATAAGTAAATGTTGTTTGAATTTTCAGGGAGCACCACGAGAGTCTTGCGGCCGTTAGCCTTGATTGCATCGAGAATCTTGATGAAATCTTTAGTCTTGGGGGCTTCCATTGCGAAAGGTTCAACCATGGTGATGGCATTTTCCTGAGCCTTGTAAGTCAGGGCAGAGAAACGTGCCAGCTGTTTAACCTTCTTGTTGAGCTTGAAGCTGTAATCACGGGGTTTGGGACCGAATACACGACCGCCACCTACGTAGATGTTAGCCTTGATGCTACCATGACGCGCACCGCCGCCGCCTTTCTGGCGACCCATTTTCTTGGTGCTGTGTGCAACTTCCCAGCGCTCTTTAGACTTGTGAGTGCCCTGACGCTGGTCAGCGAGGTATTGTTTCACGTCAAGATAAATAGCATGATCGTTGGGTTCAATCGCGAAGATTGAATCGTCAAGGATGGCTTCCTTACCAGAAGCAGATCCGTCGATTTTGTATACTGCTAATTTCATAAGACGTTAATCCTCCACAATTACATATGAACCTTTTGCACCAGGAACAGAACCCTTAAGGATAAGGAGATTGCTCTCAGGGACGACTTTCATCACCTGAAGATTCTGTACCTTGACGCGGTCGCCACCCATGTGGCCACCCATCCTCATACCAGGGAATACCCTTGAAGGCCATGATGATGCACCCAGAGAACCCGGCTTGCGGAGTCTGTTGTGCTGACCGTGGGTAACACCGCCGACACCCTGGAAACCATGACGCTTAACAACGCCCTGGAAACCCTTGCCTTTGGAAATACCTGTTACGTCAACCCAGTCGATTTCCCCGTCGTTAAGATCGAGGTCACCAACGGTGATAGTGTCGCCCAAATTCACCTTAGTCGTGTCAAAACCCTTGAACTCGACAAGTTTGCGTTTGGGAGTGGTTCCTGCCTTTTTGAAATGGCCCTGGAGGGCCTTGCTGGCGTGTTTCTCTGAAATTTCGTCATAGGCAAGTTGTACAGCGGCATAACCATCTTTTTCTACTGTACGAATCTGCGTAACAACACACGGTCCAGCCTCAATAACGGTGCAGGGGATGTTTTTTCCGTCTGCATCGAAGAACGAAGTCATTCCGACTTTCTTTCCAATTAATCCAGGCATAGATAAATTGTTATATATTAATTAATTATAAGCCCCGCGCATTTTTGCGGGGCTGCAAATGTACAATTAAATTAACAAATAGCAAAAATTATTGCCTGAAATTCAGGACTATCCCACGATCCAGACCATCACATAGTTCTCGAAAACCATGTATTCGAGCTCGAATTCGTCTTCTGTGCCGTCTTTGTGGTAGAATGTGGCTTCGAGCCAGCCTTCGTCGTGGGCGCGGAATTTCTCCACCTCGATCTGCTCGGCGAAGTCGACTTCCATAAGGGACATTCTCTTGAAAAGGGCTTCCTTGGCGCACCAGTAGATGGCGAGCTGCAGGTTGCGCTTGTTGTCCGGGAGGTCGTCGATCTCGTCTTCAGACAGGGCTTTGGCCTCGACGGCTGAGAAGTCGCGGTCGAGACATTCGATGTCGATGCCGAGGTCTTCGCTGGGATGGGTGATTATTGCCACGAAGCGGCCGCTGTGGGAGATGCTGAGCTCCTGGGCGGAATTCTGGAGATAGGGTTTGCCGTTGTCGTGGTGGCCCAGATACACTTTGTCCTCGAAGATTGTGTTGAGAAGCGCCCTTTCGGCCAGTTTCTCCTTGCGGCGGGCTTCACTGCGCAGCAGGCTCAGCTCTTCAAGCTCTTCGCTCGGGATCGAGCCCATTGCAAGTAGTTCTTCCTCGGTTTCTGTGATGTCCCACACGTAAATCGATGCGCCGTTGTCTAGTTCTTTAGTAAGGAAAAGTGCCATATAATTAAATGTGTTGAGATACGAGGATTCGAACCTCGACAGACAGAACCAAAATCTGTAGTGCTACCATTACACCATATCTCAGTGCCGCGGCAAATATACAAAGATTTTACTATTTGCTAAATTCTATCTTTTTGATTTGAAGAATTCTGTGACGATGGTGCTGCATTCTTGTCCGAGGACGCCTTTGGTGTATTGGGTCTTGGGATGGAGCAGCGAGGGGGTGAAGAGCGTGAAGCCTCGCTTGGGGTCGTCGGCGCCCCAGACGAGTCTGCCGAGCTGGGCCCAGGCCATTGCGGCGGCGCACATAGGACAGGGCTCGATGGTCACATAAATGGTGCAGTCGGTGAGGTAGCGGCCGCCAAGGTAGTCGCAAGCCATCGTGATGGCCTGCATCTCGGCGTGGGCTGTCGGGTCGTGGAGGGGCAGGGTCAGGTTGTGTGCCCGGGCTATGACTTGCCCGTTGCATACCACTACGCAGCCGATGGGCACTTCCTTGCGCTCAAGGGCGGCGTGCGCCTGGTCCAGCGCGAGTTTCATATATCTTATATCGTCATCCATGTGACAAAAAAAAAGAGGCCGATCCTCTGCCAGAATCGAGCCCCTTCTCGTGTACTAAAACCTAAACCTGTATTAATGATGCAAAACAGTTCCGGAACGTTGCACTGAGGGGCAAAATTTTTCTGTTTACAGAGCTTTTATTTCAATTTCCGCTCCTTCGGGCGTTACCAGCTGGCATCCTACGTCAGGTTTGCAGAGGTGTCCTATTATGTCGTAAGTCTGTATTTCCTTGCTCAGGACCTCATGTTTGTCGATCGGGACGGTGAAAAGAAGGCGGTAGTCGTCGCCCCCGTTCATAGCTGCCGTGAATACATCCATGTTGATATCCTCGGCCATGTCGAAGGTATGCGAAGAGATAGGAATCTTGTCGACATACACCTTGGCGCCGAGGCCGGTGGCTGCACTAAGCTTCTTCACAGCCTCTGCCAGGCCCTTTGTGACGAAGGCTCCGGCGGAAGGCACGATGCCCTGCTCAAGGAAGCGGTCTATGGTATTGGCCTGGACCTCGGGGCAGAGATACTGGGCCAATATATATTTGTATTTACTGAGGTCGGGCTGCTTGCCCTCTGCGGCCGCCACGAACGAAGCCTTCTCCCTTTCAAGGACATGCTGGCCCATATAGGCCGCGCCGACATTGCCGGACAGGCAGATCAGATCCATCGACTTGGCCGCGGGGCGCGAGTCGAGCACCTTCTTCTTCTGGCTTCCGAAGGCACCGAGGCTGATATTGAGGCCGTTCACAGAAGGGTTGAGTTCCAGAGAAAGGCTCTTCAGCGAATGTTCCTTCGCTGCGGCTACCACGCCCTCCCAGAGCTCCGCAACGTCTTCAAGGCAGAAGCGGGCAGAGATGCCGAGCACCACCGACAGGGCGGTCGGGCGGTAGAAGGCGGCATAGACCTCTCCGAGAACGTTCAGCACGGCTTTGTAGCCGAGATGGCGCAGGGGATTGTAGACCAGGTCGAAGTCGACGCCCTCGCTCATTACCTTGTGGGCGAAGAACTCTCCGCTGCCCAGCGGAGCCGGTTTGTTTTCAAACCCGCTGTCCTTGAAAAGAGCCTCGAGAGCCGCAGCACGGCCTATCTGGGAAAATTCAGTGCGCTTTTTATCCTTCTCTGCCATAAGAATGATTTTTCACAAAAATAATGTAAAACAATTAACTTTGCCCCTCTATGGGTAAAAATGAGCAGATAATTAAGGACTTCACCGGTAAGGAATATGCCGAAGGTTTCGAGACCAACATCGAGCAGCATCTGCTCGAGAAAGGTCTTAACGAAGACATAATCCGCCAGATCTCCGCCCTGAAGGAAGAGCCGGAATGGCTGCTCGAGTTCCGCCTGGAGGCCTTCCGCAAATGGCAGAAGATGAAGCTGCCGACCTGGGGCCATCTGCGCATCCCGCCCATAGATTTCCAGGACATTATCTACTTCGCAGCTCCTCGCAAGCCGAAGAGCCGCGACGAGATAGACCCCGAGCTTTACAAGACCTTCGACAAGCTGGGCATACCCCTGCACGAAAGGGATGTGCTTAGCGGCGTGGCCGTGGACGCTGTGTTCGACTCTGTGTCTGTCAAGACCACGTTCAAGAAGACCCTGGCGGAGAAAGGCATTATCTTCTGCTCATTCAGCGAAGCCGTACGAGACTATCCGGAACTCGTAAAGAAATATCTGGCGAGCGTGGTGCCTTCCGGCGACAATTTCTACGCCGCCCTCAACTCCGCAGTCTTCAGCGACGGCTCGTTCTGCTACATCCCGAAGGGCGTACGCTGTCCCATGGAGCTTTCGAGCTACTTCCGCATCAACGCCCGCGGCACAGGCCAGTTCGAGCGCACGCTGATAGTGGCCGACGAAGGTTCGTATGTAAGCTACCTGGAGGGCTGCACCGCCCCCATGCGCGATGAAAACCAGCTGCACGCTGCAGTGGTGGAGATAGTGGTGGAGAAAGACGCCGAGGTGAAGTATTCCACCGTGCAGAACTGGTATCCCGGCGATGCCCAGGGCCACGGCGGCATCTTCAACTTCGTGACCAAGAGGGGCATCTGCAAGGGCGACGGCAGCCGTCTGTCATGGACCCAGGTGGAGACCGGCAGCGCTATCACATGGAAATACCCGAGCACCATCCTGAAGGGCGACAACTCCTGGTCGGAATTCTATTCGGTAGCCCTGACCAACAACTGGCAGCAGGCCGACACCGGCACCAAGATGATACACATAGGGAAGAACACGGTGAGCAACATTGTCAGCAAGGGCATCTCGGCCGGCCACAGCCAGAACAGCTACCGCGGCCTGGTGAAGGTGGCCCCGAACGCCACGGGAGCCCGAAATCACTCGCAGTGCGACTCACTGCTTATAGGCGACAAATGCGGAGCCCACACCTTCCCTGTGATAGAATGTGCAAATGAAAGCGCCGTGCTGGAGCACGAAGCCACTACATCGAAGATAAGCGAAGACCAGCTCTTCTACTGCCGCCAGAGAGGCATCACGGAAGAAGACGCGGTGGGACTGATTGTTAACGGATATGCCCGCGAAGTGCTGGCGAAGCTCCCGATGGAGTTCGCCGTCGAAGCGCAGAAGCTGCTGGCATTGTCACTGGAGGGCAGTGTAGGATGAATTGGATAGACCTTGTTTCCTCGATATTGGGCCTGACCTGCGTGGTGCTGGCCGGCCGCAACAGCAAGTACAACTTCTGGGTGGGATACCTTTACACCGCTGCGCTGTTCCTGCTGTTCTGGCAGAAGAACCTGCTGGCGTCGCTGATGCTGCAGCCAGTGTCGCTGGCCATCAACATAATGGGCCACTACCGTTGGACCCACCCTCGCGAGGACGAGAAGAGCTCGGCCGACAGCAGCGCGCTGAAGGTGACCATGCTCAGCTGGACGGAGAGGGTGTTCTGCGTGCTGGCAGTGTTCGTGATTGCCTTCGCATGGGGCTGGCTGCTGAACCGCCTGTTCCCCGCCGACCCGCATCCCTACCTCGACTCCTGTGTGACTGTGCTGATCCTGATGGCCCAGTTCCTGTCGGCCCAGAAGAAGTGGGACTGCTGGGTGGCCTGGCTGATAGTGAACGTAACGCAGATGGCCCTGCACATCTCGGTGGGCAACGTGTTCATGCCGATAGTTTGCGGGCTCTACCTGATAAACGGCATAATCTCGCTGCGCAACTGGGGGAAACTTTATAACAAGAACGCATAATAATATCTGTATATGGCAGACAACGACATATTGCTCGACATCCGCGGCCTCCATGCCAGCGTGGGCGAAAAAGAAATACTCAAGGGCATCGACCTCCAGGTGAAGGCCGGGCAGGTGCATGCCATAATGGGCCCCAACGGCGCCGGCAAGAGCACCCTGGCAGCCACCCTTGCGGGAAGGGACAACATAACCGTGACCGCAGGCAGCATAAGCTTCGAAGGCGAGGACCTTATCCCTGCCAGCCCTGAGGAGCGCTCGTGGAAAGGCATATTCCTTGGCTTCCAGTATCCTGTCGAGATCCCCGGCCTGTCGAACGCCAACTTCATGAAAGCCGCCGTCAACGAGCACCGCAAGCAGCGCGGCCTGCCTCCCGTTACGGCAGTGGAGTTCCTCCGCATGATGAAAGAGAAGATGGCTCTGGTGGAGATGGACGCGAGCTTCTCGTCCCGTGCTGTGAACGCCGGCTTCTCAGGCGGCGAGAAGAAGCGCAACGAAGTCTTCCAGATGGCTATGCTCGACCCGAAGCTGGCCATCCTCGACGAGTCCGACTCAGGCCTTGACGTGGACGCCCTGCGCATCGTGGGTACGGGTGTCGACAAGCTGCGCCGCAGCGACAACGCCACCATCCTGATTACTCACTACCAGCGTCTGCTCGACTATATAGTTCCCGATTTCATACACGTATTATATAAAGGTCGTATCGTGCTGACCGGCGGCAAGGATCTTGCCCGCGAGATTGAGGAGCGCGGCTACGACTGGATAACCGGCAAACTGTAGGATGGAGACTCTTGAACTCAGGCAAGGCGGCATGAAGCTGCACATCGAAGACGGCTCTGCTAAGAGCTGGCTGGTGATGCAGCGCACAGGCGGCGAATTCCCGGTGGAGATCACCGTCGGGGAAGACGCCAGTCTGGAGCTGGCCTTCATAGTGCTGGGGGATGTCCACGTGAGCAACAGCCTTACCATAAACCTCACCGGCCGCGGCGCAAACTGCCGCCTGCGGGGTCTCTGGCTGATTGGCGGGAATGCCGACGTGCGTTTCGATGTGCGTATGAACCACGAAGTGGGGGAGTGTACATCGGAGCAGATTTTTAAAGGCATAGAGGGCGGCAGCGCCCGCAGCGATTTCTTCGGCCTGATCAAAGTGGCCCCGGACGCCCAGAAGACCGACGCCCGCCAGCAGTGCCATAACCTGCTGCTGACCGAAGAGGCGAGGGCCAATGCGAAGCCTCAGCTTGAGATTTATGCCGACGACGTGGTCTGCACCCACGGAGCTACGGTGGGCCGCATGGACGACGACGAGCTGTTCTACATGCGTAGCCGCGGCATCTGTCTCGAAGAAGCAAAACGACTCCAGCTGACGGTGTTTGCCGCCGCTGCGCTGGATATCGTTCCTGAAGATGTTTCAGCCGGCCTGGAAGGCTGGATAGAGGCTATCTCCCGTTAAGGATAGATTTGAGCACCTCGTTGGTGATGGTGCGGGTGACTGTGTTGGCTGCCGATTTGGTGGCCTTCTCCAGTGCCGTGCCGCCGGTCTTCTTTGTAGAGGTGGTCTTCTTTGCGGTAGAAGATTTTGAAGATGACGACGAGGTCTTCTTCTTCGAACCGGTGGTTATGGATTTAGCGGCAGAATTGGCGAGGCTGCGGGCGAAGGTGGTGGCTGCAGCCGTGGCCAGAGTGCCGAGGATGGTGCGGTTGAGGCCCTTGCTGCTCTTCTTCTTGTTGGCAGCGGCTTTCTCTTTCTCCTTGGCGGCCTTGGCTTCTTCCTTCTCTTTCTTGGCGAGGGCTTTCTCCTCCTCGCGGGCCTGGGCCTCATACTGTGCGGTCAGGACCTCGTATGCGCTCTCGCGGTCGATTACAGATTTATATTCTTTTATTCTCGCCGGGGCTGCGTTCTGCACGTCGAGCCTCTGGCCGTCACTGATGGCGCCGATCTGGCTCAGCGGGAAGAGGATCTTGGCGCGCTCTACGACTGAAGGTGCACCCTTCTCGTCGAGGAAAGAAACCAGAGCCTCACCGGTAGAGAGTTCGGTGATTACGTCGGCTGTCTTGAAAGCGGGGTTGGCGCGGAAGGTGTCGGCTACTGTGCGGACTACCTTCTGGTCCTTCGGAGTGTATGCTCTCAGAGCATGCTGCACGCGGTTACCGAGCTGACCCAGCACATTGTCCGGAAGGTCGGTGGGAGCCTGGGTCACGAAGTAGACACCGACGCCCTTCGAACGGATGAGGCGGATAACCTGCTCAATCTTGTCGGTAAGAGCCTTTGACGTGCCCTCGAAGAGGGTGTGGGCCTCGTCGAAGAAGAACACCAGCTTGGGCAGCTCCATGTCGCCTACCTCGGGCATCTTGGCGTACAGCTCGGTGATGAGCCACAGCAGGAAGGTAGAATAGAGCTTCGGCTGGAGCATCAGCTTGTCGGCCACCAGCACGTTCATCACGCCGCGGCCGTTCTCGGTGTCGATAAGGTCTTCCACGCTGAAGGCAGGCTCGCCGAAGAACTGCTCTCCGCCCTGGTTCTCGAGGGTAAGGATAGCGCGCTGGATGGCGCCGACGCTGGCGGTGGAGATGTTGCCGTATTTGGTGGTGAAGCTGTCGGCGTTCTTGCCGATGAAGTCCAGCATCATGCGCAGGTCCTTGAGGTCGAGGAGCAGCAGCTTGGCGTCGTCAGCGATCCTGAAAAGGATGTTCAGCACGCCTTCCTGGGTGTCGTTGAGGTCGAGGATGCGGGACAGCAGCTGGGGGCCCATCGCAGACACGGTGGTGCGCATGGGGAAACCCTGCTCTCCGAACACGTCGTAGAAACGGGTGGGGTTGCCTGCGAACTTGGGGTCTTCGATGCCGAACTCGGGGCAGCGCTTCTGGATGAAGCCGGACATCTTGCCGGCCTGGCTGATGCCGGAAAGGTCGCCTTTCATATCGGCCATGAAGCAGGGCACACCTGCCTGCGAGAATGTTTCTGCTATAACCTGCAGGGTGACGGTCTTTCCGGTGCCGGTTGCACCAGCGATAAGGCCGTGCCTGTTTGCCATTTCTCCGTTGATATAGATCGGGCCGTTGTCACTGTGGGCCACGTAAAGTTTTTTGTCTTCTGTGAACATAGTCGAGGGTTTGTCTGTTACTACAAAATTAACAAAATAAGTATATTTGTAACAAACCGAAATCACTAGCATACATGAAGAAATTGCTCCTTTGCCTTGTGGCTGTCCTGACTGTGACCACCGCTTTCGCACAGCGCAACGAGCGTGCACAGCGCCGCCAGCAGGCCAAAGCGGAATATCTTACCGCCGACAACATCTTCTACTCCCAGAATACCGATGCATATTCGCTCGACAGATGCGTCCTCGACGTGTACTATCCGACCAAGATGACAGAATGCCCGGTGATAGTGTGGTTCCACGGCGGCGGCCTGACTTCCGGCAACAAGTTCATCCCCGAGCAGCTTAAGGACTGCGGCTATGTTGTGGTGGCGGCCAACTACCGCCTGATGCCTAAGGTCGAGGTGACCCAGTGCATCGACGATGCCGCGGCAGCTGTGGCGTGGGTGTTCAACAACATAAAGAAATACGGCGGCGACCCTGAAAACATCTATGTCAGCGGCCACTCTGCGGGAGGATATCTCACCAGCATGATTGGCCTCGACAAGGCATATCTCTCGAAATACGGCATAGACGCCGACCGCATCGCGGCTCTGATCCCCTTCAGCGGCCAGGTGATGACCCACTATGAATACCGCACCCGCCACGGCGGCAGCCCCTATGTCCCGACCATAGATGACACTGCGCCGATTGCCCATGTCCGTGCCGACGGTCCGCCCTACGTAATCGTGTCCGGCGACCGCGAGCTGGAGCTCTACGGCCGCTACGAGGAGAATGCCTATATGTGGAGGATGATGAAACTCATAGGCCACGAGCAGACCTATATCTATGAGCTCGACGGATACAGCCACGGGGCCATGGCGGACCCTGCGTTCCATATCCTTAAGCAGTACGTAAAACCGAGAGTCAATTAGACAGTCTCCACTTCGGGCTGCAGCCTTACTCCGAAGACAGATTCAACTTTCGCCGTGATATCTTCCGCCAGGCGGATGATGTCGGCGGCGGTGGCGTGCCCGCGGTTTACCAGGATCAGGGCGTGCTTCTCGTATACCCCGGCGTCACCAACGGTCATGCTCTTGCAGCCACTGCGGTCGATGAGCCAGCCTGCAGATAGCTTCACCCCGCCGGCGGCCGGGTAGTGCGGCATGTCGGGATAGCGGGCCTGCAGGGCGGCGAAGGTTTCTTCGCTCACCACCGGGTTCATGAAGAAGCTGCCTGCGCTGCCGATTACCTCGGGGTCGGGCAGCTTGGCCTGCCTTGTAGCGATGACGGCGTCGCGCACTTTCTGCAGCGTCGGCTCGCCCTCGATGCTGCCGGCCAGATTGCCGTAGTTAAGGGAGAACGAGGGAATCAGGGAGAGCTTGAAGACCACCTTCAGCACGAAATAGCGCTTGCCGCTCTTCTTGAAGATGCTGGAGCGGTAGGCATATTCGCATTCGTCCGGGAAGAACACCCTCGGCAGCCCTTCGACAGTGTCGTACACCTCGACAGAGCTTACAAGACTGCCGGCCTCGGCGCCGTAGGCCCCTATGTTCTGCACGGCTGCGGCACCCACGTCGCCCGGGATCAGGGAGAGGTTCTCCGCGCCGTACCACTCGTTGTCGACGCAGAGCTTTACGAAGTCGTCCCAGCGCATACCGGCTCCCACGCGGACGCGGACATAGCCGTTGCCGCGGGAGGCCTCCCAGCTGGTGTCGGTGCAATGGAAGACGCTGCCCTCGACAGCTGGTTTGGAGAAGAGCAGGTTGCTGCCTCCTCCAACCGGCAGCCAGGGCTTCGGAGCGGCGGCCAGACAGGCGGCCAGCTGCCCGGCGTCGGCATATTCGTAGTAATTGTCGGCGAAGGCGTCGAGCCCGAGTGTGTTGGGAATCCTGACAGGCATCGCGGCTTAGAACATATAGTCCCAGCAAGGGAGCATTATGTGCTCGCCGGCAAGGGCGTCTATGGATTTCTTGTCGAGATATTTGCGGTTGATGACAATGCGGAAGAGATATTCGTCGAACCAGCGGTCGGTGAAGGTGAGATATCCCCTGTCGCCGGAAGCGGCGCCCCAGCTGTTCTCGAACTGCCATTTGACGGGAACGTCATTGTCGTCGGTATCGCAGGCTACAATCAGCATGGCGTGAGAAGAGCCGCTCTGACGGGTCAGGATGCGGGCTTTCTTGTCCATAGCCAGGCTTACGCCCATGAGGCTTTCGTAGTCGTATGTGCCCACGTCAAGCTTGCCGACTCCGGAAGCGGTGTTGCTCTGCTTGCCCACGTCGCAGGATGCATACATGGGCTCGTCGGCCTTGATGGACTTGAGTGCGGCAACCTTGATGACGTCGTTCGGCAGGTTGAGGTAATACCAGTTGATGCCTTCTATGCTGTTGCGGTAGTTCTCTATCTCGTAGACTTTGTAATACGGCCTGGTGGGGTCGTTCATTATCATCACGAAGTTCTCCGGATTGTAATTCTCCGGGATGACGGTCTTGTAGAATTCCACCGGGGTAGACTTGACGGTCTGGACGTTGCCGTTGAGGTCTTTGTATCTCCAGGTGAACTCTGTCGGGGGCTCGCCGAGGCAGAGGGCCAGGATGCGGTAGATGTCCTTGAGGATCTCGACCTTCTCGGCGCGGACGTCGGCTATTTTCTTCTTGGCCGCCACCATTTCGCGGAGCTCATATCCGCCGGCGCGCAGGCGCTCGTTGAGGATGCTTACCATCTGGCTGGTGTTGTTGGAGTGCTCGGTCTCGGGCATTATCTCGGCAGGCACCACGCCGTATTTCTCGCCTATGTTGTAGAAAAGGTTCCACACTCCTCCGTCGCTCACGGGGCTCTTGAAATATGTCACCACCTCGCGGTCGTCGAACGAGCGGTCGGCCGTGGCGATTATATCTTCAAGGAAGAGGTTGGCCTTCTCGAACATGTCCCAGAAATAGCTGAAGTTGTGGGAGAAGTCGAAACTGCCGACGTTGTAGCGCTTCATGGCGATGGGGCGCAGCTGGTTCATCGAGGTGAACATCCAGCAGCGGCCGGA
This sequence comes from Bacteroidales bacterium, assembly GCA_017617655.1. Taxonomy (GTDB): domain Bacteria; phylum Bacteroidota; class Bacteroidia; order Bacteroidales; family UBA932; genus Equibacterium. The sequence goes on from JAFZVU010000080.1 coordinate 27,070, forward strand.
GCTCAGCTGGTCGGTGATACCCTTCACTGAAGTGGTGTATTTGAAGAAGTTGTCGACAGGCTCGGCCGAATGGTTGAGGGCGAGGGCCTTGATGCTCTTGTTCTGGACGAGGATGTTCTGAAGGGCGGCGGTGGGGCCGTCTTTGACGAAACTTGACTGGATGCGGCTCAGCTCGGCTGGAGTGATGGTCTGGGCGCAGACAGTGGCGCAGATAAGCAGCGCCGGCAATAACAATATCTTTTTCATAATGGTACAAAGTTAATTAACTTTACATGTTACTTAAAAACTTAAATCGCATGTTCAGCAGAAATATTTACGTAGCGCGCAGACAACGCCTGATTAAGAGCGTGGGGGATGGCATCCTCCTGTTCCTCGGCAACAGCGAGGCCCCTTCCAACTACTCTGACAACCAATACATATTCCGTCAGGACAGCACCTGGCTTTATTATTTCGGCATCGACCAGCCCGACATGGCTGCCGTAATCGACGTGGAGAGCGGCGAAGAGACCATCTTCGGCAACGACGTCGACATCGACGACATAATCTGGATGGGGCCGCAGCCCCTGGTGGCCAGCCGTGCCGAAGAGGTCGGAGTGGCTAAGTCAGCCCCTCTGGCTGAGCTGGAGAAGGTGGTGAAAGCCGCAGTGGCCAAGGGCCGCAAGGTGCATTTCCTGCCGCCTTACCGCTACCGCAACATGATCCTGTTGCATTCGCTGCTCGGTCTTCCTTTCGACCAGATGAAAGCTGCCGCCAGCGTCGAGTTTATAAAGGCCGTGGTGGAGATGCGCCTCGTCAAGGAGCCGTGCGAGATCCAGCAGATCGACATGGCCTGCAACCTGGGTTACGCCATGCACATGGCCGCTACTAAGCTAATGAAGCCCGGCATGCTGGAGCAGGACCTCGTGGGCGTCATGGAAGGAGTTGTCATAAGCGGAGGCTACATGACTTCTTTCCCCACCATCCTCTCGCAGAACGGAGAGACTCTGCACAACCACTCCCATCACCAGATAATAACCGAAGGCCGCCTTACCGTCATCGACGCGGGCGCCGAGATAGCGAGCCACTACTGCTCGGATTTCACCCGCACGCTGCCCTGCAGCGGCCGCTTCACCGAGCAGCAGAAGGAAGTGTATACCATAGTCTCAGAGGCCAACAATCTCGCCCTCGGGCTGGCGCGTCCCGGCATCAGCTACCGTGATGTCCATCTGGCTGCCGCCCGCCTGATCCTTCAGGGCCTGAAGAATATCGGTCTGGTCAAAGGCGACGTGGACGAAGCCGTGGCAGCTGGTGCCGCCGGCCTCTTCATGCCTCACGGCCTGGGCCACAATATGGGTCTTGACGTGCATGACATGGAGAACCTCGGCGAGAACTACGTCGGCTATGAGGAAGGCGTCAAGCGCTCCACCCAGCTGGGTCTCGGTTCGCTGCGCATGGCCAGGGTGCTCAAGCCGGGCAACGTTGTCACCGACGAGCCGGGCATCTATTTCATCCCCGCCCTCATCGACAAATGGAAAGCCGAAGGAACCTGCCGGGATTTCATCAATTTCGAAGCGCTGGATGCCTACCGCAGCTTCGGCGGCATCCGCATAGAGGACGACCTGCTCATCACCGAGAGCGGCGCAAGGCTCCTCGGCAGCAAGCGCCTCCCGAGGACGGTCGAAGAAGTTGAAAACGCAATGTCTGAAGAATAATCATGAAAAAGTTTTTTATCGCAGCAGCCTTAATCATGGCAATAATGACTATGACAGATTGCAAGAAGTCGCCCTCAGACAGCGGCGAGATCGTAAAGCCGGAGAATCTGGCGGCGGACGGCCATTTCACGGCTGAGGTAATGCACATGCTGGGCAAGGTGTCCGACCCGCAGGTGAGTCCTGACGGCAGCCGCATCCTTTTCGGAGTGACATATACCAGCATCGAACAGAACAAAGGAGTCCGCCAGCTTTTCGTGATGGACATCGACGGCGGCAGCCGCACCCAGATAACCCATTCTGGCAAGAGCTGCTCGAACGCCCGCTGGCTGGATGACAATACCATCCTCTACCTCAGCGGAGGCCAGATTTACAAGATGCCGGCCGGCGGCGGCAAGGCAGCCAAGGTCAGCGACGTGGAAGGTGGCATCTCCGAGTTCAAGCTCAGCCCCGACTGCAGCCAGCTGCTATATGTAAGCGCCGTCAAGAACCACACTGCGCCGACCGACGTATATCCCGACCTCGACAAGGCCACGGTCCGCACCATAGACGGCCTGATGTACCGCCACTGGGACCATTTCGTTGAAGAGATTCCGCACACTTTCATAGCCTCCCTGAAGGACGGCAAGCTGGGCGAGGGCAAGGACATCCTCGACGGCCAGCCGTACGAGCTTCCCACAGAGCCTTTCGGCGGCCTGGAGCAGCTCAGCTGGAGCCCCGACGGCAGCAAGGTGGTCTACTCCTGCCGCAAGCTGACGGGCATCGACTACGCTTTCTCGACCAATACCGACATATACCTCTATGACGTTGCCACCGGCGAGTGCGAAAACCTCACCGAAGGCATGCCGGGCTACGACACGGAGCCCGTCTTCAGCCCGGACGGCGACTGCATAGCATGGTGCAGCATGGCAAGGGCACGCTACGAAGCAGACAAAGTGCGCATCTTCGTGATGAACCTCGAAAATCGCAACAAGATTGAAATAACTGCTGACTTCAAGTACAACGGTTCGATCCCAGTATGGAGCGCCGACCAGAGATACCTCTATTTCGCAAGCCTCGTGGAGGGCGTGCAGGAAATCTGGCGCTACGACATGGACGCCATGAAGATGGAGAGGGTTACACCTCAGCACGAATGGTATGACTTCGACACCCCGACCGTGCTGGCCGACCGTCTGATTACTACCAACCAGTCGATGATGCGTCCTTCGGAGATAGTGTCAGTTTCGCTGGCCGACGGCAGCTGGAAGCAGCTCACCCACGAGAACGACGACATTCTGGCGAAGCTGGAACAACCCACCGTCGAGGAGCGCTGGATTACCACCACCGATGGCAAGCAGATGCTCACATGGATCATCTATCCTGACGGCTTCGATGCAAGCAAGACCTATCCTGCCATCCTCATGTGCCTCGGAGGCCCGCAGGGCACTATCAGCCAGAGCTGGTCTACCCGCTGGAACTACCGTCTGATGAGCTCGCAGGGCTATATAATGGTTCTCCCCAACCGCCGCGGCACTACCGCATTCGGACAGGAATGGTGCGAGCAGATCTCCGGCGACTACATCGGACAGAATATGCAGGACTACCTGCGTGCAGCCGACGCGATGCTGGCCGAGCCGTATGTAGGCAAGATGGCGGCTGTCGGAGCAAGCTACGGCGGATATTCGGTATACTATCTGGCCGGAATCCACCAGGGCCGCTTCAGCGCCTTCATAGCCCACGCCGGCATATTCAACGAGGAGCACATGTATGAGGTTACCGAAGAGATGTGGTTCCCCGACTGGGACAACGGCGGAATTGCCCGTCCCGACGAAGTGCAGGCCGGAGCCCCGTGGAGCGACAACCCGGTGGCCCGCCGCCATTACGACAATTCTCCCCACAAGCTAGTCAAGAACTGGGACACCCCGATCATGGTGGTTCACGGAGAGCTTGACTACCGCGTGCCGGTGGACCAGGGCATGGCCGCCTTCAACGCCGCCCAGATGATGGGCGTACCGTCGAAGATGCTGCTCTTCCCCGACGAGAACCACTGGGTGCTCAAACCGCAGAACTCAGTGTACTGGCATCGCCAGTTCTTCGACTGGCTCGACAGGTGGTGCAAATAGGCCGCCTGCCGCGCTGGCATACTTTTAGCTGATAGCGTACTTCAAATTTAAATAGATTTGGAAATGGTGACTCTTTATCTGCTTCTCGGGCTGGTCTACAACGCCCAGAATCCTTCATGGAACACGACTCAGTATGCATCCCTGTGGGCTAAGGTAGAAAAGGCTCTCGACGCCGGCAAGCCCCAGACTGCCGCACAGTATCTCGCCGAACTCGAAAACATGACCCGTGAGAAAGGGGATGAACTCGAATGCCTCGAGGTCATGAAACAGAGATACGAATGTCTGACCAGATACAACTGGAAAGAGGCGAGGGACTATTACACCGCATATTCGACTCTGAGAGACTCCATCTTCGACGACCTCGACGCCAACATAGAGAAATACTGCAGGCATCCGAGGGTGATAATGCTCATCACCGAGAAGATAGAGCGCCTCAAGAATGAGGAAGACTACAAGAGCGACGCCAACAAGAGCGAAGAGAAGTACAAGGAAATCCGCAAGATGTGCGAGGCTGCCATCAAGGCTTTCCCGAAGACAGACTACGCCAAGGAGCTGAAGGGCATGATAGAAGAGATGGACTCTTCATGGCTTAGCTTCAGGGGCAAGGAGAAAGGCTATCCGGGAACAGAATTCACCTACGACATAAACACCCGCAATGTCGCTTCAGCCGACTTCAAGGTCTACAAGATGAGCGGCCGCTACCAGATCGGAGACTACGAGAAATTCATCAAATACGACAGCGGCTCCACCCGCTGCGTGCTGGTAGGCTCGAAGAAGCTCGACAGCTTTGCCAACAAATACAACATAGGCGAAAGCACTTCCACCACATGGAAGTTCGATGAAGAGGGAATATATATAGTAAAGATAGTGGCCGGAGACCAGGCTTCTTATCAGAATGTGTATATCAGCCGCGTGGCAGTCGCCCTGCGCGAAGTCGGCAGCAAGTATGAAGTATATGCCGCCGACGCCATGTCCGGCAAGCCTTACGACAACATAAGCGTCACCACCTACCGCGACTCCCGCAGCAAGGGGACTTTCCTTGCGCCGGTCATCATATCTGCCAAAGACTATAAGCAGGACGGTTTCACTCCCCTCGACCAGAAACTCTACATGACCCCTGAGAACTATGCGATGCTGGCGGTAAACGCCGGCGGCGACGACTTCTCGGAGGCCTTGAGCATCAGCAAATCTTACGGCGGCAGATATGTATATGATCCCGTGCGTAACTCTGAAAGCTGCTATGTCTACACAGACCGCAGGCTCTACAGGCCCACCGACGAGATCCAATTCAAGCTCGTGGTCTTCAAGTCTGACGGCAAGGAAGGCTCCGTGATCGAAGGCAGGGAGGTTGAGGTGAAACTGTTCGCCCCCGCCCAGAGCGAGCCCGTCGCCACGATGAAAGTAGTCACCAACGAATGGGGTTCTGCCAGCGGCACGTTCAAGATTCCCGAGGGAAGCCCTAACGGCACATACAGCATCAGCACCAAGAACGGCTCTGCCAACGTGAGGGTAGAGGAATACGTCACTCCCGATTTCTATCTGGAGATGCCGACTCCGGAAGGCATGTTCACCTTCGACGACGTGATAACCCAGACCGGTTCTGTCAAGGGCTATGCAGGCGTCGCCATGGCAGGTGCCAAGGTTGAATACACCGTACGCCGCAGGAGCATGTGGGTAAGGTGGTCTCCCAGCGTACGCTACTGGACTCTGATAGACGAAGGCAGCGTGACAGCCGACGCCAACGGCAACTTCTCAATCTCTTTCAAGGCCGAAAGGCCCGAGTTCGATGAGAGGGAGGAGGATCCGAGGGCTGCCTACCTCATCGAAGTGAAGGTTACCGACCGTCAGGGCGAGACCCACGAGGCTTCTTCTGACATAGTGGTGGCCGACATCCCTCTGAATCTGGAAACCTCTTTCACCAGCGAATATACAGTCAACGACACTGTTATCGCCGTCAACCGCGACGTCGAGAAATACCTGCTCATCAAAGCTGACAACCGCAACGGCATCCCCCAGAGCGTTGAAGGCACATACCGCCTGACCAGCGGCGGAAAAGTGCAGGCCGAAGGCATCTTCACCACCGGCAAGCGCGAGCCGCTCGACTTCAGCACACTGCCTTCAGGCAGCTACAAGCTGGAATACGAAGTGGTATGGCGCGGCCGCACCATCTCGGCCAGCAGGAATGTGGCTCTGTTCTCGCCTTCCGACAGCAAGGCGCCGGTTCCCAGCCTGCTCTTCTTCTACCCTCTCACCAGCAAGGGAGGAATCGAATTCGTAGTCGCCACTACTGAGAAAGACCTCTACGTAGAACTTGAGATCTTCGACCGCGAAGAAAAGCTCTACCGCCTGCCCCTGCATCTGAGCGATGAAGCAAGGCACATCAGCCTGCCCTACCTCGAGTCATACAACGACTGCGTGGAGCTGAGCCTGTTCACCTTCAGGAATTACAAGCGCCACCTCATCACCCGCGAGTTCAGCCGGCCGACGGCTCCTACAAGGTTCGACCTCACCATAGAGTCGTTCCGCGACAAGACCGCTCCCGAGACGCAAGAGAGCTTCATAGTGAAGGGCGCTCCCAGCGAGCTGACAGTGTCTATCTTCGACATAACCACCGACCGCTACGGCGCCAACTCCTTCCCCTTCTCTCCTTTCCGCGCATATTCTACCTACAGCCCCTCAATCAGGACCAACATCTCCAACGACGGGATGTATTACGGCGAATCATTAATGAGGCCGATGATGAGGACACGTGCGGCCGGAGTGAATGGAGCCGTAATGGAAGATATGTTAATGATGAGCAAGGCTGACGTTATGATCGAACCTCAGGTAGAGATGGAGGAGGCCGCCACCGATACTGCAGATGAAGAAGCCGGCGGTGCCGGGGAGGAAGCTGACGTACGCAGCGACTTCGGCGAGACCATAGCCTTCTATCCGCACCTCGTGATAGGCCCCGACGGCAGCGCCGAGGTTAAATACACCACCCGCCAGGCATTCGGCACCTACAGGGTGCTTGTCCGCGCCCACGACAAGAATCTGCACAGCGGTCTGGCCGAGAGCAAGTTCATTGTCCAGAAAGAGCTGATGGTTATGCCTCAGCTGCCGCTCTTCGCCACCGAAGGCGACCAGATAGTCCTCAAGAGCATGGTTGCCAACGTGGGCGGCCGCGAACTTAAGGGCACAGCCAGCATAGTCTTCGAAGATGCCGACACCGGCCGCAAGCTCAATCTCGGCACCAAGGACAAGAAAGTGACCCTGGCGGCTGGCGCCCAGACCGAAGTGGCATGGACAGTAACCATCCCGGCTGCAAAGAAGATAAATGTGACAATCAGCATGACCGCCGACGGCATTTCTGACGGAGAGAAGAACGCCATCGAGATAGTGCCGCAGGTGCAGGAAATCACCGAGACCGCATCGTTCGTGCTCGGAGGACCTCATGGCCGCAAGTACTACGAGAACCAGCTCAAGGAGCGCATCGGCGCCAAGGATGCCGTCATCAGATATGAAGAATACAGCACCCTCGACGCAGTCCGCAAGGCACTCGTGACCCCGGAGCTCCCCGCCAACGAAAACTTCATAGACTGGCTGAACGCCCTCTATGTGAACCAGACCCGCAAGAAGATAGGAGAGAGCTACGATGCAGCGCTCACCGAGGCGGCTGTCGCCAAGCTCAGGTCGCTGCAGCACTACGACGGCAGCTTCAGCTGGTTCCCCTGCATGTACGCTTCCGACGTGCTGACCATGCTCTTCCTCGAGAAGACTAAACAGCTCGAAAGGATGGGCGTTGCCGCAGAAGGCCTTGACGCCAGCGTCAGCAAGGCCCTCAAGTTCCTCGACAACCGCATCGCCGCAATAGGCGACGTCAAGAACTGGAACTACGTCTCACTCATAGATTACTTCGCCATCCGCAGCCTCTACCTCGACGTTCCGATGTCAGATAAGGTAGCAGGAGTATTCAAGCAGTTCCTCACCAAGTCTGAGAAAGACTGGCAGACAATCTCGATCCTCGACAAGGCAAGGCTGGCCAACACGCTGCTGCGCACAAAGGGCACTACCTACTACGCCCGCTCGTTCGACGACCGCGTCGACAAGCTGATTGCTTCGCTCGTGGACCACGCCGTTGTCAACAGGACCGTCGGCTGCTACTTCCCGAACGCAGTGATGCCGTTCAGGGGTCTGATGAGTTCTGAGATCTATGCCCACGCCGAGCTTCAGGAGCTGTTCTGGAAGGTAGGCGAGAGCGCGACCGTCAAGGGCCTGCAGCAGTGGCTTCTGCTCCAGAAGCACAACCAGGCCTGGGAGAACAACATGGCCACCGCCGACGCAGTGTTCGCCCTGCTCAGCCACGATGCCGAAGACCTCAAGCTAGGCGCCGTTTATTACACTTACAAGGCTCCGATGAAGACTGTCAAGGAGTTCGGCAACGACATGACTGTCAAGAGGACCTTCTGGCGCGACGGCCGTGAGCTGGCCGAAGGCGACGTGCTCCATGTGGGCGACCGCATCGAGGTGAGATACGATATCTGGAACGGCGAGAACCGCTCGTTCGTCCAGGTACACGCCATGCGTCCGGCCTGCTTCTACCCGGTTGACGAGCGCTCTTATGGCTCTTCATATTTCTACAAGGAACAGACTGCCAGCGGCACCGAGTATTACTACCAGCTGCTGCCGGAAGAGGACACACGCCTCGTAGAGTCATTCTACGTGACCCAGGAGGGAGTGTTCGACAAAGGTCTTGTGGAGATAGAGTCGCTGTACGCCCCTGAATACAGAGGACACACAGCCGGAGGTACCGTTAAGAGTGAGTAGGCGGGTCGTCTATCCTGCGGATCTTGGCTCCTAAGGCAGAAAGCCTTTCTTCAATGTTCTCATAACCACGGTCGATCTGCTCGACATTGTGGATGAGGCTCCGCCCCTCTGCGCCGAGCGCTGCGATGAGCAGTGCGATGCCGGCGCGGATGTCGGGCGAGGTCATCTCCCTGCCCTTCAGGTTGCGGGTGTGGTTGTGTCCTATCACCACGGCCCTGTGCGGGTCGCAGAGGATTATCTGGGCACCCATGTCGATGAGCTTGTCGACGAAGAACAGTCGGCTCTCGAACATCTTCTGGTGGATGAGCACGCTGCCCTTCGACTGGGTGGCCACAACCAGCATGACGCTGAGAAGGTCGGGGGTGAGGCCGGGCCACGGGGCGTCGGCTATCTTGAGGATGGAGCCGTCGATGTATGTTTCCACTGAATTCTGCTTCTGGGCGGGGATGTAGATGTCGTCGCCCTTCTGGATTACCTTGATGCCAAGGCGGCGGAAACTGTCGGGGATTATGCCGAGGTTCTTGTATGAGACGTTCTTGATGGTAAGCTCGCTGCGGGTCATGGCGGCCATGCCGATGAAGCTGCCGACCTCGATCATGTCGGGCAGTATGGTGTGGGATGCTCCGTGGAGGGTCTCGACGCCGTCGATGGTGAGAAGGTTGGAGCCTATGCCCTGGATCTTCGCACCCATGCCGACCAGCATGTGGCAGAGCTGCTGTACGTAAGGCTCGCAGGCGGCGTTGTAGATTACGCTGCGGCCCCTGGCGGTGACTGCGGCCATTATTATGTTGGCGGTACCGGTGACGGAAGCCTCCGACATCAGGATGTCGGCGCCCTTGAGCTTTTTAGCGGTGATTACGAAAGTAGCCTTTTCAACATCATATTCTGACTTGGCACCTAGCTTGGCGAAACCTTCGAAATGGGTGTCGAGGTGGCGGCGTCCGATCTTGTCTCCGCCCGGCTTGGCCACGATGGCGAAACCGATGCGGCTCAGCAGCGGACCCACCAGCATCACGCTTCCGCGCAGGGCTGCGTTGTCCCTGCGGAACTTCTCGCTGGCAAGGAACTCCATATCGATGTCCTCCGCTTTGAACGACCATTTCTTCTCCCCGACCTTTGCGACCTTGCAGCCCATCTCCTGCAGCAGCCCGATGAGGTTGCGCACGTCGGCGATGTCCGGGACGTTGTCGATTATGATTTCGTCTCTGGTGAGCAGAACTGCGCAAAGGACCTGCAGGGCTTCGTTCTTCGCTCCCTGGGGAGTGATGACGCCGTGCAACTGATGTCCGCCTTCTATTTCAAAAGATGCCATGCTGTTAATACTGTTGATAAAGATTACTCAAAGATAACTATTTTTGCTCTTATGAAAATCGGTGATGTCGATTTAGGTTCCAAACCTCTGCTGCTGGCTCCGATGGAGGACGTGACGGACGTATCGTTCAGATATGTCTGCAAGAAATTCGGCGCCGACATGATGTACACCGAGTTCATCTCTTCCGACGGCCTTGTCCGCGACGCTGCGGGCTGCCTGGCCAAGATGCAGATCTACGATTACGAGCGGCCCATAGGCATGCAGGTCTACGGCAATATCCCCGATGCCATGGTGGAGTCCGCCAGGCGTATGGACGAGGCCGGGGCAGACGTAATCGACATAAACTTCGGCTGTCCGGTGAGCAAGATCGCCCGCCGCGGGGCCGGGAGCGGCATGATGAAGGAGCCCGACAAGATGGTGGAGATTACCCGCCGCATAGTGGAGGCTGTGTCGAGGCCGGTGACAGTGAAGACCCGCCTGGGCTGGGACGAGAATTCGAAGATAATAGTGGAGCTGGCTGAGCGCCTGCAGGACGCCGGCATCGCTGCCCTTACCATCCACGGCCGCACACGCTGCCAGATGTACAAGGGCGAGGCTGACTGGACGCTTATAGGCGCGGTGAAGAACAATCCCCGCATAACCATCCCCATAATCGGCAACGGCGACATCAAGACTCCGCAGGACGCTGCCGCCGCCTTCGACCGCTACGGTGTGGACGGCATCATGATAGGCCGGGCCAGCTTCGGACACCCGTGGATTTTCAAGGAGATCAGGCATTATCTGGAAACGGGAGAAGAGCTGCCGCCGATGTCGGTGGCCGACAGGGTGGCGCTGGCGAAGGACCATCTGGCGAAATCGATCGAGGTGAAAGGCCCGCGCACGGGCGTGCTGGAGATGCGCCGCCACCTGAGCTGCTATTTCAAGGCTCTGGACAACTTCAAGGAGACGAGACTGAAACTGGTGACATCGATGGATGTCGACGAGATATATTCAATTCTGGACTATATACAGGAGCACTGGGGATAATGTCATTATTTGCTAGCAAAGTTCTTCTTTTTCCTTACTACACGCTGCTGAAGCTGCGCAACCGTGCCTACGACAAGGGCCGGCGCAAAGTTGCGGATTACCGCAACTACGGCGACAAGGTCATTTCTTTCGGAAACATAGCGATGGGCGGCACGGGCAAGACTCCGCACGTGGAGATGTTCATCCGCCATTTCCTCGAAAAAGGCAAGACGGTGGCCGTGGTGTCGAGAGGATATAAGCGCAAGACCAGGGAGCCGCTGGAAGTCCAGGTCGACTCTTCAGCTCTTGAAGTGGGGGACGAACCTCTGCAGATCAAGCGCAAATTTCCGCAGGTGCGGGTCTTTGTAAACAAAAAAAGGGAAGATACCGTCGAAACACTTATCAATCCTCCTCTGGGTGTCCCGGTCGACATAATCCTGCTGGACGACGCTCACCAGTACCGCCGCCTCATCCCCGGCCGTTCGATAGTGCTCATAGATTACAGCAGGCCGGTCTTCAAGGACAACCTCTTCCCCTTCGGAAAGCTGCGTGACCTTCCGGACCAGATTAAGCGTGCCGATACTGTTATAATCACCCGCAGCCCCGGATGGCTCGACGAATGGCAGAAGGAGAAAGTCAGGACTGCAAACCACCTCAATCCCAGCCAGCGGCTGTACTTCACCACGGTTGATTACCTCAAGCCGCTGGAAGTGTTTGAAGGGGCGGACGGCCGCTTCATCTACAGCCAGGAATGCATCCTTTTCACCGGCATTGCCGATCCCATCGAGCTCCACAACTTCCTCACTACGAAGTATGCGGAGATATACGAGGTGAAATATCCCGACCACCATCTATATAAGAAAGGTGACATAAGGGCGCTGGCTCGTCTGGCCAGAAAACACCCTGCCGCCGTGCTCCTCACTACTGAAAAGGATGCACAGCGGCTGAGATTGATAGAGGACGCCTGCAAGGCGATCCGCACACGTCTGTTCTATGTGCCTATAGAAACCAGGCTGATAGAAGGTGAAAGCGACTTACTTCTCTACGAAAGTCACAATGGAGTGAGCCGGAATCCTGAACGACAGAGAAGAGCCGTCGACACTGAAGCTGTTGAAAGCTACCGTACCGACCTTTTCGGGAACATCGAATGAGTTGTAGTCTTTCACATCCGCGCTGTTCAGGATCTCGGCGGTGAAGGCCTTGCCGCTCCCGCCCAGATTTACGGTTACGTCCACATCGTTGTCAAGATTAACGTTGGTCACGGAGATGCTCAGCTTGCCTGCGTCTGAGATTGACGTGGTTGAGCTGATTGCATGTACGTCGGCCAGCTTGCCTTCCTCTCTCTGGAGCAGGTCAGACTTCACTTCGGCCGGCACATATTTGTTTCCGCGGTGGGTGTTGTACATCTTGTATACGAAGAAGGTAGGGGTCTTGACCATCTTGTCGTCGCGGGTGAGGAGCATGGCCTGCAGCACGTTCACCATCTGGGCGATGTTGGTCATACCCAGGCGCTCGGTGTATTTGTGGAAGATGTCGAAGGTGGTGGAAGCTACGATGGCGTCGCGCATGGTGTTCTGCTGGAAGAGGTGGCCCGGGTTGGTACCTTCCTCTACGTCCCACCAGGTGCCCCACTCGTCGATGAGGAGCTTGATGTTTCCTTCAGGGTCGTATTTGTCCATTATGGCGATGTGCTTCTTGATCACAGGCTCGATGCCCATGGACTTGCCGACGGTCCAGTAGTAGAAGTCAGAATCGAAGTCGGTGGCGGAGCCGTGGCTGGGCTTGCTGAAGTCTGTAGAATAATAGTGCACTCCGATGCCGTCCATCTGCTGGCCGATGCCGGACATCAGCACTTCAGTCCAGTCGTAGTCATAGTCTGAAGCGCCGCTGGCAATCTTGAACAGGTGGTTTCCGCCGTAGTCGCGGCAGTACTCAGCGTAGCGGCGATACTCTCCGGCATAGTATTCAGGAGTCATCTGTCCGCCGCAGCCCCAGCTTTCGTTTCCGACGCCCAGGTATTTCACCTTCCAGGGCTCCTTGCGGCCGTTCTTGGCCCTCATGTCGGCCCATTTGCCGCCGTCAGCTGTCATGTAGAGCACCCAGTTGGCAAGCTCCTGCACGCTGCCGCTGCCGACGTTGCCGCTGATATAGGGTTCGCATCCCAGCATCTCGCAGAGGTTGAGGAATTCGTGGGTTCCGAAGCTGTTGTTCTCCACGGTGCCTCCCCACGAAGAGTTGACCATAGTGGGACGGTTGTCCCCGATGCCGTCTTCCCAGTGGTAGTAGTCTGCAAAGCAGCCGCCCGGCCAGCGGATCACCGGCACTTTCAGCTCGCGCAGAGCTTCCAGCACGTCGTTGCGGTAGCCGTCGGTGTTGGGGATGGGCGAATTCTTGCCGACCCAGATGCCGCCGTAGATGCCGCTTCCCAGGTGTTCTGCGAACTGTCCGTAGAGTTCGTCAGGGATTACGTTGACGGCCTGGTCGGGGTGGATGGTTATGGTTGCAGTGTTTGTAGGAGCCGGAATCGAGTTGCCGCTGCCTGCGCAAGAGACTAGTGCGAAGCCTGCGATTGCGGCCAGAGATGCTAGAATCAGTCTTTTCATAGTTTGTTGAGGTTTACGGGTGTAAATTTAGGAAAAAGAACATTATAAACAGAAGTATATAATTTGCTTGTTATGAAAAAATGGCTATCTTTGCAGCCCCCAAAAAAGTGGGAAATCGCAACATTTAAGTATTAACTAATTAACAATCAAGACTGTGGACACACTTAGCTACAAAACACTGTCGGTCAACAAAGAGAACTCCTCTAAAGAGTGGGTTGTCATCGATGCTACCGATCAGGTCCTCGGCCGTCTTGCTAGCAGGGTAGCGATTTTGCTCCGTGGCAAAAACAAACCCAACTTCACTCCGAACGCTGACTGTGGTGACAACGTCATCATCCTCAACGCAGACAAAGTTCGTCTGACCGGAAAGAAGCTCACTGACAAGCAGTACGTCCGCTACACCGGCTACCCGGGTGGACAGCGTTTCGCAACGCCTAAGGATCTGCTCCAGCGCAAACCGTTGGCCGTTCTCGAGCACGCCATCAAAGGCATGCTTCCCAAGACACGTCTGGGTGAGCAGCAGTTCCATAACCTGTATCTCTATACAGGCAGCGAACATCCTCACGCAGCACAAAACCCTAAAACTATTACATTAAACGAAATCTAAACAGAGCATGGAAGTAATTAACGCCCTTGGAAGACGTAAATCAGCAGTTGCTCGCGTTTATGTAAACACTGGAAAAGGCAACATCACGATCAACGACCGTCCCCTCGAAGAGTACTTCAGGGAGGACACTCTCCGTTACATCGTGCAGCAGCCCCTTGAACTCACAGGTACCCTTTCTTCATTCGACATCAAGGTTACCCTTGACGGCGGTGGAATCAAAGGTCAGGCCGAAGCTCTCCGCCTTGCAATCGCCCGCGCACTTTGCAAGATCGACAAAGAGGCTTATCGTCCTATTCTGAAATCTAACGGCTTCCTCACCCGTGACAGCCGCGAGGTTGAAAGAAAGAAACCTGGTCAGCCCGGTGCACGCAGACGCTTCCAATTCAGCAAACGTTAACATTATTACGATTTACGACTTTATCGCACAGGTGGTTTACAGTAAAATGATCGGACCCGCTTATTGCTACCAATCGTTTGACCATCTGCGGAAAATCTGAAAGACCGGCTGCGGCCGCTACTTTCAGGATTGACAAAAAGAGAATCCTCGCAAAGGAGGATCACAGAAACAAACAAAAACAAACCAAAATGTCTAGAACAAATTTCCAAGACTTACTCGATGCAGGTGTTCACTTCGGACACATGAAGAGAAAATGGAATCCTAAGATGGCTCCCTATATCTATATGGAGAAGAACGGAATCCATATCATCGACCTGCATAAGACTGTTGTCAAAATAGATGAAGCTGCAGCAGTTATGAAACAGCTTGCCCGCGCAGGCCGCAAGATACTGTTCGTAGCCACCAAGAAACAAGCCAAAGAGATTGTCGCCGCTCAGGCACAGGCAGTTAACATGCCGTACGTAACAGAGCGCTGGGCCGGTGGCATGCTCACCAACTTCCCGACCATCCGCAAGGCTGTCAAGAAGATGAATACCATCGACAAGATGATCAGCGACGGTACCTTCGAGACTCTTGCAAAGAGGGAACGCCTCCAGATCACCCGTCAGAGGGCTAAACTCGAGAAGAACCTCGGTTCTATCGCCGACCTCAACCGCCTCCCTTCAGCACTCTTCGTAGTTGACGTACAGAAAGAGATCAACGCTGTCAAGGAAGCCAACCGCCTCAACATCCCCGTAATCGCCATGGTTGATACTTGTTGCGACCCCACCAACATTGATTATGTGATTCCGGCAAATGATGATGCAGCAAAGTCTATCGCACTCGTTACCGAGACTCTTTGCAAGGCTGTAGCTGAAGGTCTGGAAGAGCGCAAGCTCGAGAAAGACAAAGCTCAGGACGAAGCTGGCGAGGAAGCCGAAGCTGCTCCCGCCGCCGCTCCTGCACGCAGGGTTCGCGCCCGCAGGTCAGCTCCCAAGGCTGAGGCCAAGCCCGCCGAAGAAGCTAAACCCGCTGAAGAAGTAAAGGAAGAGAACTAAAAAAGAATTGACATGGAAATCAAAGCAGCAGATGTCGCTAAATTGCGCAAAATGACAGGTGCCGGCATGATGGATTGCAAGAACGCACTTGTAGAGGCTGAAGGTGACTTCAACCGTGCTCAGGAAATCATCCGTGAAAAAGGCAAGCTCGTCGCAGCTAAACGTGCTGACCGCGAGACTACCGAAGGAGCAGTTGTTGCCCGCATCAACGGCAACAAGGCCATCCTGGTAAGCCTTGGTTGCGAGACTGACTTCGTTGCCGCCAACGCTGAGTTCAAGGCTCTGGCAGAGGCCATCGCAGACGCAGCTATCGCAGCTTTCCCGGCTGACAAAGAAGCTCTGACAAATGTCAAGATGGCTGACGGCCGCACTGTCGGCGAGGCTATCACCGAGCAGACCGGTAAGAGCGGTGAGAAACATGTTATTGCTTACTACGCTACTCTCGAGGCTCCGTTCATCGGTTCATACATCCACTTCACTCACAAGGACGGCGCCCTGGTTGGTTTCAACAAGGAAGTTGCTGGCGACCTTGGCAAGCACATCGCAATGCAGGTTACTTCAATGAAGCCCGTTGCTGTCAATGCCGAAAGCGTTCCCGCTGAGATCGTTAAGCAGGAGCTCGAGGTTGCAACCGAGAAGACCAAGGAAGAGCAGATCCAGAAGGCAGTCGATGCAGCTCTCAAGAAAGCCGGCATCAACCCCGCCCACTGCGACAGCGAAGATCATATCGAGTCTAACACTGCCAAAGGTTGGCTCACTCCTGACCAGGCAGCTCAGGCCCGCCAGATCATCAAGACCGTCTCAGCAGAGAAGGCCGCCAATCTTCCCGCAGCTATGATTGAGAACATTGCCAAAGGTCGTCTGGCCAAGTTCTTCAAGGAGCAGACCCTCGAGGAGCAGGAGTTCGTGATGGAAGGCAAGATCTCTGTCAAGGATTACATCGCAGGCATCGACAAAGACGCCAAGGTTGTGGCTTTCCGCCGCTTCTCTCTCAGCGACTAAGTCCATTGCTCACCGCAATATGAAAAGGATGGCCAGCGTGGTCATCCTTTTTTTGTTGCTTTCAGCGCTACCAGAGCCTCCGAAAGTGCGCCTACCGGTCCAAAGCGTGGACCGGAGGGAGCGTTTTACCCTAAGTCTTGTTACTGCAGTTTCACCACCGTGATGCCGGCGCCGCCCTGGTCGAGGGGTGCGTCGCCGAAGGATTCGACACCGCCGATAGTCTTGAGATATTTGCGGATTTCCTCGCGGAGGATGCCGTTGCCCTTGCCGTGGAGGATGGTCACCTGGCCCACACCCACCATCAGGGCGTCGTCCATGAAGTGAAGGACTTTGTCTATGGCATCGTTGACCCTTTCGCCGCGCACGTCGATGGACGGGGTGAAATTCAGCCTGCGCTGGTTTACTGAATCGTTCTGGTAAGCGTCGGCAGAATAGGTCCTGTGGCCGGCGCCGGCCGCGTTGGTCTTCATGGCGGTCTTGTATTCCGTGGCGGAAATCCTCTGCACCCTCTCGCGGGCCATGGTGGAAGTTATAGAGCCTATGGAAACCGACACCTTGCGGGCAGTGAGCTTGGTAATTTCGCCGATTAGGTCGCTGCCGATTACCTTCACCTTGTCGCCGACCTGCAGCGGGCGGGCTGCTTCTTCGGCGGCAGCCTTGGCCTGCTTTTCAGCCTCCGATGCGGCCTGGATGCCCTGCCTGCGGGCGCGGGCCTCCTTGCGCTGGCGCTCCCTTTCCTTGCGGGCTGCGATCTGCTCCATCTTCTTCTCGATGGCCTTGTCGCTCTTCGAGACGTTCTCCTCCTCCAGCTTCGCAGCGTACTGCGACAGTTCGGCCCTGGCGGCGCGGGTCTTCTCTTTCTCAGCCTGGCTCTCACGGATCTCACGGACAGTGCGCTCCACCTGCTTGTTGGCCTCCTTCACAATCTCCTTCGCTTCGGCGCGGGCCTCGTCGAGGATGCTCTTCTTGAGAGCCTTGATTTCGGCCAGCTCCTTCTGGTAACGGTCCGTCAGGCCCTCGAGGGTCTTGTCGGCCGACCTCACCTTGGTTAGCTTCTCGTCCAGCACCCTGCGGTTGCGGGCGATCTTGCGAAGCTGCTTCTCCATGTCGACGAAGTCGCTGCCGGCCTTCTCCTGGGCGTTCTTCACTATGAACTCCGGGAAGCCGATCTTGCGGGCCAGCTCGAAGGCGAAAGAATTGCCCGGCAGGCCCTGCTCCAGCTGGAACAGCGGCTGTATGTTTTCCACATCGAACAGCATCGCGCCGTTAGCGCAGCCCTTGCTGTTCTCTGCGTAGAGTTTCAGATTGGTGTAGTGGGTGGTGATGACGCCGTAGGCCCCGTTCTCCTCGATCTGCGCCAGCACCGCCTCTGCGATAGCCCCGCCTGCGGCCGGCTCCGTGCCGCTGCCGAACTCGTCGATGAGCACCAGCGACTTCTTCCCGGAGCGGATCACTATCTCCTTGAGATTCTGCAGGTGGGAGCTGTATGTACTGAGGTCGTTCTCCAGCGACTGGTCGTCGCCGATGTCGATGAAAATGTCGTCGAAAATCACGAATTCCGACACTTCGGAGGTCGGCACCAGCATGCCCCACTGGAACATGTACTGCAGCAGCCCGACCGTCTTGAGGCAGACCGACTTTCCGCCGGCGTTCGGGCCTGAGATCACCAGGATGCGTTTGTTCCGGTCCAGATGGAGGTTCAGCGGCACGATCTTCTTCCCTTCGCGGGCCAGAGCCTTCTCGAGGATGGGGTGGCGGGCCTTGCGCAGCCAAACTTCGCCGTCCTGCGAAATGACGGGCATTCCGGCAATCATGTCGAGAGCCACAAGGGCCTTGGCGCGGATGAAATCAATCTCGCCGAGGAACTCCGCGGCTTGCAGCAGCTCGGGCAGATAGGGGCGCAGGAACTCGGTGAACTGGGCGAGGATGCGGGCTATCTCAGCTTGTTCGTCCTGGTGCAGCTCGTAGAGACGGTTGTTCATCTCCACAATCTCTATCGGCTCTATGAAGACCGTCTTGCCGCTGGCGCTCTGGTCGTACACTATGCCGGCGATGCGGTGTTTGTTGACTGCCGACACGGGGATCAGCATCTTGCCGTCCCTCATCGCCACTCCGGCATCTTCCTCCACATAGCCGTCGCTCTGGGCCTTCTTGAGGATGGACGCAGTGACCTTCGAGACAGCTTTTTCCTTCTCTTTGATGAGACGGCGGATGCCCGCCAGAGCCTCGGAAGCGTTGTCGCGGACATTGCCGTAACGGTCTATTATGGAGTCGATGCGGCGGGCCACCTCGGGGAAGTAGGCCACCGGCTTCGACATTTCCTTAAGGTTGGGGTAGACTCCGTCCTTGCTGCGGTCGAAGAATGTGACGACCTTGCGCACGGTGTCGAGGGTGGTGCGCAGAATCACCAGAGTCGGCAGGGAGATGGACGTGCTTTCGGAGGTCAGCGGCAGCAGCAGTTCGCGGGAATCCGTGAAACCTTCTGCGGGGAAGGTGTCTTCGAACATGCAGATAAGCCTCATCTCGTCGGTCAGCTGGAGGCGGTGGAGTATCTCGCCAGCGTCTGTGCAATACTGCTCGCCGTCGGTTCGGGCGGCTGCGTATTTCGACAGACACTTAGAGCGCACCTGGGAGCGGACCTTGTCGAAGCCTATCTTCTGTTCGTTGATCATTTGCTATAAGAGTTTTCGAGCGTCAGCCTCAGCTCGGCTATGCTCTGCATGGGGGTTATCTTTCCGTCCGCCACGTATGAGATGACGCCGGTCTCCTCTGAAACTACCACCACTTCGGCGTCGGTCACTTCGGAGATGCCGATGGCGGCGCGGTGGCGCATGCCGTAGCTCGGGTTGATGTCGGCACGGTTGGTGAGGGGCAGGATGCAGCGGGCTGCCACAATCCTGTTCTGGGTCATTATGATGGCTCCGTCGTGGAGGGGTGAATTCTTGAAGAAGAGGTTTTCTATGAGGCGGCGGTGCACTGCGGCGTCGATGCGGTCGCCGGTCTCTATGAAATTGTCAAGGGCGGATTGGTGCCTGAAGACTATGAGGGCGCCGGTGTGAGTCTCTGACATGTACTGGCAGGCTGCGGTGATCTCTTCCAGAGCCTCCTGACTGATGGCCATCTCATTGTTGAACCATTTGCTGTGACGGTTTTTCAACTTCTTGCGCCCCGCGAAATAGCGGTTGCCGAAGTGCAGCAGGAACTGGCGTATCTCCTGCTGGAAAATGACGATCATGGCTATGACTCCCACTCCCAGCACCTGCCCCAGTATGGTCGAAAGCAGCCTCATGTTCAGCGCCTTCACCACTACCCACAGGACATACAGGAACAGGATTCCGATGAAAATCGACATCGCAGAAGTGCCTCTGATGAGTCTGTAGAACTCGAAGATGAGCAGAGCCACGAGCAGTATGTCGAGTATGTCTATGAATGTTATGTTGACAAAATCTATCATGGCAGATTATTGATAATTTTCAAAGATAATAAGTATCTTTGAGAAAATGAAAGTGATGGGCAGCAGGGTAGGACATATCTTCAGACTGTGCGTCGCCTCCCTGGGCGACCTTTTTTTTCCGCGCATGTGCCTTGTGTGCGGCTCCAAGCTCGATATTGGAGTGCGACACATCTGCCCGCGATGCGCGGACGACATCCCTTTTACCTATTTCTGGGGCTGGGAGGGCAATCCGGCGGAGCAGCGGCTGGCGGCTCTGGCGCACATCGACGAGGCCTGCAGCCTGTTCTTCTACCGCCGCGACAGCTCCTTCAGCCGCCTGATCCATCAGTTCAAGTACGGCGGCGACATCCGCCTTGGCCGCCGCCTGGCCCGGATGCTGGGGGAGTATATGGCAGACGTGTCACGGCAGCGGGCCTTGCCGGAGGGGAGGGTTGCTCCGAGTGTGCCGAAGGAATCCCAGCTGTGTGTATTGCCGGAGGGGGCTGTTGCTGAAGGAGCGTTTGCTCCGAGTGTGCCGAAAGAATCCCAGCTGTGTGCATTGCCGGAGGGGGCTCAAACGAAATCTGCCCCTGGAAGATTCCGTGGAATAGATGCCGTTGTGCCCGTGCCGCTGCATCCGCTGAAGAAGTTCCGCCGCGGCTTCAACCAGAGCGACGTCATCGCCCGCGAGCTCGCTGCAGCTCTCGGGGCCGCCTTCGAGCCGAAGCTCATCCGACGTCGCCGCTACACCCGCACGCAGACCCGCACCGATGACCGCCGCCGCAACATGGCC
>JAFZVU010000008.1 GCA_017617655.1 Bacteroidales bacterium
GCAAGGGTATCGAGATGGGTGCCGGCAACTCAATCCTTATCAAGGTTAACCAGATCGGTTCGCTGACTGAGACTCTCGACGCTATCGAGATGGCTCACCGTCACGGCTACACCACTGTTACCAGCCACCGTTCAGGCGAGACTGAGGATACTACCATCGCTGACATCGCCGTTGCTACCAACAGCGGTCAGATTAAGACTGGTTCGCTCAGCCGCACCGACCGTATCTGCAAGTACAACCGCTTGATGAAGATCGAGCAGGAGCTTGGCGACTGCGCAGCTTACGGCTACAAGAGAATCAAATAATTACCGATTCTTTTCGTAAAAGAAAGCCAGGTTCAACGCCTGGCTTTTTTTATAAATACCTTGAAGAATTCGAGCCATTGGGTGGAGCCGGCGCGGACCAGTTTTTCGGGATGGAACTGGACGGCGGTGAGGTTATCGCCTTCGTAGGCTTCGACTATGCCGTCATGGCTGCAGGCGGTGACTTTCAGGCCGGGAGCCAGGTCCTTGACGGCCTGATGATGGGTAGAGTTCACTTCCAGAGAGTCAGTGCCGAAGAGGCTGGCGAGTATACTGCCTTCTTCTATGCCAATCTTGTGAGTAGTGCCGCCATGCCCGACATTGTCAGCCAGCTGCTCCGGAATATCCTGATAGAGAGTGCCGCCGAGAACTACGTTCATCAGCTGTTCGCCGCGGCAGATGGCCAGGATAGGTTTGTGCGATGCCAGCGCAGCCTGCGCCAGGAATACATCGCTGACATCCCTTACGGAATCGACGAAAACAGTCTCATTATATATCTCCTCTCCGTAAAGCCACGGGCCAAGGTCCTCTCCTCCAGAGAAAACGATGCCGTCCAGCACAGCCAGAATGGCATCTGCCTCTTCCATGCTGCTCACGGTAGGAATAATAAAAGGCACTCCGCCGGCCTTGCTTACAGCCTGCGAATAGTTGGTATTGAGGGTAGTCAGGCCTACGCCTTCCGGAGAATAAGAGCCGCTGATGCCTATAACAGTAGCCTTGTGGGCACAGCCGGCAACAGCCAGAACAGCGAGGAGGAGGACGATTCGTTTCATAATCAGTGTATAAAGTGCAGGAACAGGGTAACAACCCCTGTATTGATTATATCAAGGAACATCGCACCGATTATCGGCACGACAATGAAAGGTTTCAGCGCGTAACGGTACTTGTAGCAGACGGCCGACATATTGGCCATAGCGTTGGGGGTTGCGCCGAGGCCGAAGCCGCAGAGGCCGCTCACCATCACCGCGCTGTCGTAGCTGCGTCCCAGCAGGGGGAACGCTACGAAAGCCGCATAAAAGGCCATGAAAGCCACCTGTGCCGCGAGAATCAGCGTCAGCGGCAGAGCCAGCGAAGCCAGCTCCCACAGACGAAGGCTGGCCATCGCCATGCCGAGGAAGAGTTGCAGGCAGACATCCCCGATGGACACCACCTCCCCTACGCTCAGCTTCGCCGCCCATTTCGGGAACAGGCCGAAGACATTTCTCAGAATGCAGGCAGCCAGCAGCGCTCCGAAATAAGTGGGAAAAGTCACTCCGGTCAGAGCGAGAAGCTTGCTGACGCCGGAGCCCAGCGCCATTGCGATGATAAGCAGGCAGGCTCCTTTAAGATATTCCACAGTAGCAGTGTGGGAAACCTTGTCGGGTTTTGACACAGGCGTAAGCTCGTCGCAGGCAGAAGGCTCACAGAGCTTGTGCCGGCGGATGAGCGCCTCGCCAAGCGGGCCGCCGAGCAGTGATCCGGCAACCAGGCCGAACGTAGCGCAAGCCATAGTGACAGACTGGGCGCTCTCCAGCCCCATCTGCTCCAGCAGCGGAGAAAAGCCGCCGGAGGTACCGTGCCCGCCGCTCATAGGGATGGAACCCGCAGCCATGCCGACCAGCGGATCCACGCCCAGCCCCTTTGCAATCCCTAGCGATATAAAGTTCTGGGCAACTATGAGCACAGCCACCAGAGCCGTCAACACCACCAGAGGCCTGCCACCCATGCGCAGCTCCTTCATGTCGCAATGGAAACCCACAGAAGTGAAGAAGACCATCATGCAGAGATCCTTCACCGTACCGTCGAACTTACATTCTATACCGAAAAGGACGTAGAGCAGAAGCGTCAGCAGGGATATGACCAAGCCGCCGGACACCGGCGCAGGGATGCAGAAGCGCTTGAGGAAGGCAATCTTCCTCGTGAAAAACATACCCAGAAGCAGGGCAACCGCCCCCACTCCTGCGCTCGCATACATATCCAGAGCAATGACCATCCTGTAAAGCAAAAGAGGAACTTTCAAATTTAATGAAAATTCCTCTTTTGTACCCCGTAGTGGAATCGAACCACTATTTAAAGTTTAGGAAACTTCCGTTCTATCCGTTGAACTAACAGGGCTCGATTCAGTCTGCGGACTGAAAACGCCAGAAATTACGAATTCTTGACGATGATCTGACGGCCACGATAGTAACCGCACTCAGGGCAGACGTGATGGAACATGACAGTAGCGCCACAATTTGAGCAAGTCGACATTGTAGGAACGATAGCTACATCATGTGTTCTTCTTTTGTCTCTGCGCTGCTTTGAGACTTTTCGTTTGGGATGTGCCATTATTGATAATTTTTATTTGTTTTTGTTCAATAAATCTTTCAAACCGCTGAAAGGCGAATTTTTCTCAGGGGTTTCCGTCGTGGTCATCTCCTTCAGGCGTGCCATCATTTCCGGATTGCACTGCCCTTCGGGATGAACTTTCACGATCGGAACGCTGAGGCAGATGAAGTCATAGACCGTCTGTCCGAGGTCAAGCTCCGTCTGGTCTTCGGGGAGAATCAGGACATTGTCGTCATCCTCTTCCACTGTCTCCGGATCGCTGTCGAAACGCACCACGAGCAATTCCTCCTGGTCAACCTCGATCGGCAGCGGATCAAGACATCTGTCACACTCTACGACAACTGTGCCTTTGATCTTGCAAAGAACTTCAATCCAACTTCCCTTCTTCTCCTCATCCACATGCACATCGCAGTCGGTATCGAGCACGAAGTCGTTGCCAAACTCCTCAATAAAACCTTTATCAACCTTAAAATCAAAGCTCTGAGAGCCTTTGACGGTATTTTTGACAGGTATGACAAGCGTGCTCATAGCGCTACTCCATGCAAAGTGGGCTGCAAATATAGTAAAATTTTTGAAACTTCTACTCCTGAGCGCGTTTTCTTGCAAGCGCGTCGAGAAGTATCTTGCGGATACGCATTGATTTAGGCGTAATCTCCACTAACTCATCCTCCTGGATATACTCCAGAGCCTCCTCCAGGCTGAACTTGATCGGAGGCGGAAGCATAACCTTCTCGTCGGTGCCGGCGGCGCGGACGTTGGTCAGCTTCTTAGTCTTGCAGACATTCACTACGGGGTCCCTCTCGCGGGTATGCTCGCCGATGACCTGGCCCATATACACCTGCTCGCCCGGATCGATGAAGAAACGGCCGCGGTCCTGGAGCTTGTCCATGGCATAAGCCACAGCCTCGCCTGTCTCGGCAGCAACCAGCGAACCGTTGACGCGCTTCTCTATGTCACCCTTGTAAGGCTCGTAATCCTTGAAGCGGTGAGCTATGATAGCCTCACCCTGGCTGGCTGTCAGCAGGTTGCTGCGCAGTCCCATGAGGCCGCGGCTGGGAATGTTGAAATCCAGATGGGTGCGACCGTCGCGAGACTCCATGCGGATCAGGGCTCCCTTGCGGCGGGTAGCCATCTCGATAGCCTTGCCCACGAACTCGTCCGGAACTTCTATGGTCAGATCCTCGATAGGCTCGCAGCGCTGTCCGTTAATGGTCTTGTCCAGCACTTTGGGCTGGCCGACCTGCAGTTCGAAACCCTCGCGGCGCATAGTCTCGATGAGGATCGACAAATGCAGCACTCCACGGCCGTAGACTATGAACGAGTCGGTACCGACACCCGGCTTCACCCTGAGCGCCAGGTTCTTCTCCAGCTCACGCTCGAGACGCTCCTTGATGTGGCGGGAAGTGACGAACTTGCCCTCCTGGCCGAAGAACGGAGAATCGTTGATGGTGAAGAGCATGCTCATGGTCGGCTCGTCTATACTGATGGGCTTCAGAGCCTCAGGATTCTCGTAGTCCGCAATAGTATCGCCGATCTCGAAGCCGTCGATGCCGACAACAGCGCAGATGTCGCCGCACTGCACCTCGGCCACCTTCTTCTTCTCCAGTCCTTCGAAGACCATAAGTTCCTTCACCTTCTGCTTCTCGATTATATCGTAGCGCTTGCAAAGAGAGATGTTCATTCCTGACTTCAGAGTGCCGCGGGTGATGCGGCCGATGGCGATACGGCCCACGTAGGGAGAATACTCGAGAGAAGAAATCAGCAGCTGCACCGTACCCTCCACCTGCTCGGGAGCAGGAATCTCCTCGAGGATCACATCCAGCAGCGCGGTTATGTCGTTGGTGGGCTTGCGCCAGTCGAGAGACATCCAGCCCTGCTTTGCACTGCCGAACACTGTGCGGAAATCCAGCTGCTCCTCGGTAGCGTTGAGCTGGCACATCAAATCGAACACCTGCTCGTTCACCTCGTCGGGACGGCAGTTAGGCTTGTCGACCTTATTGATAACCACAATCGGCTTCTTGCCCATCTCGATGGCCTTCTGCAGCACGAAGCGGGTCTGCGGCATGGTGCCCTCGAAGGCGTCCACGAGCAGCAGCACTCCGTCGGCCATGTTCAGTACCCTCTCCACTTCGCCCCCAAAGTCGGCGTGGCCCGGAGTGTCGATAATGTTGATCTTAGTGTTCTTGTAAGGTACGGAAACGTTCTTGGCGAGGATGGTGATGCCCCTCTCCCGCTCCAGGTCGTTGTTGTCGAGGATCAGAGTGCCCAGCTTCTCTGCGTCGCGCAGAATCTTGCTCTGTTGTATCATCTTGTCAACCAGGGTAGTCTTGCCGTGGTCGACATGGGCTATAATTGCTATATTTCTAATGTCTTGCATAGGGCCGCAAAATTATATAATTTTGGGGCAATCGAAAAAATAATTCTAAAGCTATATGAATCCGATTCTCGTACGTCCTGCAGACATGGTGAGGATAACCACCCCTGCCCTTGCAGAAAAATACATCGAAAGCCAGATTTCAGCCCTCAGAGAACAGGTAGGCGACAAGAAAGTCCTTCTCGCCCTGTCCGGAGGTGTAGACTCTTCAGTAGTAGCTGCGCTGCTCATCAAAGCTGTGGGCCGTCAGCTCGTCTGCGTACACGTCAACCACGGCCTGCTGCGCAAAGGCGAACCTGAACAGGTAATCAAAGTGTTCCGCGACGAAATGAACGCCGACCTTATCTACGTCGACGCCGTCGACCGTTTCCTCGACAAGCTGGCCGGAGTCACCGACCCCGAGCAGAAACGCAAGATAATCGGCAAGGAGTTCATCGACGTATTCGCAGAGGAAGCCCGCAAGCTCGACGACATCCAGTTCCTCGCCCAGGGCACCATCTGGCCCGACATCCTCGAGTCTGAAGCCGGCATCAAGGCGCACCACAACGCAGGCGGCCTGCCCGAAGATATGAAGTTCGAACTGGTTGAACCCGTCCGCATCCTCTTCAAAGACGAAGTCCGCATGGTCGGCAAAGCTCTCGGTCTTCCGGACAATATGGTGTTCCGCCAGCCCTTCCCCGGCCCCGGCCTCGGAGTCCGCTGCCCCGGCGCCATCACCCGCGACCGTCTGGAAGCCGTACGCGCCTCTGACGCAATCCTCCGTGAGGAATTCGCCAAGAACGGCCTTGAAGGCAAAGTATGGCAGTATTTCACTGTCGTGCCTGACTTCAAGTCTACCGGCATAAAGAACGGCAAGCGCACCTTTGACTGGCCTTGCATCATCCGCGCCATCAACACCACCGACGTAATGGAAGTCACCGTCGAACATCTCTCAAACGAGCTGATCGACCATCTGGTGAAGCGTATCACCACCGAAGTGCCGGGCATCAACCGCGTACTTTTCGACTACACTCCCAAACCGCCTGCAACTGTGGAATATGAATAATAAAAAGGCGACTCTCGAATGAGTCGCCTTTTTTGTTACCTTGCCCTCAGATTGGTGGGATTGGGTTGCTGTCCGCCCTGCGGACTCTGGCCCTGCTGACCCTGAGGAGGACGCTGGCCTGCCGGGGCTTGACCCTGCGGCCTCTGGCCCTGCGGGGCCTGACCTGCTGCAGGCGCCTGTCCGCCACCCATCGGCCTGCGGAACATTCCGAACGGAGAAGCCATGGGAACAGTGGCCGGCTCGCCGTAGTTTACCTTAAGTGTTTCTTGAGGTCCGAGCAGAGATTTCTTCAGCCCGCCTTCAGTGGCTATGACAATCTTCTGGAGGCACATTGCCGGATCCAGAAGCCTGATTTTCAAGGTATGCTTGCCGGGATTAGTGGCATTGACAGTGGTTTCCTTCTCAATCACATGGTAGGTCTGGAGCTCTGCCAGCTCACCGCGGTAGTCTTCGTTGATATTTACTACAGTCTCGCGGCCGCCGTCAAGGCTTACCGCATAGCGCATTCCTGCGTAGTTGTTGAAGTTCAGGGTCGAGCCGAAGATAGTTTTCACTACGAAAGCACCGGCGCTTGTAGTCTCGAAATCATACTCCAGATACATTCCGTCACCGGGTGTGGCGGTATTGGGCCAGGTAGTGACAGATGAGAGTGTCCTTCCAAGGTTAGGAATAACAGTCCACGAAGCCCCCTCTTCCGCACTGCGGGTGAAATGCTCGGCCTCGATGGAAACATAGCCGTCCTTCTCCACGAAAACATAAGGCAGAGCTTCCGCCGGAGTCTCTACTTTTGCAGTCCTGGGGCGGATGTTCTGCTCAGGCTGCTGCCACATGAAATATCCTATGTGGGTCTGGTCCATCATGTGATTCCACTTGCCGCCGGACATCACGTGATTGTAGTTCCATGTGATGACAGAGTCCTTGTCGTAGAGTTTCTGTGCCAGAGCAGCCCATTCGTTAGCTTCAGGATCTCCCACAGCTGCGAGAGCTTTGTTCTTGGCGATAGCATAGTACATATCATACAGATTTGCTGTCGACTGCACCTGGTAGAGAATAAGCTGGTCGAAAGCGTCGCGGCGATCTGCGGGCAGCAGATAGTACAGCTGCAGGGCGTCGCGTGAGAGCTGGTCGTAATCTTCCTTCACCCTTGCCCACTCGTCGTATGCCGTGAGGCTGAAAGTCTTATCATCCAGAAGCTCAGGGGTCATGCGGCGGTTATATTTAGTATAGGTATCGATGAGGCGGGCTGCCTCCTCGGCATATTTCTCGCCGAACTGCTGAGCGCAGAAGGCCAGGGTGTGCTTGTGGATGTCTTCCACAGTGAAAGACTCGGGATCCCATGCGAGACGGAACCAGAAATCCACAGGATATTCCATAGGCTTGAAGTCGCCGACGTTGACAACCCAGATCTGGCGGACGCCGTAGTTGTAGCAAAGCTCCATCTGCTCCCATGTACGTTCCACCTGAGTAATGTTGATCCACTTTGAGTTGCGGGGAGCGCCCACATAGTCGAAGTGGTAGTACATGCCGTAACCGCCTGCTCGGGGCGCAGCGTCTAGGGCAGGGAGCTTGCGCACGTTGCCCCAGTTGTCGTCGCAGAGCATAAGAGTCACGTCATCAGGCACTTTCATACCCTGGTCGTAGTAGTCCTGCACCTCTTTGTAGAGGGCCCAAACCTGCGGAGTCTCGGCTGCAGGGCGGCCGGTAACCTTCTCTATAATCTTGCGCTGGTCTTTGATGATGGTCTCAAGCAGCTTGGTGTTGGTCTCACGGCTCATCGCCATGTCGCCGTCGCCGCGCATACCCACTGTAACCACCTTCTCCCAGTCTTTGGCACGCTCCATACCTTCGGTCCAGAACTGCTGGAGGACCTTCTTGTTCTGAGTGTAATCCCAAGGGCCGGTGCCGCGGCGGGTCCAGTCTTTCTGGTTCTGGGCCATAGGCTCATGGTGGCTGGTGCTCATCACAATTCCCATCTCATTGGCCAGAGGGCCGTTCAGCGGATCGTCGTCATAGAATGCGCTGTTCCACATGGCCGGCCACATGAAGTTGCCTTTCAGACGGAGAATCAGCTCGAAAAGCTTCTCGTAGAACAGGTGGTTGAAATCGCCGAAGGTCTCGGTAGCCCAGTTGCCTAGCGAAGGCCACTCGTCATTCAGGAAAATACCGCGGTACTTCACCTTAGGCTCACCCACGGTATAGACGCCGGGTTTTACGGAAACAACGGCATTCTTCACTACGGGAACGTCAGCCCAGTAATACCAGGGAGACACTCCCATCTGCTCTGAAAGTTCGTAGATACCGTATGTGGCGCCTCGTTTGTCGCTGCCGGCGATAATAAGAGCCTCACTGACATTGTCTATGGGGTTGGCGGCCACTGTGATTATGAACTTTTCGTTCTTACCTTTCAAGTCGGAAGCAGCAATGATGCCTTTGTCGATAATCTGGCGGATGTACTTGCTGTCGACGGTACCGATTATGACGGCTTTGCCACCGGCAGGCTCGTTGATGAGAGCAGGGGTCTGCGAAGTAACCATGAAGGCGTCGTTACGCAGATTTTCAACTGCGCGCAGTACGCCTTTGTCTTCCTGGCTGTCGACCAGGATCGGAGCAGCTCCGCCTCTGGGTGAAATCCAGGTGAAGCCTTCGTTGGTGTGGCTGACGAAACTAGTCAGCATCGCAATGGTAAGGAAGAAAAGTTTCATATATATATAATAAGGTATTAGTTTCGGCTTCCACAAATATAAAAAAAAGGTGACTCTTTCGAGCCACCTTTCTTTATATACAGGTATGCAGGGATTATCTTGAGTAACCAGGGTTCTGGTATGCCAAGATCTCTTCGTCTGACATATCGAGACCATTGAGCTGGCCAACAGGGATAGGACGGATGTAGTGTTTCTTCTGGATATCACGTTTCCATACCTTCTCCATAGTGTCGCCCTTGTTGTAGTCCTCACCCATCAGGTAGGTAGAGCACCTCTCGATCCATGTCTGGGTACGAACGAGGTCATACCAACGGCGGTACTCAGCGAAGAACTCGCGGCTGTACTCGTCGAGGAGCCAGTCGATGTCGATGGTTGCAGGGATTGCTGCAACGAGTTCAGCGCTGTAGTCGTAGTTGACTTCCTTAGCCTTGAGTGCGGTACCTTCGGCAACTGAGTGAGTCCACTTACCGGCACGTGCGCGGATGACTTTCATCATGTCATGAGCTGCCTGCTGGTTGCCAAGCTTAACGGCAGCCTCGGCTGCTACGAAGTAGAACTCTGCGAAACGTGAGATCACGTTGGGAGTCGGGTTACCGATGTTGGTCTGACCGTAAGAGTCGTCAGTCTTCAGGATACCTTTGTCAGTGGTCTCGGTAGTCAGCCAGATTGACCTCTTCCAAGGACCTACGAAGTTACGACGGCCGATGTGGTTGTACTCGATAACGTATGCGTTCTCACCCTCCATAGTACCAGCACCGAATGAGTTGGCACCGTTGGCGGCTGCACCGCGGTCTGAAGGATAGCTTACAAGACCATTAGTGTTGGGGATGAACTTCAGGACTGCTGCGTCTTTGGGGAGAACCTCACGCATTGCACCATAAACAGTCTTCTTACCGATACGGGTAGCGTTCTGCTTGTAGGTCATGTTGAAGGTTACGTCAAGACGAGAGTCGCGACGGTCAGCGAAGGTCTTGTAGAACACGTCGTGTACGGGAGCCATACGAGCCCACGGACGACCGTAGCCCTGCTCACCGGCACGGCCGATGGCCTGAGCCTTGCCGCCTGTGAACTGCTCTTTGCCGTTCACGATTGCAGTCGGTTTGTCATCGGTAGCGATCTGCAGGTTGGTGTAGTTCGGGTTCATCATCCAGAATGCTGAGTTCTGACCGTCACCGCCCTGATAGCCGGTAAGACCTGAACCGTTGTATTTCTGGTTTGCAGTAGTGTAGTCTGCGAACAGAAGAGCTTCCTTAGAGTAGAGGTTTGAACCTACCCAGAGGTCATAGTAAGTATCCTCGAGGGCGAACGGGCCAGGGTTGTTGATACCATCCATAGCTATCTGGTATGCTTTCTGGAACATGCCGTTAGCCTTTGAAGCGTCCCTTACCATTGCGTGGGTCTCACCGTCGAAGTTGGTTGATTTCTCAGGATAAGTGGGGATGCCTTTCGGGTTCTCGTTCCACCATGCGTAGGTCAGGTAAGCCTTGGCAAGGAACAGACGGGCTGTATTCTTGCAGACGGCACCGGTCTTACGGGGTGTGTCGGGAAGATTTGCTACTGCATACTCGAGGTCAGGAATGACGCATTTGTCATAGACCTCGTCTACAGTGTTACGATATGACTTTGTACTCGGGGCTGCATTGA
Organism: Bacteroidales bacterium; assembly: GCA_017617655.1. Lineage (GTDB taxonomy): Bacteria > Bacteroidota > Bacteroidia > Bacteroidales > UBA932 > Equibacterium. The sequence goes on from JAFZVU010000008.1 coordinate 10,375, forward strand.
ATTTCAGCTCGCCTGAACCGAGGTCCAGGGGAACGCCTCCGAAAGTCTGTACGAGATAGAAGTAGTCCATTGCACGGAAGAAACGGGCTTCTGCAAGGAGTGATTCTGATACGCCGTTGGCCTCACCGTTCTCAAGCACGCCGTTGGCGGTGTTGATGGCACGGTAGCACTGGGTCCACATACCAGAGCAGGGGTTGTCTGATGCAGACCACTGGGTGTCGCTGACGTTCATATCAGCGATCTTGTGGCCTGAAGTGGCTGACTCAGCCCAAGTGTATTCATCTGTACCGGCTTCCTGATGGTCGATCATCATTTCATGGCCGAAAAGATACCTCAGATGAACATACATATAGGCAAGACCACCTTCCACGCCCTTGTCGCTGCTGAAGTAGCTGGGCTCGTAGATTGTTCTGGGATGCTCCTCCAGGATGCTGCTGCAGGATGCAAGCACAGATACGAGTACTGCTAATGTGGCAAATATTTTAATCTTTTTCATATTCATCTTAATTAGAATGACAGGTTAATACCAAGCAGGTAGTTGATTGAGTTAGGAGTACCGGTTGCATTGGCTGAATAAGCACCGCCGTTGGTCATAGGACGCAGGCCAGTAGCCTTCATGAACGGAGAGTAAACAACGAACGGGTTCTGTACAGTCGTGTAGATACGGCAGTTGCGCAGACCGATGTTCTTCACAGCCTTGATGTTTGAAAGGTTGTAACCGAGGGTGATGGTGTTGATCATCACGTTGGTTCCACTGTAGCGAGATGCGCAACCCTGGTGGATAGGAGAGTCGTCGTTCTCAGCAAGTCCGCCGGGAGCGGGCCAGTGTGCACCTGTGTTCTCAGGAGTCCAGTAATCTACGAGGAGGTTACCGCGACGGCCTGACAGCTGGTTGCTATATGAATAGTGGGTGTTTGAAGTGTAGATACCACCAATCTGGAAACCACCGACAACGTTCAGGTCGAAGCCCTTCCAGCTCAGGTTGGTGTTGAAACCGCCCTGGAGGATAGGCTCGTTGCTCTGGATAACCTTGTCGGCATCACCGATCGGGAAGTTCGGAAGACCGTTCTCATCATAAAGAGGTAATTCATTACCGTCATTATCGTATCTGGGTCCCCAGTATTTAACCTTGATCATACCTACGTTACCTGATCCCTCGAGGATCTTACGGGCGTCCTCTTCGTCAGCCTGCCAGATACCTACGTATTCATAGTCACGGAATGAGTTAACAGGATAACCTACATACCAGTTGTTACCGCGGTTCTCAGTCTGGCCTGATGCCAGTTCCACGATCTCGTTGTGGTTGTGTGCGAAGTTGATGCCTGCGCTCCAGTTGAAGCCGTCGCCGCGATGCTGGATGATGTTGGCGTTGAGGGTGAACTCGATACCGTTGTTCATGGTCTTACCTACGTTGGCAGTGTAGCTGCCCACACCGGCTGTCGGAGGAAGTGCTACGCTCTGCAGCAGGTCGGTGGTGAGCACGTGGTAGTACTCGAGGGTACCGTTCAGGCGGTTGTTGAGGAATGCGAAGTCGACACCGAAGTTCCAGGTCTCAGAATACTCCCAACCAAGGTTGTTGTTAGGAAGCTGAGATACATAGTAAGCATCGATCATGTCGCTGCCCATGTTCACGTAAGATGTGCTCAGACGTCCGAGGGTTGAGTAAGCACCCACGGCCTGGTTTGAAGTCTGACCGTAACCGGCGCGGAGTTTCAGCATGTCAATCCATGATACGTTGTCCATGAAGTCCTCGTTGCTGATGTTCCAACCTACAGAAACTGCAGGATAGGTATGCCACTTGCGGCCCTCTGCCAGACGTGAAGATCCATCTGAACGGACCATGGCGGTGATCATGTATTTATTTGCATAGGTGTACATTGCACGGCCCATCCATGACATAAGACCGGTGTCGGTATATGAGCTGCTCAGTGAAGGAGTACCCTCGAAGTACTGCATCATGAAGTACTGCATGTAGTCGGCACCGATGTGGGTGATGCTGTAAGAACCGCTTGAGTTCTCAGTCCTCTCGACAGAGAACATGGCGGTCAGGGCGAGCTGATGCACGTCGTTGAAGGTCCGGTTGAATGAGAGAAGGTGCTCGAGATCCCAGCTGATGTTTTCACCGTGTGAACGTGAAGCAGATGCCGGGTTGGTCGGGATGTTGCTCAAAACACCCATACCGCGGTATGAACCGCCTTCTGAGAGACGGATGTTGGCACCGGCGTTCAGGCGGTATTTCAAACCTTTGAGGAACGGAGCCTCGACCTCGAGGTATGCGGTGTTGTATGCTGAATACCTCTTGGTTACGCTTACGTTGACGTCAGCGACATCATACATCAAAGCGCGGGTCTTTGCTGTATAGTTGTTATCCTTAGGCATTACGAGGCCTTCGAGACGGGTGTTGTTTGCCACGTTGCCCTTGGCAGGGTCGATCCACGGGTTGATCATAGGGGTCAGGTCGGTCTGTGCACCGCCGGCGTTACCGAAGTTCTTGTTGAGACCCATGTTGGTAGAGAAGCCGAAGGTGAAGTATTTGCCGATGCCCTGGTCGATGCTGGCACGTACGTTGACGCGGTCGAAACCTTCAGTCGGGATGTTTGACTCTTCCCTGTAGTAGCTGAGACCGAATGAATAGTGACCGCCGTTGGTACCACCTGTTACAGTCAGGTTGTTCTGGATGGCGTAGCCGGGCTCGTAGTAGATGTCCTGCCAGTCTGTGTCATACAGATCCCTGTTCTCATCGGGGGTATCGTTGTACTTCTTGGCGAGGTCACGCATCGTGGTGTACTGTGCGGTGTTCATGTAAGGATACGGGATCCACTGCCTGTAGCTGGCGTAGCTGTTGAAGCTTACGCGTGCGGGCTGGCCCTGCTGGCCGTGCTCGGTGGTGATCATGATGACACCGTTGGCACCGCGGGAACCGTAGATGGCGGTTGATGAGGCATCCTTCAATACGTCGATGCTCTTAACGTCATCGGTGTTGATGTCGTTGAGTGAGCCTGAGAAAGGAATACCGTCCAATACGATCAGAGGGTCGTTGCTGGCAGAAAGCGAACGGGTACCACGGATACGGATACGCATTGTTGCACCGGGTGAGTTTGAGGTCTGCCTCATCTCGACACCGGCGATACGGCCCTGGAGAGCGTTGGTGATGTTACCTGCAGGAATCTGCCTGATCACCTCCTGGTTTACAGAAGAAATTGATCCGGTAACGTCTGAACGTTTGGCAGTACCGTAACCAATCACAACCGTCTCTTCCAGCATCTCCCTGTCCTCCTCGAGGGTGACATTGATGCTTGTACGGCCGTTTACAGGAACCTCAACGGTCTTGTAACCGATGAAAGACACCTGCAAAACTGCGTTGGAAGGAACTGTCAATTGGAATCCGCCGTCAGCGTCAGTAGTGACACCGTTGAGCGTACCTTTCTGAAGGACACTGGCGCCGATAACTGAAAGGCCCTCGGAATCCTTCACAACTCCTTTAACTATCACGTTCTGCGCGATTGCGCTCCATGTGAAGGCGCAAAGCACAAAAGCAACTGACAGTAACTTAAAGAAAGTTGACTTTTTGTTGAAGTTGTTTTCCATAAGTAATGCTTTAAGTTAATGATTAAGTTGTTTGTTAATTGATTAATAATTAGGTAAGTATTTTAGTATTTCGATTTTTTTGTCTCGATTTTTCTATGTATCTTACAGGTAAATGGACTCCAAATCATTATGCAAGATAGCAAATTTTGAAACAATGGCAAAATAATTTCGCCATTATTAGCAGCAAAAATCAGCAATATTCTTGGCTATACCTGCGACAAGACGCTTTCTTGCCTCGATGCTGGCCCATGCAACATGGGGAGTAAGGCTCAGTTTTTCGGGGTGTTTCATGCACATAAAAGGATGGCCTTCGGGCAGCGGTTCGGCACTGAAAACGTCCAGTCCGGCCCCGGCGAGCAGCCCTTCGTCCAGGGCCCTGGCCAGGTCCGCTTCAACCACTATCCCTCCCCTGCCCATGTTCAGCAGGTATGCAGTGCGCTTCATCAAAGACAGCTCACGGTAGCCGACAAGGCCGTCCGTACGGGCGTTGAGAGGCGCGTGGACAGATATGACATCGCTGCGCGCCATCAGTTCGTCCAGCGGCAGCGAAGGATATTGCAAAGAATGATTTGTCCCGGAAGTGGAATAATAGCACACCTTCATTCCGAAGGCTTCGGCCACCTTCGCCACCCGGCTGCCGATAGTGCCGAGGCCGATGATTCCCAGTTCCTTTCCGTCAAGTTCGTGGAAAGCGATGTCCATACAGGTAAAGCTGGCGGAGCGGGAATAGAGGCCGTCCTTAACGAAACTGTCGTAATAACCCCTTCCCTGCACTAGCGTCAGCAGGTGCATGAAAGTGGTCTGGACAACGCTCTCGGTAGAATACGCGGCAACATTGCGGACAGGGATTCCGCGCGAGGCGGCATAATCCACGTCAATGTTGTTCACTCCCGTGGCTGCCTCGCAGATAAGCCTTAGCCGCGGGGCGGCGTCAATCTGTGCCTTGCCCACCTTGACTTTGTTGATGATTAGAACCTCGCAGTCCTGAATACGTTCGAAGACCTTTTCGGGCGGCGTGCTGTCATAGCACACCAGTTCGCCTAGGGCTACTATAGGTTCCAGTGATACGTCCTGCCCGAGAGTGGCAGAATCGAGGAAAACTATTTTCATGAATAGTGGCTGCTATTTTTCTGTCCTGAGCAGTTCGTCGAAATAAGCGATTGTACGTACGAGACCTTCGCGAAGCGGAATTGTCGGTTCCCAGCCGAGGATCTCGCGGGCCTTGTCGATGACAGGCTTGCGCTGGGTGGGGTCGTCCGAAGGCAGAGGCTCGTATACCAGCTTCGACTTGGAGCCGGTAAGCTCTATTACAAGCTCGGCAAGCTGCTTGATGGTGAACTCGCCGGGGTTACCTATATTAATGGGGCCAGTCACTTCGTCGCCGGTAGCCATCATTGCGATGAAGCCTCTGATGAGGTCGTCGCAATAGCAGAAACTGCGGGTCTGGCTGCCGTCTCCGTAGATGGTGATGTCCTTCCCCTTGAGGGCCTGGACTATGAAATTCGACACCACGCGGCCGTCGTTGGGATGCATGTTCGGGCCGTAGGTATTGAAAATCCTGACCACTTTTATGCGCACCCCGTTCTGACGGTGATAGTCGAAGAAAAGGGTTTCAGCGCAGCGCTTGCCCTCGTCGTAGCACGAACGGATGCCGATGGGATTGACGTTGCCCCAGTATGTTTCGGGCTGGGGATGCACCGAAGGGTCGCCGTACACCTCGCTGGTGGAAGCCTGCAGCACCTTCGCCCCTGTCCTCTTGGCCAGCCCCAGCATATTGATGGCACCCATCACCGACGTCTGGACGGTTTTTATGGGGTCATACTGATAATGTATGGGAGAAGCCGGACAGGCCAGGTTGTATATCTCGTCCACTTCGAGGTTGGCCGGCATGGTGATGTCATGGCGGTAAAGCTCGAAATAAGGATTGTCCAGCAGTTTTACGACATTGCGTTTGCTTCCGGTAAAGAAGTTGTCCATACAGATCACTTCGTTGCCTTCGGCAAGCAGTTTTTCACAAAGGTGGGAACCGAGGAATCCGGCTCCGCCCGTAACCAGAATTTTTTTCATCATTGCGTTTTGCGATAAACGAAGGTACGAAAATATTATTATTTTTGTGAATAATCATTTCTTCCGATGTCATATTTCTCGATTATCGTCCCGGTTTACAACAGGCCAGATGAAGTCCGCGGCCTGCTGGAGAGCCTGGCCTGCCAGAGCTGCAAAGATTTCGAGCTCGTCCTTGTAGAGGACGGCTCCGACGTGCCCTGCAAGGAAGTCGCCGACAGCTTTGAAGGCAAGATCGACATTAAATACTTTTATAAGGACAACGAAGGCCGCAGTGCTGCCCGCAACTACGGACTTGAGAGGGCCACTGGAGACTATTTCGTATTCTTCGACTCAGACTGCGTCATCCCGCCGGACTACTTCAAAGCCCTGAAGGAAGCCCTTGACAAGGATTATGTCCCTTGCTACGGAGGCCCTGACGCCGCCAGCGACGATTTCTCCGACCTGCAGAAGGCCATCAATTTCTCCATGACGTCCTTCCTCACCACCGGAGGCATCCGGGGCGGCAAGGTGCAGATGGAGAAGTTCGTCCCCCGCAGCTTCAACATGGGTTTCGCCCGTGAAGTCTGGGAGAAGGTAGGCGGCTTCCGCGAGATGCTTGCCGAAGACCTCGACTTGAGCATCCGCATCCGCAAGGCCGGTTTTCCCGGCAGGCTCATCCGCGAAGCTTTCGTATACCACAAGAGACGCGTCAGCCTCAGGCGCTACGCCAAGCAGATGTACATGTTCGGCACCGGACGCGTAGGGCTCAAGCTCATCTGGCCGGAGTCGCTCAAGGCCGTACACTGTCTTCCCGCCCTGTTCCTGCTGGGCTGCATCTTCCTGTTAATATGCTCTTTCTTCAGATGGTGGGCGATCCTTCCGCTGGCCGCATACGTGCTGGCTCTCTGGATCAGCGCCCTCGTCAAGACGAAGAGCCTCAAGATAGCCTGCCTGTCGGTCGTAACTTCGTTCATCCAGCTGTTCTGCTATGGATACGGCTTCATCAAGGCCTATATCTGGGAAGTGCTGCTTGGCCACGGCCGCAACGTCGGCAAAGAACTCAAAATGAGGAGGGAATCATAGATGCTGCTGCAACTTCAGGACGGTTCGGTGCTGGTTCCGCTGGTAATTGCGGAGCCTGACACAATCACAGGATATATATTGGACGACCCTGAGAGGAAAGAGGTGTCGGCTAGCTGGCAGGACGTGACTGCTTTCATGGGTTCCTACAATTTCGCGGAGGACGGAGACTTCGAGGTCCTCTGCAAGGACGGAGGCAGGCTGGTGCCCCTGCAGTTCGGACGTCCCTGCGACGCTTCGACCGAAGAGGGCGGCCCTTCCGACAAGATCTACGGCTACCGCGCCGACATGGTGGAGACCGATATAGTCGGCAAGCGGCTTATCCACCATCTTTCCGTAGCGGACATCGCCGGCATCAGCGGCGGCTACCGCTTCTCCCCTGTAATCAAAGATATCTTAGACTAATATGGAACGTGTAACAGTTATTCCAGCGGAAAAAGCTTACGACAGCTGGATAGATCCCAAGTACATCCCGGAAGGGCATGACAAGTATTCCATCCGAAACACCCAGGCCAAAGAGCCCGAAGGCGGCTGGAGACATCTCACCCAGAACGAGATGGCCACACTCATCCGCAACAACAACACTGCCACCGACTGGAACACCATCATGGTGGGCAATTCCTTCAATCCAGATGTCATCCGCGACAACTCGTTCGTCGGTTTCGTAAGGATGGGCAACATGTCTGCCGACATACTGCAGTACCACGACCTGAGGCTGCCCGTCGGCATAACAAACAGCCACATCCATTCCTGCGACCTCGGCAGCAACGTGGCCATCCACAATGTCAGCTATCTGAGCCACTACATAATAGGCGACAACTGCATCCTCTTCAACATCGACGAGATGGCCTGCACCGACCACTCCAAGTTCGGCAACGGCATAATCAAGGAAGGCGAGCCGGAGAGCGTCCGCGTCTATCTGGAGATCATGAACGAGACCGGCTGCCGCCAGGTATGTCCCTTCGACGGCATGATCGCGGCCGACGCCTACCTCTGGGGCAAATACATCGACGACACCCCGCTGCAGAAGAGGCTCAAGGAAATAACCCAGAACCGCTACGACAGCCACCGCGGCTATTACGGCACAATCGGCGAGAAATGCGTCATCAAGAATTCATCGATCATAAAAGACGTCAAGATAGGAGAATGCTGCTACATCAAGGGAGCCAGCAAGATCAAGAACGTCACCATCAACTCTTCTGACAAGGAGCCGACGCAGATCGGCGAGAACGTCATTATGGTGAACGGCATAGTCGGCTACGGCTGCAACATCTTCTACTCCACCACTTCTATCCGATTCATCCTCGGCAGCAACAGCAAGCTGAAATACGGAGCAAGGCTCATCAACTCGTTCCTGGGCGACAACTCCACCATCTCATGCTGCGAAGTGCTCAACAACCTCATCTACCCCGCCCACGAGCAGCACCACAACAACTCGTTCCTCATCGCGGCGCTCATCATGGGACAGAGCAACATCGCTGCCGGAGCCACTCTCGGCTCGAACCACAACAGCCGCACCCCCGACGGCGAAATCGTTGCCGGAAGAGGCTTCTGGCCGGGCCTGTGCTGCAGCATCAAGCATTCCTGCAAGTTCGCATCCTTCACCCTTCTGGCGAAGGCCGATTATAACTACGAGATGAACATCCCGCTGCCGTTCGCCCTCATAAGCAACAACGCGCATCTCGACACCCTCGACATCACCCCGGCGTTCTGGTGGCAGTACGACATGTACGCCCTTCAGCGCAACACATGGAAGTTCAACAAGCGTGACAGCCGCGTGCTCAAACTGCAGAACATCGAGTTCGACACCTTCGCACCCGACTCTATGGAAGAGGTGATCGCCGGCATGAAGCTGCTGGAGACACTGACCGCCAAGGCCTGGTTGCGCAAGAACGGGGACGACACCGACAAGGATTACCAGGAGCTCAGAGAGATAGGCCGCAAGCTGATGAACGGCTCACGCGAGGATGTCGACTGCCTGGAAGTTCTCGGCGAAGGCATGGAGCACAGCAAGCGAAAGGTGCGCATCCTCAAGGTTTACGACGCATATCACGCATACTCAGACATGCTTGTCAACTATGCCATCACAAATGTCCTGAAGCATCTTGAAAGCGCTCCTGAAGACACTCTGGCATCGATTACCGACAAATACGAAAGCGAGCGCCGCAGGATATGGATCAATTTCGGCGGCCAGCTTATGTGCCAGCAAGATGTAGACCAGCTCCGCAAGGACATCACTGACGGCGTCCTGGACAGCTGGGACGACATCCACGCCCGCTACAACGAAATCTGGAGCCATTATCCTGAAGACAAGCTGCGTCACGCATATCTGTCGCTGCGTTTCGTGCTCCAGGCAAAACGCATCGGCCCCGAAGAATGGAAGGAAGCCCTGACCAGGGAAATCGACATTCTGAGATTCATCCAGACACAGGTTACTGTCACCAGGGCCAAGGACTACACCAATCCGTTCCGTCAGGCCACCTTCGACAGCGAAGCCGAGATGATGGCAGCATACGAACCCCTCGAAGAAAACTCTTTCATCAAGAAGGTCAATGCAGAAACTCCTGAAAAGATAAGCAAGATCGAAGCGCTACTCGCAGGCAATTGAGTAGTCGTCCAGATAGACTATATTCTTGGTAGCTTTGTTAAGGTATCCTCCTGAGGGGGATGCCTTTTCATATTGCATGTTCGACTGCAGCAGATCCATGTCGAAGTCGCGGAGCGAGCGGATGAAACGCTTGCCGTACTTGCGCAGCGCCATGGTGAAATAACTTGTCAGGTCATAACCCTGGAACGCGTATGCGCCGGGCTCGGTGCTGAACATAGCCCTGTACTTGAACACGAAGTCCTTGACTTCGGGCCGCTTGTAATCCACATAGTAGCCTAGGCTGAAATGCATCCTCACATTCTGGAACGCCTCGATCTCGATGGTCTCGAAATTCCTGATGCGGTTGCTGCCATAGCCGACTATGTCGTAAGATGTCGACAGCAGGCTTATGTTGCGCACGGCGTCGCTGGCAAATGATTCTTTCTCGGATGCGACTATGATGTGGTTTGTCTTGTTGGGCGCGAGGTATGAATTGCGCAGGGTCACATCGATGCTGCGGCCCTGAAGGATGCCGTAACTTACAGTCTTATAGGGAATCCCGGCGCGCTGCAAGGCGGCTTCCACCTGCTGGAAATAGACAGTGTCCGTACTTGCGGTCTCCCTTATCACCACGACATTGTCTTCTGCAGGCGAACTGTAGTTCATCGACTCTATCATCCTGGCGATCTGTCCTTCAGTAGAGACGGGAGCCTGGATGAGGCTGCGGTTGTCAGCAGCCAGTTTTTCGGCCTGCTGGTCCATGGGCGAGATGAGCGGAATCCTGCGGTCGTTGCAATAATCTATGATCCTGGCGATGTCGGCGCTCATAACGGGACCGATCACGAAGTCTCTGTCGCCGAGGAACTCGTCTGAAGCCAGGACGCTTATGTCGCTGTAGTCAGAGAGGTCTATCACCTTCAGGTCGACGTTGGTGCCTTCGCCCTTGATGCGCTCGAGCGCGAGCAGGACTCCCGAATAGAAGTCGAGATAATTCGAGCTGGGAGAGCTGCTGCGGGCGTTGAAAGGAAGCAGCAGAGCTATCCTCGCGGTGCCTGAGAAGCGGTCACGGAAGAAAGAGAAACCGTCTTCATCTTCATCGTCGTCGGCCTCGCCGCTGTCATTCGCAGCTATCTGCTCTTCATCGTCATCCAATATCACTACAGGGACGTCGCCGGAGTCGTCTACCTGCTCCACGAAATCGTCGTTCACCTGCTTTTCTACGGCGTCCTGATAGCTGTCTGCAGGTATCTTGAGCATCTGGCCGGTCTGGAGGTCAGTCCTGGTCAGACGGTTGGCCCTTATGATGGATTCGGGCGTAATCTCATATTTCCTTGCGATGGAATACAGGCTTTCATACCATTTCACCCTGTGGATGGTATAGCCGCCCGACTGCGGGGTCTGAACCTCCGGCTCGGGCTGAACCTGAGGCTCCGGAGGAGTCTGGACCTGAGGCTGTTCCACAACCTCGGGCTGGGCTGCGGCGGCCTGGGGGTCTGCATCCCCGCGAACAGGGATAAGCAGCTCCATGCCAGCCTTCAGACCGGTTTCGAGAGCGGCCTTGTTGGCTTCATATACCTCCTGCTGTGTGATGTCGTATGCCCGGCAGATTGAATAGAGGGTCTGTCTGGGCAGCACCTTGTGGACATAGAACCAGTCGTCGCCGATCTTCGTCCTGATTTCGGATATCTCCACCGGAGTTGCGGTATATGTCGTATTGTCCTGGGCATAGCCAAACACAGGACAAACAAGCATCAAAGCCAGTAAAATCGCAAGACGTTTCATATAAAATTAAAGCGGGAGACGGGAAAGCAGGTTGCGTACGTTGCCTTCTATCCTCTCCACGATATCGTCGTAGGGCTCCTTGACAAATTCCTTGCCAGTGATATGTTCGTACAGTTCGATATACCTGTCGGAAATGATCCCGACACGCTCGGGCGTCATCTCGGGAACCTTCTGCCCTTCCTTGCCCTGGAAACCATTTTCCATGAGCCATTCGCGGACGAATTCCTTCGAAAGCTGGCGCTGAGGCAGCCCCTGGTCGAACAACTCCTGATAGCTGTCGGCATAGAAATAACGCGAGGAATCGGGAGTGTGGATTTCATCTATGAGATAGAGCTCGCCGTCCCTCATGCCGAACTCATACTTGGTGTCAACGAGGATCAGGCCCCTTGAGGCAGCCACTTCGCAGCCCCTCTGGTAAAGGGCTAGAGTTATTTCCTCGAGCTTCTCATAGTCGCGGCGCGACATGATGCCGCGGGCGATTATCTCATCGCGGCTGATGTCTGCGTCATGCTCGCCTATCTCGGCCTTGGTGGTCGGGGTGATGATGGGTTTCTCGAACTTCTGATGTTCCCTCATGCCGTCGGGGATCGGAACTCCGCAAATCTGCCTTGCTCCGGCCTTGTAGCTGCGCCATGAACTGCCGGTAAGGTAGCCCCTGACGATCATCTCGATGGGCAGGCCCTGGCATTTGTGGCCGACGGTGACCATGGGGTCGGGAGAAGCGATCTTCCAGTTCTGCACGATATCCTGGGTAAGGTCCAGGAAAGATGATGCGATCTGGTTGAGTACCTGTCCCTTGTAGGGAATTCCCTCGGGAAGGACCACGTCGAAGGCCGAGATACGGTCGGTAGCGATCATCACCATGTACCTGTCGGCAATCGAATATACGTCCCTCACCTTGCCGACGTATTTGGACGTCTGCCTGGGGAATGCGTACTCAGTATGGGTAAGAGCCTTCATTATTTGTTCCTGTTGCGGATATACTCTTCGTTCAGGCCGCGGACAACCTCGTTGGTGATGTCGAGGCCCCTGTTGCCTTCAATGACCACATTTGTGGCGGCAGAGCTTGTCAGGATAAGGGCGAACTCATGCTCCTGGTTGTACTTCTCAAGGAAGGTCTTGATGGCGTCATAAACCTGGTTGTTGAGAACATACTGCTCTTCTTCGAGCTCGAGCTGCTTGTTGTTAGCCTCGTTCTGGAGATTCTCCTGACGTCTGAGAAGCTTCTGCTGCTGCTCCTCTGCGGCGCTTCTGGTCAGAAGGCCTTTGTTGATCTGGTTCTCGAAAGACTTGGCGTCATTCTCAAGCGCGCGGCTCTTCTTCTGGAGTTCTTCCTGACTAGCCTGATACTTGCTCTGGAATGCTGACATGAGGTCGTTGTACATATCATAGTTCATCAGCAGAGAGTCGATCTGGATGTAAACTATGTCTCCGGCTACTGCAGTCTGACCGGGAACGGGCTCGATTTCGACGGGTTTCTTGTTTCCAGACATAAGAGTAACGAGGAGAGCTGCAATAGAGACCAGGAGTGCAGCACAGGCAAGGATGATAGGTGTCTTTTTCATAAAATTGAAATACGTTATTTATTATTTTAGTTGTTCAAGGTATGCCTTGACAGAGGCTTCAAGGCCCATGTACAAGGCGTCGCAAATCAGCGCATGTCCTATCGACACTTCGTCCAGCCACGGGATGCGCTGGTGGAAATAGCGGAGGTTCTCGAGGCTGAGGTCGTGGCCGGCGTTGAGACCCAGGCCGCATTCGCGGGCAGCCTCGGCTGCCTTGACATAAGGCTCTATCGCCATCTCAGGACCCTGTGGATACTGTTCGGCATAGCCGAAAGTATAAAGCTCCACTCGGTCGCAGCCACAGTCGGCAGCATGCTTTACCATCTCGGGGTCGGGGTCTACAAAAATCGAGCAACGGATGCCTTCTTTGTGGAATTCTTCACAGACAGCCCTCAGGAACGGCTTGTTGGCTACAGTATTCCAGCCTGCGCTGGAGGTCAGCGCGTCGGGCGCGTCGGGCACCATGGTCACTTGGGCCGGCTTCACCTTCAGCACGAGGTCGATGAACTCGCGGGTAGGGTTGCCTTCGATGTTGAACTCGGTGGTCAGAACCTGCTTCAGTTCGAATACGTCCGCGTGGCGGATATGCCTGCCGTCAGGCCTCGGATGGACGGTAATGCCCTGGGCTCCGGACTTCTCGCAGAAAAGGGCGGCGGACACTACATTAGGGTTGTCACCGCCTCTGGCATTGCGGATAGTCGCAATCTTGTTGATATTTACGCTTAGATTTGTCATTGTAATCGGCAAATGTAAAAAATTTTAGCAAATTACTCATTATTTGGTACATTTGAAGCCCCAAATTTGAATTTAGAACCGGTAATGAAAATCGCTCTGTTCAGGCGTGAAGCCTCGCACATCGACGAAAACAAGTTGAACTATCTGACCGCAAGGCTCACCGCCCTGGGCGCAGAATTATTCTGCTGCACTTCCGCCGGAGACGGCTCCCTGCCGGAAGACACCGACCTGCTGCTGTCCCTTGGCGGCGACGGCACCTTCCTGGCCGCCGTCGATTACCTCAAGGGCCGCCAGATACCGGTGGCCGGCATCAACTTCGGACGTCTCGGCTTCCTTACCACGGCCAGGGTCGACGAAGGTGACAACAGCTGGATAGAAGACCTTGTAGGCAGAAGGTTCGACATAGAGCCCAGGCTGCTCCTCCAGGTTTCCGGGACCGAATTGCCGGAAGGAGTCCATCCGTACTGCCTCAACGAGTTCACGCTGATGAGGATCGGCCCGTCCATGCTTCAGATCACGGTTTCCATCGACGGCAAGGCCCTCCCCACCTACTGGGCTGACGGTGTGCTGGTCGCCACTCCGACAGGCAGCACCGCATACTCCCTGAGCGTCGGAGGCCCTATTGTGGCCCCCACCACCGACTGTCTCATAATCTGCCCTGCCGCCCCCCACAACCTGAACGTAAGGCCTATCGTGGTAAACGCCGCCTCCGAGATTAAGATCAGCTTCAAGAGCAAGGACAACGCCGCCGCCGTATCTGTCGACAACCACGGCTTCCATGTCGGCTCTGACAGTTGCATTACCCTGTCACAGGCGCCGCACAAAGCTCTCTGCGTCACGCTCAGGGACATGAGTTTCATCGACGCTCTGCGCGACAAGCTGATGTGGGGCGACGACATCCGTAACAACAAGTAGAATGGTTCCCGTACACGTATCTATAATAATGGACGGCAACGGCCGCTGGGCCCAGCAAAGGCACATGCCCCGCTCGTTCGGACACAAGGAAGGCGCAGAAAGCGTGCGCGCATGCCTGGAAGCAGCAATCGAAGCAGGAGTCAAATATCTGAGCCTCTATACCTTTTCTGAAGAGAACTGGAACAGGCCGGACGAAGAAGTCAGCGGCATCATGGGCCTCTTCAGGACAGTCATGGCGAAGGAACGCAAGAACCTCAAGGAGAACGGAGTGAGATTCCGTGCCATAGGCAACCTCAGCCGCCTGTCCAAGCCCATCCTGGAAGACATCGCGGCGCTGGAAGCATACACCGCCGACTGCGACAAGCTGACCCTTATGGTCCTGTTCAGCTACAGCGGCAAATGGGACATTGTCCAGGCCGTCAACCGCTACCGCCATGACATCGCAGACGGCAAGGCCGATGCCGCCGCCGACATTGACATCGCCGGTTTCGAAAAATATCTCTCCACCGCCGGAATTCCCGACCCCGACCTGCTCATCCGCACGGGCGGGGAATTGCGCATAAGCAATTATCTGCTGTGGCAGAGCGCCTACAGTGAATTTTATTTCACAGATGTCCTTTGGCCTGATTTTCGCAAAACCGAGTTCCGAAAAGCTCTGGACTCGTTCGAAAACAGGCAGAGAAGGTATGGTGAAATCAATTAATGTTGTAAATTTGCGCCACATATTCTGCAGATGAAATCACTCAGGTCACTGTTCATAATATTAGCACTGATTCCGATTGCGGCATTTTCACAAAATGTTCAGGACATACAGGTGGATTACAACAATCCTAAGACCTATGTCGTGGGTGGCGTCACTGTAGAAGGAACCAATTACCTCAACCCCACTCAGATCATACAGCTCACCGGCCTCACGGTCGGCCAGTCCGTAACGGTTCCCGGCGAGGACGCTTCCTCTATAGTGAAACGTCTCTGGCAACAGCGCTATTTCGAAGATGTCGGCCTGTATATCGATTCCCTCTCAGCATCTCGCGACACCGCTTTCTTCAAGATCAAGATAGTCGAGCGTCCGCGAGTTTCTCAATGGACTTTCACCGGCCTCAAGAAGAGCGAGCAGGACGACCTCAAGGAAGACCTCACCCTCCGCAGGGGCACCGAGCTTTCCGATTACGTAATCACCAGTTCAGTGGGCGTCATCAAGGACTTCCTCAAGGAGAAAGGATACATCAATGCGAAGGTGGATGTGCAGCAGACCAAAGATACTGTCATCAACAACGCAGTCAGGGTGAATTTCGCCATTGACAAAGGCCCGAAGATCAAGATCAAGGAGATCAACTACGAAGGAGTTTCCGGCATCAAGACCTTCACTCTCGACAAGTCCATGAAGAAGACAAAATCCGCCAAGTGGTACAACTTCTTCAGCAGCAAGAAATTCAACGAGAAGGAATATGACAACGACAAAGCGTCGCTCATCGACGCCTTCAACGAGAAGGGCTACCGCGACGCTAAGATCGTCAAGGATTCCATCTACGTCATGCCGGGCGACAGCTCCAAGCTGGGCATCCTCTTCAAAATCGACCAGGGCAAGCAGTATTACTTCAGGAACATAACCTGGACCGGCAACTCGATATACAGCGCAGAAGACCTGACCGAAGTGCTCCAGGTCAAGAAGGGCGACATATATGATATAGTAACTCTGAACGAGAGGCTCTACGGCGGCGGCAAGGACCAGTCGGCCATTTCAATTTCAAGCCTGTTCCGTGACAACGGATACCTCTTCTTCAACGTCACCCCGGTCGAGACCAATATAGTAGGCGACTCTGTCGACCTCGAGATCAGGATAGTCGAAGGCAAGCAGGCCCGCTTCAACAACGTTATCATAAGCGGCAACAACGTCACCAACGAAAGGGTTATCCGCCGTGCTGTATACACCCGCCCCGGATATCTCTTCAGCCAGACCAGTTTCGAGCGTTCCATCAGGGAGCTCGGCACGATGACCAACTTCGACCAGGAGAAGATAGTCCAGCAGGGAGTCGGCTGGCAGCTGAATCCCAATGCCATAAACAACACTGTCGACATCACCTACAATGTAGAGGAGAAGCCCAACAGCCAGCTCGAGCTTTCAGGCGGCTGGGGTGCGGGCATGTTCGTCGGCACGGTAGGTATCAGCTTCAGCAACTTCTCGACACGCAACATGTTCGACATCGACGCGTGGAAACCCGTGCCGCTGGGCGACAACCAGACTCTGGCCTTCCGCTTCCAGACCAACGGTTCGTACTACAGGGCCATCTCAGCCCAGTTCCTCGAGCCCTGGCTCTTCGGAAAGAAACCGACGTCTCTCAGCCTGTCGACCTACTTCACAAGGCAGACCAATTCATATATGTCGACATACTACCAGATCCTGAACGACGACCAGTTCATGGAAGTCTTCGGAGCTGCAGTATCCCTCGGTAGCCGCCTGAAATGGCCCGACAACTATTTCGTGCTTTACCATACGTT
This sequence comes from Bacteroidales bacterium, assembly GCA_017617655.1. Taxonomy (GTDB): domain Bacteria; phylum Bacteroidota; class Bacteroidia; order Bacteroidales; family UBA932; genus Equibacterium. The sequence continues at coordinate 27,172 of JAFZVU010000008.1, forward strand.
GAGCTGGCAGACATACCACCTTCAGGACTGGAACTATTACTTCATCTTCAAGGACGGTCTGTCACACAACTTCAACTATACCATAACGCTGGCCCGCAACTCTACCGACCAGACCATATATCCCCGTACGGGATCCGACATCAACCTTGCCCTGCAGCTGACTCCCCCCTATTCGCTGCTCCGCAAGAGCAGGCCTGCAGATTTCGATTACTCGACTCTGACCGACGCCGAGCATTACAAGTGGATCGAGTACAACAAGTGGACTCTCAAGGCCAGCAACTACCTCACCCTTGTGGGCAATCTGGTGATGATGACCAGAGCCCAGTTCGGATACCTCGGCTATTACAACCGCAACTGGGGCTACTCTCCTTTCGAGGGCTTCCTCGTCGGCGGTGACGGTATGTCGGGCTACAGCACATACGGACAGGACATCATAGCCCTCCGCGGTTATTCAAACTACTCCCTCACCCCGTATAAGAACAACGCCTACAACGGAAACGTTTATGATAAATTCACTATCGAACTCAGATACCCGCTGATGCTGCAGCCGCAGTCGACCATCTACGCGCTGGCCTTCCTCGAAGGAGGTAACTGCTGGTCTGACATCAAGGATTTCAATCCTTTCCAGATCAAGCGCTCCGCCGGAGTCGGCCTGAGGATCTTCCTCCCGATGATTGGTCTGCTCGGCATCGACTGGGGTTACGGATTCGATACCCAGATAGCCAAAGACAGAAGTCAGTTCCACTTTATGATAGGTCAACAATTCTAAGTACAATGAACATGAAAAAGATCGCTTTAACTCTATGCTTGGCTTTTGCTGCCTTCATTGGAGCACAAGCCCAGAATGTATGCTACATCGACACTGAAGAAATCCTCGGAACCGTTCCTGAATATCAGAGAGTTCAGGATCAGCTCAACAAGCTGGCAGACTCTTACCGTACAACCCTCGAGGACGAACTCAACGCCGTAGACAAACTGTACAAGGATTATCAGAACAGGAAAGCTTCTCTTTCAGCAGCTGAACGTCAGAGACTGGAAGAAGAGATCATAACCAAGGAAAGGGCCGTCAAGACCAAACAGAACACCTATTTCGGTGAAGACGGCGTAATGGCCAACAAATCTGAGGAACTGCTTGCTCCTATCAAGGAGAGACTCCAGGCAGCCATCGACGCAGTGGCCTACAGGTACAACTGCTCGCTGATAATCGACCTTGCAATCACCACCGGCATCGTTTATCGTGACAGCCGTTACGACCTTACCGACGAAGTAATCGAATATCTTAATAAATAACAAAGTAATGAAAAGAATTATCCTCATCTTGTTTGTTGCTGCAGCAGCAACCATCGGGGCCAATGCCCAGAAGTTCGGTCACATCAACACCAGCGAACTCGTAAGTCTGATGGCTGAGACCGATTCGGCAAGGGTTCAGCTCGAAGCTTACCAGAATGAGCTCATCGAGGAGATGGATGCCATGCAGACCGAATACAACCAGAAACTCAACACTTATCAGCAGAAGAGTTCAACCTGGACCGCTGCCATCAGGGAATCAAAGGAAGCCGAGCTGAGCGAAATCGTCCAGAGGCTGAACCAGTTCCAGCAGACAGCTCAGGAAGACCTGGCCAACATGCAGCAGACTCTGATGATGCCGATTTATCAGAAAGCTCAGGAAGCTATCAACAAGATTGGCAAGGACAACAACCTTATCTACATCTTCGATACTTCCGCCGGTTCTATCATCTACCTCGATGAAGAGCAGAGCATGAATCTGCTGCCCCAGGCAAAGGCAGCCCTCGGAATTCCTGCTGAGAAAGTAGCGCCCTCACAATTATAAAGAGACAGACAGAAACCAGATAAACAATGCAACACAAAGTAATCGACATTAAAGATGTCGTTATCCGTTTTGCAGGCGATTCCGGCGACGGAATGCAATTGACGGGAACCTTGTTTGCTGACACATCTGCGTTGTATGGAAATGAAATCTCGACATTTCCGGACTACCCCGCTGAAATCAGAGCCCCTCACGGCACGATTTCCGGGGTTTCCGGTTTTCAGGTCCATATAGGCAGCGAAGGTGTCAACACTCCCGGAGACTTTTGCGACGTGCTCGTTGCAATGAACCCGGCAGCACTCAAGGCCAATGTCAAATGGGCTAAGCCCACTGCAACAATCATCATCGACACCGACACCTTCGACGAGCAGGGACTCAAGAAGGCCGGTTTTACCACAGACGATCCCATCAGCGAGCTTCACATCGAAGACCGCAATGTAATCTGCGCCCAGATTACATCCCTGACCAAAGAAAGCCTCAAGGATTCAGGCCTCGATGCCAAGAGCATCGTGCGCTCGAAGAACATGTTCACTCTCGGAATGTGCTTCTTCATGTTCAACAGGCCGCTTGAGTACATCAACGCCTATCTCGAAAAGAAATTCAGCAAGAAACCTCACCTGATCGAGCCCAACAAGAAGGTGCTCTTCGACGGCTACAATTACGCAAGTAACATCCACGCCATCGCCAACACCTACGAAGTGGCTCCGGCAAAACAGGAAAAGGGCATCTACCGCAACATCAACGGCAACCAAGCCACCGCATGGGGCCTCATCGCCGCCGCCGAGAAGAGCGGTCTGCAGCTGTTCTGCGGCTCATACCCTATCACTCCCGCCACGGCCATCCTCGAGGAGCTTGCCATACATAAGAACCTTAACGTCAAGACCATGCAGGCAGAAGACGAGATCGCCGGCATCTGCACCGCCATCGGCGCCGCTTATGCAGGAGATTTCGCAGTCACTTCTACTTCAGGTCCCGGCCTCAGCCTCAAGTCTGAAGCTCTCGGCCTGGCCATGATCACCGAGCTGCCGCTGGTTGTCATCGACGTTCAGCGAAGCGGCCCTTCTACAGGTATTCCCACCAAGACCGAACAGACCGACCTGGCTCAGGCGCTCTACGGCCGTAACGGCGAATGCCCCGTATGCATTGTTGCCGCCCACTCACCTTCGAACTGCTTCGACGCTGCGTTCAACGCAGGCAAGCTGGCTCTCGAGCACATGATGCCCGTGATCCTCATGTCAGAAGGCTTCATCGCCAACGGCAGCGAGCCGTGGAAAATCCCTTCAATGGCAGACTATCCCGCCATCAAACCGCCGTTCATCGAGTCATGCGAAGGCGGCTTCAAACCGTTCGAGCGCGACCCCGAGACCTTCGTGCGCAAATGGGCCGTGCCCGGAAAGAGCGGCCTCAACCACCGTGTCGGCGGTCTGGAGAAGAATCCGGCCGGAGTCATCTCTTCAGATCCCGAGAACCACGCCATGATGGTCGCAGCCCGCGCCGAGAAGATCGCCCGCGTGGCAGAATGCATCCCTGAGCAGAAGGTCATCGGCGCAGCCGAAGGCGACGTACTCGTAGTTGGCTGGGGAGGCACCTTTGGACACCTCTTCACCGCAGTCAAAGAGCTTGCTGCAGAGGGACACAAGGTAAGCCTCGCTCATTTCGATTACATCAACCCGCTGCCCAAGAACACCGCAGCAATCTTCGCGAAATTCAAGAAGATAATAGTCTGCGAGCTCAACAGCGGCCAGTTCGCCGACTACCTGAGGGCAAGGCTGCCCCAGTTCAGCTACCTGCAGTACAACAAAGTGCAGGGCCAGCCGTTCATCGTCAAGGAAGTCGTAGACGCAATCAGGGAAATCTTATAGGAGGAGCAGACAATGAAATATACAGCACAAGATTTCAAAAGCAATCAGGAAGTGAGATGGTGCCCGGGTTGTGGCGACCATGCAGTCCTCGCTGCTCTCCAGAGAGCTCTTCCCCAGGTAAGCGAAGACCTCGGATATGAGCTTGAGAAATTCGTAGTCGTTTCCGGCATCGGATGTTCTTCAAGGCTCCCCTACTACATGAACACCTATGGCTTCCACAGCATCCACGGCCGTGCGACAGCCATTTCCACCGGCATCAAGGTGGCCAATCCTGAGCTCTGCGTATGGCAGGCCTGCGGCGACGGCGACGCTCTCGCCATCGGCGGCAACCACTTCATCCATGCCATCCGCCGCAACGTCGACCTCAACATAGTTCTGTTCAACAACCAGATCTACGGTCTGACCAAGGGTCAGTACAGCCCCACCTCGAAGTTCGGCACCATCACCAAGACTTCTCCTTACGGCACCGTGGAGAACCCGTTCACCCCGGGCATGCTTGTCCTGGGAGCACACGGCACCTTCTTCGCACGCGGCATCGACAATGACCTGGCTCTGAACCAGTCCATCTTCATCACCGCCGCAAAGCACCGCGGAACATCTGTATGCGAGATGCTCACCAACTGCGTTATTTTCAACGACGGAGCCCATGCAGCCTTCGCTGCCCGCGAGAACAGGGCCGAGCACACCATCACTCTGCGTGACGGCCAGAAGATGCTCTTCGGCGCCAACAACGACAAGGGTCTCATCCTCAAGGACGGCAAGCTGGCAGTGGCCAAGATCGGCGAAGACGGCGTCACTCTCGACGACATCCTCACCCACCACACCGACAGCGACGACATCGGCCTGCAGAGCATGCTCATCGACATGAAGTATCCCGACATGCCCGTAGCCCTCGGCGTCATCCGTGACGTTAAGGACAAGACCTACGACATCAACGTCCAGGACCAGGTGAACGACGTCACCGCCAGGGCAAAAGTCCATTGCGTAGACGACTTGCTGCGCAGCGGCTCTACCTGGGAGGTGAAATAACTCGGTTCCCTTCTAAAAATAAAACCCCGGAAGCGACGCTCCCGGGGTTTTATTTTGCTGCAGTGCAGGATTAAACGATACCCTGTGCAAGCATTGCGTCGGCAACTTTCATGAAGCCGGAAATGTTGGCACCCTTAACGTAGTTGATGTAACCGTCGGGCTCGGTACCATACTTCACGCAAGCACTGTGGATATTGCTCATGATGCCGCGCAGACGCTGGTCGACTTCTTCAGCGCTCCAGCCGAGCCTCATTGAGTTCTGGCTCATCTCGAGACCTGAAGTTGCAACACCGCCGGCGTTGGAAGCCTTACCAGGTGAGTAGAGGATCTTGGCAGCCTGGAACTTGGCGATAGCGTCAGGAGTGGTAGGCATGTTGGCGCCTTCTACGACGCACTTGCAACCGTTCTTGAGCAGCATGTCAGCCTCTGCGCCGTTGAGCTCGTTCTGAGTTGCACAAGGCATTGCGATGTCGCATTTCTCGCCCCAGGGACGTGCGTCGGCAACGTATTTGGCTGTAGGATATTTGTTGGCATACTCACGGATACGGCCGCGGAGGACGTTCTTGAGCTGGAAGATGTACTGGAGTTTCTCAGGGCTGATTCCGTCGGGATCGTAGATGTAGCCGTTAGAGTCAGACATGGTCATTACGGTTGCGCCAAGCTCGGTAGCTTTCTTGGCTGCGAACTGAGCTACGTTACCGCTGCCGGAGATGCAGACTTTCTTGCCCTTGTAGCTGTCGCCGCGGGTAGCGAGCATTGCCTCGCCGAAGTAGCATGCACCGTAGCCGGTGGCCTCGGGACGCATCAGCGAGCCGCCGAATGAGATGCCCTTGCCGGTGAATGTACCTGTGAACTCGTTGCTCAGACGTTTGTACTGTCCGAACATATATGCAACCTCACGGCCGCCTACTCCGATGTCACCTGCAGGAACGTCGGTGTCGGGACCGATGTGACGGTAGAGCTCAGTGATGAAACTCTGGCAGAAACGCATGATTTCCATTTCTGACTTGCCTTTGGGGTCGAAGTTGCTGCCGCCCTTGCCGCCGCCCATAGGGAGGGTTGTAAGGCTGTTCTTGAAGGTCTGCTCGAAAGCAAGGAACTTGAGGATGCTGAGGTTTACGCTTGCATGGAAACGGACGCCACCTTTGTACGGGCCGATGGCACTGTTCATCTGAACACGGTAACCTTTGTTGATCACCACTTCACCGGCGTCATTAACCCAGGGGACACGGAACATGATCACACGCTCGGGCTCAACGATGCGCTCCATCACCTTCATCTTCATCAGCTGGGGGCTTTCGAGGATGTAATCGGCAACACTCTCAACGACTTCTCTAACGGCCTGGTGGAACTCAGGCTCGCCCGGATTCTTTGTGACAAGTTCATTCATGAAATTGTCTACGTAACTTTTTGCATTCATAATAACTCTGTTTGTTAGTTTATATAAAAATTATTAATCGTTCTTTTTTATAATCGCTTTGCGGGACTGGCCGTCCACGTAAATGTAGAGCGGCTTGTCGAAGGCCACCATGCGCAGATACTCTCCGTCTTTTACGGCGGCCATCTTGTCCAGCTCCTCAAGGTTCAGCTTGCCTTCTCCGTGGCCTGGATCGAGCGAGAGATAGCCCACGCCGAGGGAGGTCACGTTCTGGAAGAAATGGGTGCCCTGGCTGGCCTCTATGTTGAAATCGGGCAGCGCTGACTCGATTATAACCCTGGCCTCTGAGATGTGGTCCCAGCGGACGGGCACTCCGAGCAGAGGGTCGGTAGAGCCCCAGCGGCCGGTGCCGATGAGGACATATTCCTCCTTGAGATCCTTGAGATATTTGTTGAAGCCTCTGAGTTCTTCCGCGATAGCCTCCGTATTGAGGGGGGAGAACTTGTCGAACTTCATGTAGATCACATGTTTGATGTCGCTCATGAGACCGGTGCCGAGCGCCGATTCCGAGTACACTATAGCATCGCTGGTGTCTATCTTGCTCCAGTCGAGTTTCTTGGCTTCGTCGTTCTGGATGATGGGCCTTATCTGAAGCAGATAGAAGACAGGGGGTTCTCCCGGATTTACGTCCATGTTGACGGCGAACTCTATCTCTACGGGGCAGAGAAGTTCCTGCTCTCCTATCGCGAGGATGTCGCGGATAATCTCGGGAAGAGGGAATGAATTGTATTTGAGGATGCGGTTGAATGTTATCACCCTGAACGCAGACCCGAACGGAGCGGCCTCGCTGATGCGGTCGTTCAGGTAATCGTAATATGAACAGGTGTATTTCGCATTCCTGTATTTATCAGCATCAGCAGCCGATATGCGGGCTATGTTGACTGCATCGTTGGTGGAAGCCTTGAAGCTGTTGGGGTTCATGTCGAGCGCCATGATTTCCGTCTGGGCTTCCTGTACTGCCAGAGCCGGGGTCGACGTCTGCAGTACGTTGTCGGGATAAACCGGGCAGAAGCGGAGGCTCTTTTCTCCGTCCACCACAGCCTTGCCGAGACCCATCACTATGTTGCAGACTCCGTCTTCGCATTTCTCGTAGCCGATTGGATACATGTTGCGGGAGCGGGCCACGCCGGACAGAGTCGGGAAATAGTAGCCGTTGTCCTCGGTGCCGCAGACTTTCTGGATCAGAACGGCCATCTTCTCTTCCGACAGCACGTTCTGGGTGGACTGGATGTATGCGCGTGAGGAAGCGTAGAAGACCGATGCATAGACGCTCTTGATGGCTCTGATGAGCATGCGGAGCATCTGGTCGTCGTCCTCGCAGCGGGGAATCATGTAGGTCGAATACACTCCGGCGAAGGGCTGGTAGTGCGAGTCTTCGAGTTTAGAAGACGAACGTACGGCGAGCGGCCTGGTACAGGTTACCACGAAGGCCTTCAACTGGCTGTACAGATAGGGCGGCACGACGCTGTTCAGGAATTCTGACAGTACGGAATCGTCGTCCATACCTTCGTCAAGTATGATGTTCCGCAAGCCGTTAAGGTTGAGGAAATCATCGAAACAGTCAGTGGCGAGCACCACGCTCCTCGGAATCATTATCCTTACGTTGGGATATTTGAAGTAGTGGTTGTGCTTTGCCAGCACGCCGTTCATGAAGGCAAGGCCGCGGGCCTTTCCTCCGATGGAGCCCTCTCCTATCCTGGCGAAGCTGATCGCGTCGCTGTAGTGCTTTTCGTCGAACTGGGCCACGATGCCCTGGCCGAGCATGCGGCGGTAGTCATGGAACAGTTTTACGAGAGACTTGCGGTGCTCCTCCGTAGATTCGAAATTGCTGCTGTTGATGCTGCGGAGCACTTTGGCCAGAGGGAAAAGACCTCTTGCGTACAGCCATTTAGAGAGCCTCATCTGGGACAGGTTGTATTCCAGCACATCGTCGGGCACTATCTTTATGAGCTCTTCCATCTGCTGGAGGTCGGCGGCATGGCCGAAGTCCATCAGCGAGCCCTGGGATTCGAACTGGAAATCTCCGAAGCAGAATTCTTTGAGGATATAGTGTCTGAGGCTTTCGAGCAGGGTCGGGGAATTCTTTGCGATGAAGCCCACGCCCATCTCGTCGGCCACCTGTTTGTATTCTGACTGGGAAGACTGCAGGATGACGGGCATCCAGGGGGTCTGGGCCTTGATTATCTTCACGATCTCGATGCCGGCGTCTTTCTTCTCGTCGTACACCTTGTCGCCCTTGTTTATTATCATACCGACGTCGGATATAACGCCGAGCAGGTTGTCCCTGTATTTGTTGTAGAGCTCGATACCTTCAGTCATGTTGGTGGCGAGCAGCACTTTCGGACGCGAGCGCTTGCGCATTATCTGCTGGTCTTCGTTGTAGGCATCTTTGATGGACTCGTGGTTCTGCAGCAGCAGGATGCGGTACAACTCTGAAAGGTAGCTGCTGTAGAAACGGATAGAGTCTTCAATCAGCAGGATGGCCTGGACGCCGTTCTCAAGGATGTCGTTGGCTGCATTGAGCTTGTCCTCCATGAGCTTGATGATGGCGATGAGCAGGTCGGAGCTGCCGTGCCAGCAGAAGAAATTGTCAACTGCCGTGCTGGAAGTCTCATGGATCCTGTTATATACGGCTTTGGAAAAGCTTGACAGCACAACTACCGGCAGGCCCGGCCTGAGCGCCTTGATGTCTTCTGCAAAAGTGAATACGTCACCGTCCCCTCCTACGTTGAACATTGTAATCACACAGTCGAAATCGTCTTCTGACTTAAGATGTGTAAGCGCATCTTCAGTATTTGTGACGTGTATGATAGTCGGAGGGTTGCTTATGTTGAGCTCGCTGTACTCACGGTTTATCTGGGTGTCGATATGACCGTCCTCTTCGAGGATGTATTCGTCGTAGCTGCAGCAGACTAGAAGAATCTTGTGGATACGGTACTGCATCAGCTTATCTGGTTGTTGCTCAGAGAAGTTCAGATGTATGATATTGTCCAGTTCCATATTCATCGGCAAAGGTAAATATTTTTAAAAAATCGTATAAGTTGCTGTTTTTTTTGTAATTTCATGGAATGTATTCAAATTATTACAAAAATACGGTAGTTAAGTGTAATTTATAAACAAAATCAAAAGTTATTAAATATCATGAAAGTATCTGAGATAATGACCGCTCTTGAAAAAAAATACGGTCATGAGCAGGAATACCTGCAAGCAGTGCGCGAAGTGCTGGAATCTATCGAGGAAGTTTACAATCAACACCCTGAATTCGAGAAGGCCAAGATAGTTGAAAGGATAGTCGAGCCCGACAGGATTTTCACTTTCCGCGTCGTATGGGTTGACGACAAGGGTGAGGTCCAGACCAATCTGGGTTACCGCGTGCAGTTCAATGCTGCCATCGGTCCTTACAAGGGTGGCCTGCGTTTCCACAAGGCTGTGACTCCTTCTATGCTGAAGTTCCTGGGCTTCGAGCAGACTTTCAAGAATGCCCTGACTACTCTGCCTATGGGCGGCGGCAAGGGCGGCAGCGATTTCGATCCGAAAGGCAAGTCTGACGCCGAGATCATGCGTTTCTGCCAGGCCTTCATGCTCGAGCTCTGGCGCAACATCGGTCCTGACACTGATGTTCCGGCAGGCGACGTGGGTGTGGGCGGCCGCGAGATCGGCTATCTCACCGGCATGTACAAGAAGCTTGCTCGCGAATACAACACCGGCGTGCTCACCGGCAAGGGTATGACATGGGGCGGCAGCATCCTGCGTCCCGAGGCTACCGGCTACGGCGCTCTGTATTTCACCAACCAGGTGCTCAAGACCGCTGGCAAGGACATCAAGGGCAAGACTATCGCTCTGAGCGGCTTCGGCAATGTTGCATGGGGCGCTGCCAAGAAGGCTACCGAGCTCGGTGCGAAGGTTGTCGCTATCTCTGGTCCTGACGGCGTATGCCACATTCCTGACGGCATCACCCAGGACATGATCGATTATATGCTTGTCATGCGTTCTTCTAACCGCGACATAGTTTCTATGATGGCCGACAAGTTCCCGGACAAGGCGTTCTTCACTGCCGGCAAGAAGGCTTGGAGCATCAAATGCGACATCGCCCTCCCTTGCGCTTTCCAGAACGAGCTCACCGGCGAGGACGCCAAGGAACTGCTCGCCAACGGCACATGGTGCTGCTGCGAGGTTTCCAACATGGGTTGCCGTCCCGAGGCTATCCACGAGTTCCAGAAGGCGGGCATCCTCTTCGCTCCCGGCAAGGCTGTTAACGCCGGCGGCGTAGCCACCTCAGGCCTTGAGATGACTCAGAATGCAAGCCACATCAGCTGGACCGCCGAAGAAGTCGACGCCAAGTTGCATCACATCATGTCGTCTATCCACGAGCAGTGCGTCAAGTACGGCCGCAGGCCCGACGGCACCATCGACTACGTCAAAGGCGCCAACATCGCCGGCTTCATGAAAGTCGCAACAGCGATGCTGGAGCAAGGCACGATCTAATGCTGGCGCATTAGATCGGCCTGGCTTACCCCCACCGCTTCGCGGAGCCCCCAAGGGGGCATATGCCGGTTTCTGCTTCGCAGAACCCGGGTGGCTCCGTGGCTCGTGTCCTTCGGACACATCCCACACTCCGCCACGCGGCTGCAGCCGCCCGGTAAGCCTGAAATCCTAGCAACGCAAAAGACCCTCCGCCACTTTAGGAGGGTCTTCTGTATCCACTGCGGTAGGTCGGCAATTATTTGGACCACTTAACGCATTTTAGGCCTTTTTTGCGGTAGGTCCCACTATTTCCGTCCGACCTACCGCAGTATCTTTCGGCAAGCTCGCCCTAGCAGGCAAGAAGGGTCTGAGTGGGGCTGGCCGCCCACGGCTGCAGAGTGGGAGGTGCCTGCTGGATACGAGTTCTGCGTCAGCAGGACGAAGTAGACAGTAGGAGGGATTGGAGTGAGTGGCGCCGGCAGGCGCTAGCGGAGGCCGTGAGGGTGGCTTGTGCTGATAGCAGGCCGGAGCGGCGGAGGTTGAGGCGGAGCTCCACTCACGGAACCCCCGAAGACCCTTCTTGCCTGCGGAAGTGCGAGCTTGCCGCCACCGACGGATGACTTGCCGTATTCAGTGCGGTTATACTGCTCAAATATGACAGATTAACCGCAGTACTGCCAGCTATGGCGTCTGGTTTCCCATGGGGCAAGAGTGTCAGATATAGGTATAATGAAAAAAGACCTTCAGAATTCCCTGACTGCACCGGGTGAATCCCAGCCGTTGGGCGCAACTGAAAGCCTTTCTGACACAAAGTTACTGAACTTCTTTTATTTTGCAAATAATAGAAAACAGATAATGACTGGTAAGGAGTTCGAAATACTGGTAAAGGATAAAGATGTCCATACTCCGATAGGAGAAGTAGAGTTAGAGTCAAAACCAGTGAATTGAAACAGCAATCTACCGCACTGGATATAATAGACAGATTAACCGCAGCCCGGCCGTGCAGAAGTGTGCGCCGAGTATGTGGCTCAGAATGCGTATAAGGGCGATGGATGGATCACACTGGCCTTTAAACAAGGGGTTTGAGCTGCTCATAGGCCCTGGAGGACTCTCCAGAGGGGGTAGCCGGCGCACACTTTTGCACAAATGATTCCTTCTCGCATGCTTTGTTTATATCACTGCGGTTAGTCTGCCAGCTGGATTTGCAGCTTTGCGGATAAATGAGTAAATTAGGCTATTAATCGCATAATAACCTGACACTATGAAATCGATATTCAAACTATTCCTGGCTGTGGGCTTCTGCGCGTGCCTGGCTCTCTCGTGCGACAAGTACGATGACTCCCAGATCCGCAACGATATCTCTTCGTTGTCAAACCGGGTGTCAACACTTGAGAGCTGGATGAACAGCGCGCAGAGCAATATACAGTCCCTGCTCACCCTCACCGAAAGTATCAACAAGAACTACTTCATTACGGCTGTGAATCCGCTTTCAGACGGCTATGAGATTGTATTCTCAAACGGCAGCAAGGCCACCATAAAGAACGGCTCAGACGGACACTCGCCTGTAATCGGTGTAAAGAAAGGCACTGACGGCAAATATTACTGGACGCTTGACGGAGAGTGGCTGTACGATGCCGATGGAGACAAACTCCCTGTATCTGGAGAAGACGGCCTTACGCCACAGCTGAAGATTGAAGACGGTTTCTGGTATGTTTCCAGGGACAACGGGAAAACCTGGACCAAGCTGGGCCAGGCGACAGGAGGTTCCGGAAGCTCGTCAGATTCGATTTTCAAGAAAGTCACTTATGACGAAAGCTTCGTGTATTTCATGCTGGGCGACGGCACTGAGATCAAGGTCAGCCGCGGAGCCAACGGAGTGCAGGCCATCGCTGTTGTTCCCGACCTTGAGGACGGCGGCGTGCTGAGCGTGCTGAACGAATTCACGCTTCGTTTCGATGTGCTGCCCGCCTCGGCGGCAGAGGCAGTCGCTGCCTTAGATCCGTCATGTTTCCGTGTAAACCTTGTCTATACGCAGACCAAAGCCCAGGCAGGAGATGAGCTCACCCTTCCCATCAAAAGCATCAAGGGTGCGAACGGACGCGTCACTGTCACAGTGGACGGTTCCTCAATGTGTGAAGACTTCGCAGTCGGCAAACTGGCCGCCAGCGCCTCGCTGAGCATCGACGACGGAACCAATGCCGTCACCTCCGGATACTTCCCCGTGCGCTATGACACTGAACGCGTGAGGAAGCTCATTGAGAAACAGTGGCTTTATAATGCGGTCAATGCAATCGCTGATATCGGATATTCTTTTAAGGGACATTATTTCTGGATTTACAAGTATGATATTGATGCTGGTGAGAATCCTTATAATATGTTTGGTCATGGACAATATCTCATATACCAGCTTCCAAATGGATATGTGAAATTATTCCGTGAGGGTGTAAAAGAATGGAATATGTTCCGAATTGTTTCTGAGACTGAGGTAGACAGTGCCACGTACGCCAATGAGGAAGATAGTAATCTTTTGCTTACTCAAGAAGATGAATACGGCTGGCATAGTAACTGGTTTCGCCTTACGTTGAATGACACTCCGCAGAAATTGGCCTGGAAATCCTCCGCTTTATGTGTAAATGGTTTTTATTTCCACATGCATGAATCCAGCGGCTATGGGAATGTTCCACATTTTAACGATGCTCTCATTCATGGAGACGACCAGACGCTTCCGATGCTTCGGATGGACAATTTTGGTACGGAGGAAGACTTTGCGGAAGTGGCAAAGGAAATCCCCGGAAAGATTGCCGTGGTGAACCGGGGTGGTGGACTCACTTTTAAGGACAAACTCACCAATGCTTATAATGCCGGCGCTATCGGAGTTCTCTGCGTCAATAATGTGCCAGACGATCCTCCTACCCCTGGCTTGAGCGGTGTTGATCCAAAGATCGACATCCCCTTCGCTACGATTTCTCAAGAGGCCGGACAAATGCTTTCTGGCCGGTCTTCCATTAATTTTGTCATCTGCACAGATCCTACATTAATGAGACAATAACGTCTTAAACATATACAGAATACCCTCCGCCACCGACGGAGGGTCTTTTGTATTCAGTGGGGTTATTATACAGTCTGTCTCCAGAGCCAGAGGGCTTCTTGTTTGGAGAGGTAGGGGCGCAGGGTGCGGTAGACGTGGTCGTTGTAGTCGTAGAGCCACTGCTCTTCCTTGCGGGTGAGGAGCTTGAAATTGACGGGGCGGATGTCGATGGGCACGAGGGTCATCGTGTCGAACTTGAAGAAGCGGCCATAGCTGTTCTCTTTGTAGGGGACGACTGTGATGACATTCTCGGTGCGGATGCCATACTGGCCTTCGATGTAGATGGCAGGCTCGTCGGAGAGCACCATGCCCTCGTCTATCACGAGGGGACTCTCCTCCATGCGGATCTGCGGCGCCTCATGGACGCACAGATGATGGCCTATGCCGTGGCTGGTACCGTGGTAGTACATCTTGCCGGTGGGATACATCGGGCCGCGGGCAAGGATGTCCAGCTGGCTGCCGCGGGTGCCCGCCGGGAACACTGCCGTAGCCAGGTCGATCATACCCTTCAGCACCAGAGTATAATCATCCCGCATCTGCTGCAGCAGATGGTCGCTCTTGCCCGTAAAATCATTGCGGTCGCTGAGCATCAGCGTACGGGTCGTATCAGTAGTGCCGTAAGGATAATGGGCGCCGGTATCCATCAGCAGGAAGCCGTAAGGACGGATCTTCGCCGCATCAGCCTCGCAAGTGACGCTGTAATGCGCCGAAGCCGCATTGGCATTGAAAGCCACGATAGGCTCGAAACTCTCGCCTAGATAGTCAGGACATTCGCGGCGGAACTCCTTGAGCTTCTCGGCCAGCATGAACTCGTTCAGGCGGCCGGAATGCAGATTCTCGTCGATGAACATCAGCAACTTCACCCATGCTATGCCGTCATTGATGAAAGCATTGCGGAAGCCAGCCAGCTCCACCTTGTTCTTGCGGCTGCGCAGCCATGCGATGCTGCCGCCCGCAGTAGGATCCTCCTTGAAGCAAGCATCGCGATCCGCAGGCTGAACCATCTCGAACGCAGCATTCCAGTTGTTTACATTGATAGAAGAAGACTGGCAGACTCTCAAGACCCCGGCCGGGATGGCGCGCAGGAATTCGCGGAAAGAGCCATACTCGTGAAGAACAACATCCTGCCCTTCCAGATAAGCACGAGCCTGGGCGGTCAGACTGTCCAGATGGCAGAAAAGATGGATGCAGTCTTCGGTGAGGACACAATAGGACAGCGCCACGGGATTGTACTCGATGTCTTCGCCACGGATGTTGCAAAGCCACATTATCTCGTCGCAGGCGCTGACGATATATGCGAATGGACCTTCGCATGCAAGCCTGGAAGCAACGGCGCGACGTTTGTCCACGACGCTCGCGCCGCTTATGCTTTCCGGCATGTTTACAATAGGTTTGCTGACCATGGCCGGACGGTCCTTCCAGATGTCGCGGAAAGGATCGTCGACAGCCCTCAGGGAAGCCGGTGCCAGCGCCGCAGTCAGAGAAGCGAACTCCTGACGGCTGAAAAGGTCCCCGTCCACTATCACCGCCGCCACATTCAGAGAATGCAGCCACTGCGGGATAGAAGGAGTCCCGGCAACCTTCAGTTTCATCAGCTCAATGCCCGAACCCTCAAGCTGGCGAGCAGCCTGGATGAAATAGCGGCTGTCGGTCCACAGAGCCGCCTTTTCAGTCGTAACGACAAGAGTTCCGGCAGAGCCGTCGAAACCGCTCAGCCACTCGCGAACCTTGAAACAGTCAGGCACGTACTCCCCGAAATGGCAGTCGTTCGAGGGCACGATAACTGCATCGGCACCCACGTCCGCAAGCATCTTGCGGACAGCATCCATGGCCAGTCTGCGGTCCATCTTACTCTTCTCTGTGGAGAGTCCTGTGCTCGATATCCTTGTAGTAATTGACAGTGCCGACCTTCAGCTCAACTGTAGCGGCATCGTCGCAGACGATGATACCTCTCTGGTGCATCTGCAGTACAGAGATTGTCCACATGTGGTTTACAGCACCTTCAACAGCGTGATAAAGAGCGCGAGCCTTGTTGTGGCCATTGGCAAGGATGAGGACTTCGTATGCATCCATAACAGTTCCGACACCTACGGTGAGGGCAGTCTTGGGAACCTTCACGATGTCATGGTCGAAGAAACGAGAGTTGGCGATGATAGTATCTGTGGTCAGATATTTCAGCCTTGTACGTGAAGTCAGAGAAGAACCCGGCTCGTTGAAAGCGATGTGTCCGTCAGGACCGATACCGCCCATGAACAGCCTGATGCCGCCGTAAGACTTGATTTTCTCCTCGTAACGCTCGCACTCTGCAACCAGGTCTTCAGCGTTACCGTTGAGGATATTGATATTCTCTTTCTTAACATTGACATGATTGAAGAAATTGTTGTACATGAATGAATGGTAGCTCTCGGGATGATCCTCGGGAAGGCCCACATATTCGTCCATGTTGAAAGTGACTACATTCTCAAAACTTACTTTTCCTGTCTCATACAGGTGGATCAGTTCTTTGTAAGTACCGATGGGAGTCGAGCCGGTAGGGAGGCCAAGTACGAAGGGTTTCTTGGCAGTAGGCTGGAACTCATTGATGCGCTTTACGATGTACTCTGCTGCCCACTGGGACATTTTTCCATACGATTCTTCAATAATAAGTCTCATAATGCTGGTTTAATTAGGTTTTATGTTTATATCATTCAGTTGTCAATGTGAAAGAAGCACCCTCGCGTTGGCAAGAGCCTCCTGCGTAAGTTCCCGCCCGCTCAGCATCCTTGCAATCTCGCGGGCCCTCTCCTCCCCTTCTATCATCTTGATCTTCGACGAAGCCACACGGTCGTCGCCGATTTCCTTGTACACGAGAAAATGAGCATCACCCTTGCTTGCCACCTGCGGCAGGTGGGTGATGGCAATAACCTGCATGCTGTCGCCCATCTCCACTATCATCTGCCCCATCCTGTCAGCCACGCTGCCCGACACTCCCACGTCGATCTCGTCGAAAATCATGGTAGGCAGCTGCATATTCCTGGCCATGAGAGCCTTCACGCACAGCATGATGCGGGACAATTCGCCTCCGGAAGCCACTTTCGACAGCTCCTTCGGCCTGTCGTCGCCCGCTGCAGAAAAGAAAAACCTGACGGCATCCTCGCCGGCAGGTCCTCTCTCAGGCAGAGCCTCAAGCTGAGCACAGAAAGTAGCGAAAGGCATCTCCAGCCCTCTGACCGAGTTCTGCAGGGCAGCAGACAGCTTCGTTGCGGCGGCAGCCCTTGCCTCGTGGAGCCGGGCAGAAAGGGCGGCACAGCGCTTGTCTGCCTCGGCAAGCTGCCTGGTAACGTCAGCAAGACGCTCACCAAGGTCTTCACCTTCCTGCAGGCTGGAGCGAAGGCTGTCTCGCAGTGCCAGCAGATCAGCCTCGCTGTCGACGTTGTGCTTGCGCATCAGGTCGTATATGAGAGCGATCCTGTTCTCCACTACCTCGAGCCTTGCATCATCCACACAAATCCTCTCCTGCTCCGCATCTATGTCGTTCAATATATCTTTCAATTCGATTCTGGCCGATTCCAGACGCTGGGCAAGCGGCTCCAGACGGTCAATCACCTTCGCAGCCTTCGCAAGGCCGGCGCCCGCCTCCTTAAGAGCGCTTACCACATCTGAACGCTCGTTGTCAAGAGCGTCCATGGCGGCCTGAAGAGAAAGTTTCAGCTCCTGGGCATTCGCAAGCACCAGCTGCTCCTTCTCCAGACTCTCAAGCTCGCCGCTCGCAAGGGCTGCCTTGCTGAGCTGGTCGAACTGGAACTGCAGATAGTCGCGGTTCTTCTGCTCCACAGCGACCCTTTGCGCCAAATCGGAGCGATCCTTCTCGAGAGAACGGAACTGCCTGTATGCCGCCTCATATTCGCCTAGGAGGGAAGAATCACCTGCGTAAGCATCGAGCACCTTCCTCTGGAAGGCCCCGTCGCCGAGCAGAGTCTGGCTGTTCTGGGAATGGATGTCGACGAGCGAAGAAGTGAGGGCCTTCAGTTCGTCAAGAGTCACCGGCATGTCGTCGATGAACGCCCTAGAACGGCCCTGGGGCGATACCACGCGGCGCACTATCCTTTCCTGACCTTCGTCGTCGATGAACTGGGCTTCCACCACGCAGTTGCGGCTGCGGTCGTTGATTACGTCAGCATCTGCCCTTGCTCCGAGCAGAAGCGACAGGGCGCCCAGCAAAATTGATTTTCCAGCTCCGGTCTGACCCGTTATAATAACGAGATGCTTTGGAAATGAAATATCCAAAGCATCTATCAATGCGTAATTGTTTATGGTCAGCCGCGCCAGCATCTGAAAGAGCCGTTATTGCTGAGACTCAGCCTTGCGGTAGAAGACCTTGCCTTCCTGGAACTCCTTGATAGCTGTCAGAGCGGGCTTCGGAAGCCTTTCGTAATAACGTGAGATCTCAATCTGCTCCCTGTTCTCGAAAGTCTCCTCCAGAGTATCGGCATAATTAGAGAACTCTTCGAGTTTCTTGCTGAGCTCCTGCTTGAGGTCAGCGGCAATCTGGTTAGCTCTCTTTGCGATGATGACCGTAGATTCGTAAATATTGCCCGTAGGGGCAGCGATATCGGCCAGTTCCCTGGTTATTGTGTTGTTGACAACAGCCTGTTTCTTAACTTCCATTTCAATCTATTCTTTTTACTATTCTGTTAACTCTTGCATATATATTGTCCAGTTCGCGACGATGCTTGCTCTCGGGATATTCACTCACGAAGTTGTAGTAGTCGTCGACGAAAGACAGATACCTTTCATGTTTCTTTGATGCGACGCTGTTTTCGGCATATTTGTATGCAGACATCGCCACGAAATAGAGGATTTCCTCCCTGTATCTGTTCTCCGCATCCTCCTTCAGCACATTCTTCAGCGCATAATGGGCGGCCATGTAGTCCTCCATGTGGTAGTAGAGGTGGGCAGCCTCGAAAGCCTTCTTGTCGAGCCTGTCCTCGAGGTCTTCCTTCATCATGGTACAATCAAGGATGTACTTGCTGTCAGGATAGAGGGACATGTAGCGGTTGAGCTCGTTCAGCGCCTTGTATGTGGGAGTCTGGTCAAGCTCGTAGCGGTAGGTGCTCCTGTAGAGGCAGTCGATGTAATAGAAACGGGCCTGCTCGGTGAAGGGGCTCAGGGGGAACACTGTGATGAACTGGTTGAAATTGCTTTCAGCCGTTATGTAGTCTTTGAAGCGATAGTTGCTCATCGCCCAGTAGAACTGCACGGTGTCGTCCTGAGCGGTGCCCCTGGTAGCGATCGACAGAGATTCGAACAACTCGGCGGACTTTGAATATTTGCCGTCTTCGTAATACTCGAAAGCCTTGGCGTATTTAGTTGGAATGTCATTGCCTTTGAGCAACTTGTCATACTCCGTGGCGCATGAAGCCAACATGACCAGCATGCAGACAGAAATTATGATTGTTCTTGCTTTCATCAGTTTCATTTTAAAGGCACCCTAATGGCAAATAACAAGCCATCCTACGCTACTTTTTCAAATATTTCTCCAAATCCATGGCAGCTTTGCATCCGCTGCCGGCGGCTACCACCGCCTGACGGTATCTACTGTCCATCACATCCCCGGCTGCGAACACGCCTTCCACACTCGTGGCGGTGGTGCCGGGCTCCGTTACTATATAACCCTGCTCGTCGGTAGCCACCCACTCCCTGAAAATGTCGGAATTGGGATGATGACCGATGGCAAGGAAGAAACCGTCTACCGGCACATCGAACTCCTCGCCGCTGCCACGCACCAGTCGCACTCCGTTCACGCCGGATGCGTCGCCTAGCACTTCCTTGGTCTGGCATTCCCAGAGGATCTCGATATTCTCCGTAGACAGCACTTTCTCCTGCATGGCCCTGGTGGCCCTGAGCTCGTTACGGCGCACGATCATGTAGACCTTGCTGCAGAGCGAAGCCAGATATGAAGCCTCTTCGCAGGCCGTATCCCCGCCGCCGACTACTGCAACCACTTTCTTGCGATAGAAGAAGCCGTCGCAGGTGGCGCATGCAGAAACTCCCATGCCGCGGAACTTCTTCTCACTGTCCAGGCCGAGATACTTGGCAGAAGCGCCGGTCGCAATGATCACAGCTTCGGCCTCGAAGGCGGGTTTGCCGTCCATCTCGATGGCGAAGGGCCTGTGAGAGAAATCTACCTTGGTGACAATGCCGGTGCGGATGTCGGCGCCAAAGCGCTGAGCCTGACGGCGGATGTCCTCCATCATCTCGTTGGCATCGACTCCGTCGGGGTAACCCGGGAAGTTCTCAACCTCAGTGGTAGTAGTAAGCTGACCGCCCGGCTGGATGCCCTCGACGACCACCGGAGACAGCCCCGCCCTGGCAGCATAGATAGCTGCCGTGTAGCCCGCCGGGCCGCTGCCGATGATAAGACATCTGACTTGTTCCATAGATACTTCCTACTTTAGCCTGCAAATGTATGAATTTTTGCGGATTAAATAAGAAAACGCACAAAAAAAAGAGACCTTTCGCAAGGTCTCTTCTTTCATGTGCACACAGCTGCCTGCTACTGACCGTTGGCGATCTTGTAGGCTTCGGTAGTCGTGTAGTACTTGGTGATCATGTCGGGCTGCTCCCAGTCAGGAAGTTTGCCTTCGTCGAAATACTTCAGGAAGTTCTCGGTAACCTGGCCGAAATGAGCCTCGTGACCGTTGCGGTATGAATCCGGTACGAACACATGCCATGAGCCGTCAGAGATCTTCTCCAGCTTGATGCCGGGATAGTTCTTCTCCAGTTTGTCGAAGCTGGCCTTGAGGGCGTCCTCATATCCTGGAGCAGGATTGACTGCATCGATGTAAAGCTCGGGTTTCCAGTTCTGGGCCGCACCCTGAAGGATGGTGATGTTGGCCTTGGTGCCGCGCATCTCGCAGTAGTGGGTGTCTCCGCCGCCTTCCGGGGCCTGATAGTTCCACAATGCAGTAACAGATGCGTTCACACCTTTCAGCTGATAGTTGATCTCACCGTTCTGATATACCTGAAGGACGCCGTCCTTGACATCTTTCATCAGGAACTCAGGGAATGCGTCGAGACCTGTAGAAGCCTTGAACTGAGCCAGAGTCAACGGAGTGGTCCAGTGACTTGCCGAAGTGATCTTCACGTCTGAAGGACTCAGGATCTGGCCGGGGAAGCACTGCCACTGTACGAGGTCGACAAGGTGAGTGGTTACATCGACGATAGCCTCGCCTTGCTGCTCAACATCGTAGAACCATGCGGGACGGATGTTGGGCTTGCCTGAGACCTCCTTGTAGAAGTGATGCACGCTCTCCATGGTGATGCCCGGATGCTCGGGAGTTCCCTTCTCCTGCTGTCCGTAGATCTCAGGGATCAGGGAAAGTTCACGCTGGAGGATGGTGGTGATCTCATGACGCTCGGTCATGATGTCATACAGCAGCACGTTCTTCTCGTTGGCGATCTTGAAACATTCCTTCAACACCTCGAAGTTCTCGGGATTGATGGCCATGGGCTTGTCGGCGAGGACATTGATGCCGGCTGCGAGAGTCTTCTTGATGTATTCCGTCTTCTTGAGGTTGTTACCTGCAGTCACCATTACGTTGGCCTTGCCGTCCGAGATCATCTTCTCGAGGAAGTCTGGGCCTGTATAGATTATCTCGTTCCATGATGTAGGGTTCTCGGCGCGTGTGTTATAGGCCTCGATCTTTGCAAGATGCTCCTGCAAGTCCTCACCGGGATTGGAATAAACATATACATCCTTGCTTACCTGGGGATACGATGTCTTCTGAACCAGGGCAGCGTGGAAATGACCCGGGTCGAGGGTGGCGATTACCACCTGTTTGGGACCCTTGTCTTTCTGCGTGCATGCGCAAACCATAAGCAATACTGCGAGGGATGCTGATATCAGGATAGATTTTTTCATACTTGAAACTATTTCTTAGAAACTTTTACGATAGGCGGTTCTCCGAAATCCCTCCAGATCTTCTCGGCCTTGGTGGGAGTCATCATGCCGTCATAAGCGTAGAACCTGTACTTGAGGGTGTAGGTGTGTTTTGCCTTGAGCTTCCAGTCCATGTTCTTCGTAGGCACGAAGTTCATGTAGACGTCGCCGCGGCCCATATTCTGCTGCTCGTTCCAGATACGGATGGGCTCGGGATAGTTGTAGTCGTCGGGATGGCACATATAGAGCAGACCTGCAACGTTGTTGCCGACACCTGTGCCGCCGTTGGCATACATCCAGCGGCCGGTGGTGTTGTCAATCTGCTGACGGGTCCTGCCCTCTGAGCTCATCATCTCGACATTTTCCTTGGTCCATACTGCATTGGCACGGAAGCCGAGGCCGGCATAGCGGTACTCCTTGAGAGTGACGGGCTTGCTGCCCGGAGTCAGTTCAGACTCGAAGTCCCAGAGGTAGCCGTCGCCGACGTTGTAGACCTTCACCTTCCAGATCTCGCGCATCGCCGTCCTCTCGCCTGCATCAGTGAAAACGATGTGGTTCAGAGAAGCGTTGAAACCAGAGAACACATCACCTTCGTAAAGAGCCTCGACAGCCTCGGGACGGACTGTGCCCTGACGCTCCACGAGGTTCCAGCAGTCGTATACCTGGCCTTCGTACATGAGTTTGGTCCAGGGATTCCAGATGCCGTAGTGGTGGCGGTGGTCAGCAGGCTGGATGTTGGTCAGCACGAAGCCTGAAGGAGTGTATGCGGGGTGGATATAGCCGCCGCGGTTGAAGATAGGGTCGACACCTTCGGGAGACTGGTTGATGGCGAAGTTGTACTTCAGCACATCCTTGCCGTTTTTCTTGAGGACTACAGCTTTGGTGTCCATCTCGGCAGTCATCTTCTTGTCGCCTTTCTTTGCCCTTACCTTCTTGGCCACGAAGGTGCGGACCTGGCCGGCAGCGGTGTTGCCCGACAGCACGAAGAACAACTCGGCCTTCTTGCCGTCCAGCATGACCTGGCAGGGAGTGGCGACTTCGTCGCCGTTGGTGGTCTCGAAGAGAGCCACGGCATTTTTAGCCTTTACTTTCAATGGAGAAATGTCGGCCGTCACCACACAGTCGGTACGGTCGTGCTTTCCTGCATTTACGGTTATGTTTACCGATGCTCCGAAAGAGAGCGCCGGGATGAGGAGCGATAATAGTATGAGTTTGAATTTCATGATTATGAGATGTTATAAGGGGCACGCATAGGACGTGAGAGCATTGAGTTGGCCTCGTCGTCGTTGATGAATCTTTCTTTGATGGGATCCCAATAGAGTTTGCGGTGCAGGTGCATTGCGATGAACTGCAGCAGGCAGACAGCGCATGAGCGGTGTGCAACCTCGGCGGGAGATACGGTCAGGGCGCGGCTCTTCACGCACTCCAGGAAGTTGCCGTGCTGGTCCTCGCTCTTGTAGAGATGGACCTCGTTCTCTCCGAGAGGCTCGGTGATGATCTCGGGCCTTGAAGCCTGGAGGGCCTGGCTTGATGAGTTCATCTGAGGATCGCTGGGCAGTACGGTGTAGTTGCCGCGGCATACGAAGATCCAGCCGTCAGTGCCTTCGAAGTAGATGCCGTTGGGTTTCTCCTTTGAGTCGGTGCAGCCTCTTACGATAACGTCGTTGGCATACCTCATCTCGGTATGGTAGTCGCCGTGTACATCCCAGAGGCCTTCGTGGGCGAATTCTGCCTCGCCGTAAACCTCAACGGGACCGCTGTACTCGGTGCCCATGCCCCAGTGGGCGATGTCGAAGTGGTGGACGCCCCATCCGGTGATCATACCGGCGCCGAACTGCTCGCAGCGGAGCCAGCCCGGACGGCCGTAACCCTTCTGCGGGTGAACGCGGTCTTCGGTGTAGTAAACGTACGGTGTAGAACCGAGCCATTTCTCATAGTTGAATCCTGCGGGAACAGGCATTTCCTGAGTGTTTCCACCAGCCGGGTCGCCGGGGAGACGGACCTCGACGAGTTTCAGCTTGCCGATACGGCCGCTGCGGACAAATTCGCAGGCCATACGGAACTGAGAGCCTGAACGCTGCTGAGATCCGAGCTGGAATACGCGGCCTGAAGCATTAACTGCGTTACTCATCAGACGGCCCTCTTCTACAGTGAGGGAAGTCGGTTTCTCAAGATAGATATCCTTGCCTGCACGGACTGCGTCGATGGCGATCTTTGCATGCCAGTGGTCAGGAGTGCAGACTACTACAGCGTCGATATCCTTGTTGGCAAGGAGGTCTTCGTAGTCGGCATAAACGATAGCCTCGGGACGGTTCCATCCTCTGCGCTCGTAGTAATTCTTTACGAGGGTCTTTGCATCCTGGGCACGATGTGCGTCGAGGTCGCAGACAGCGAGCATGTTAGCCTGTTCGAACTTCATGATGCCGGGCATGTCGAAGCCCTGGCTCTGGCGACCGGTGCCGATAGCACCCACATTGATCCTCTCTGAAGGAGCGTTTGCGCCGAATACATGGGAAGGCACAATTGAGGGGGCGACGATCAGGCCCGCTCCTGTCAAAGCAGTGCTCTTCAGGAATTTACGTCTAGAAATGTCGGTCATGATAAAAGGGTTGATAAAGGTTTATGATTAATTATGTTGCACTTTGAACAAAAAAGCCCAAGTTTCTTTGTAAAGTTAGGAACAATAAACAAGGATTCCAAGCTATAAACCCACAAAAAAATCAGTTTCCGTGCAGTTCCAGAGTATGATTTATGACATCCGGCAGCTCTTCGGGGAAATGGGTGACGAAAAGCAGAGTCTTGTCGCTGTCGCCGCAGAAGCTGTCAATCGCCGCCCTGGCGACTGAACGGCGGCGCGGATCGAGCCCCTGGAACGGCTCGTCGAGTATGAGAAGGTCGGGATTTTTCACAAAAGCACGCACCAGGAGCACCAGACGCTGTTCTCCGCTCGACAGGGTCGGGAACAGACGCCGGGCCAGATGGCCTGCCCCGAAGAAATCCAGCAGGGCGCTACCGGCAGCAAGGTCTTCCGCCCGGTTGCGGCCCACTCCGGCATAGCCGTCCGCCAGGCCGCCGGCCACCACTTCCACTGCTGGCAGATTGTCGCTGAAGCCGCTGTGCATTTCGCTGGAGAGATAGCCGATGTGCTTCTTGATGTCCCAGATGCTCTCGCCGCTGCCCCTCGGCACGTCGAACAGAGTCATGTCGAGCGAATAGGCCTTAGGATTGTCTGCGCACACAAGGCTGAGCAAGGTGCTCTTTCCGCTGCCGTTGGGCCCGGTTACATTCCATGCCTCACCCCTGCGTACCGTCCAGTCCAGCCCGGAGAAGATCTTTCTCTCGCCATAGGCTATGGTGATGTTCCGCATAACGACGGCATTCTCGTAGTCTGCCTTGCGGCGGCTTGTAAACGGCAGCCCGGGCAACTGCAGGCTGGTTTCCGGCCTGTCTGTGCCCAAAGCCAGCGCCTCGCTGCGAGTCATCTTGGCAGAGCAGGCCAGGTCCTTCATGAAGTATACGTGCGTCACCAGATCCGGAACCATGTCCAGATTAGTAAATGTCATTATGAAACTGACGCCCAGACGCTCCGACACCAGCTCCGTCAGGCTGCACAGCAGCTGGCGGGTCTGAGGGTCGAGGCCGATGAAGGGGGCTTCAAGAACCAGCACCTTCGGAGCTGAAAGCAGAGCTTTCGTCAGATGGTATCTGCGCAGTTCGCCGGACGACAGCACCATTATGGTACGGTCGAGCAGCGGGCCCATGCCCAGCAGGTCATAGAGCTCCCGGCGCCACTTTTCATCGACCGCAGGTTCCTGCGCCAGCAGGTCTCTCACGGACACTCCGTACTCCCTTTCCGAGGCGTGCCAGCGCTGCTGGTAGTAATACGGGAATTCAGTAGTGCCGTAGGCCCCGTTGAAACGGACTACCTTCATCGCCTTATAGGTCTCTCCACCGCCCAGATTGTGACGCAGCGTCCCTTCCCGGAGGTAGAAGCCGCCTGCCAGCATGGATATAAGAGTGCTTTTGCCGCTGCCGTTGTCGCCCACCAGAGCGATGTGCTCCCCTTCGTCCAGTTCGAAATCGACAGGAGCGGCCAACCTGCGGAAAGGATTGGATATTACGGCAGAATGCAGAGAGATGAGGCTGCCCATGGCATCAGACGAAACGTCCGTCGCGCATCTCGAGACAACGGTCGCTGAGACGCGCCAGGTCGCGGTCGTGGGTGACTATAACGAAGGTCACCCCGTGGGTGTCCCTGATCTTGAAGAAGAGGTTGTGGAGTTCCTCACGGGTCTTGCTGTCCAGATTGCCGGAAGGCTCGTCGGCAAAGATCACCGAAGGTGAATTAACCAGCGCCCTGGCGACAGCCACGCGCTGCTGCTCGCCTCCGGAAAGCTGCGAGGGCTTGTGGTCGAGCCTCTCTCCCAGCCCGAGCTCCTCCAGCAGGGCTGCAGCCTGGTCAGGATCCCTGCGGCCTGCTATCATCGCCGGAATCATCACGTTCTCCTTGGCGGTGAACTCGGGCAGCAGATGGTGGAACTGGAATACGAAGCCTATCTTGCGGTTGCGGAAGTCGGCCAGTTC
The DNA here is from genome assembly GCA_017617655.1 of Bacteroidales bacterium. Lineage (GTDB taxonomy): Bacteria > Bacteroidota > Bacteroidia > Bacteroidales > UBA932 > Equibacterium. Next base: position 53,386 of record JAFZVU010000008.1, read on the forward strand.
CTTCTCGGACAGGCTGAAGATGTCCTGGCCGTCGATATAGACCTTTCCGGCATCCGGCACGTAGAGAGAACCGAGGATCTGGAGCAGGGTACTCTTACCCGCACCGCTGGCGCCCACGATGCTTATGACCTCGCGGTCTTCAGCCGTGAAGTCTATGCCTTTGAGGACCTTGAGGTCGCCGAAGCTCTTTTCTATGCCGGTAGCTTGGATCATATCCAGACAAAAGTAATAAAAAAACTAATACGGGTCGACGTCGACCACTATGTCCACCGCGGGCTTTATGAAGCCGCGCATCTCTTCCACCAGTGCGGCGACACGACGTTTGGCGGCACGGGCTGTGGCATTCTTGGCAAGTTTAACCCAGAACACGGCCATGAAATAGCCCTGCACCTTGTTGACGGCCGGAGTCATGGGGCCCATGAACTCTATGTCGGGCAGTTTGGCAAGGCGGGACTTTATCTCGCTGGCCATGGTGAACACGCGGCCTTCATATCTGTCGCGCACGGTGAGTGATACCAGGCGGACATACGGAGGGAAGGAGAAGGTGCGGCGCTGGGCCAGCAGCACGTCGCAGTCATACTTTCCGGCCGCGGCATCTTTCAGCACAGGATAGTCGCTCTGGTAGGTCTGGATCACGAAGTTGCCCTCGCTGCCCCTTCTGGCTGCCCTGCCCTTGAGCTGAGCCAGCAGCTGGAGAGCCTTCTCGTCGCAGCGGAAATCCTGGAGGCTTACAATTGTGTCGGCGTTAATGACGGCCACCAGCGACAGGTTGGCGAAGTCGAAGCCCTTGGTAATCATCTGGGTGCCGACCATTATGTCTATGTCGCCGTTACGGAAGCCTTCCAGTATTTCCTTTTCTTCTTTTGCAGAAGCTGTGACATCAGCGTCGAAGCGAGCCACGACTGCATTCGGGAACAGCTGCTGGAGCTCCTCCTCGAGCTTTTCGGTGCCGGCGCCGCGAAGGGCCAGGCCCTTGCTGCCGCAGTTGCCGCAGACAGCTTCGTATGCAGTCTGGTAGCCGCAGTAGTGGCAGCTGAGAACGTTCTTGAACTTATGGTAGCTGAGCGCCACGTTGCAGGACGGACAGCGGGGCACCGAACCGCACTGGGGGCACTGCACGTATGACGAATATGAACGCCTCGAGCGGAACACCATTATCTGCTCCCCCCGGTCCAGGGCGGAGCGCATCATGTTCACCAGCTTCATCGAGAAGGAACCCTTGACGTCGTGGGCAGCCCAGGCGCGGTTCATGTCGATTACCGTCGTCTTTATCTCCGGCTCGCCGTAATATCTTTCCCTGAGCTCCACCAGGCCGTATTTGCCGGTGCGGGCGTTGTAGACCGATTCCAGAGAAGGGGTCGCGCTGCCCAGCAGGATGTCGGCCTTGTGGAAACGGGCGAACATCACAGCCAGGTCGCGGCCATGGTAGCGCGGGGCCGGGTCGGTCTGCTTGTATGAACCGTCATGCTCCTCGTCCACCACTACAAGCCCCACGTCGCGGTGCGGCAGCAGCAGGGCGGACCTGGTGCCCAGCATGATGTATGGCTCTTCGCCGGAAACTATCTTGTCGTAGATATCTTTCCGCACGGCAGGGGTCTGGCGGGAATGCCATATCAGGAGCTTGTCGCCGAAGACAGAGCCGATGCGGGCCTCCAGCTGCCGGGACATCGCTATCTCCGGCACGAGGTAGAGCACTCCCCTGCCCTTTCCCAGAGTCTTGCGGGCCAGCGCCATATAGATCTCTGTCTTGCCGGCCGCAGTCACTGCATCCAGCAGCACCGTCTTCATGCCGGCCGAGAAATAGTTTTCGATGGAATCCATGGCCTTCTGCTGGGCGGGAGAAAGGACGGCGTCGGGCTGGCTGTCGTACTGCGGCAGCTTCTTGCGCAGGCTGCGCTTCTTTTCGACCTGTTTGAAGAACTGGGCGGGGCATGCGCTCTTGAAAACCTCTCCCAACGTGCAGAGGTAGTAGTCCGCGATACTCTTCCAGAATTCCATCTGGGCAGGACTGATCACAGGCAGAGCTGTCTTCACTTCGTCTATGTCATGCACTGCGGCGGGGTCGAGGCCTGCAGCCAGGGCGCCTTTGCGGCATACCACGGCCAGATAGCGGCGGCCATGGAAGGTCACTGCCACCCAGCTGCCCACACCGACGCTTTCCTGCAGCGCTTCGGGCAGAGAATAGCTGACCTCCCCGGCGAGCCGGAGCGGCAGAATCACATCTACGTAAATTCTGTCAGCGGTCATCCCAGATAGTTTATCGTATTACGTCTCAGTCTGCCGATATTGGCATCGACTGTCCTGCGTATAGCCTGTTTGTTAATCTTTCCGATGCTGGTAACCGGTATCTCAGGCAGCGCCACGTAGAAATCGGGCCGTCTGTTCTTGCCAAGTCTCTGTCTCAGAAATGATATCAGAGCCTTTATGTCGGTCTTGCGGGCCTGGTCGCTCAGCAGCACCGCCACCACCTTCTCGCCGAAGACGGCGTCGCGGATTCCCACGACCTGCGAGCCCTCTATGCCATCAAAACTGTCTATCACCAGCTCCACGTGCTTCGGAGATATGTTCTCGCCGCCGCGGATGATCATGTCCTTGCACCTGTCCACTATCCAGTATTTACCGGCCTGGTCTTTTTTCGCCACGTCTCCGGTGTGGAACCAGCCTTCATCATCCCATGACGCGGCCGTGACCGCAGCGTCCAGATAGCCCAGCATCATGCCTTTGCCACGCAGGCAGAGCTCGCCCTGTATCATGCCGTCCTCAGAAATACCGTAGCCTGGAGCGATGCGGGCTTCCATGTTACCTACAGGCCAGCCGGCAGAGGTGCCGCGTTCGGCTGCCGGACGGTCGAAGCCCTGGCCGAGGGCCCAGCTTGCACATTCTGTCATCCCGTAGCCGCACATCACATTCTCTTTGCCGAAAGCCTTCCTCATATTGTCCACTAGTTCCTCTGACGTGTAAGAACCTCCGACTATGGCTCTCCGGACGCTGGACAGGTCGTAACGCTGGATCAGTTCCGGCGAGAACAGCAGCTGGTACATAGTAGGCACCATGTTGAGAACGGTGCAGCGGTATTCGTCTATCAGCCTCAGGGTCCCGCGGGCAGTATAGGTCCTGCTCACGACGAGGTCCGCCCCGACAATGAAGAATGAGCTGCATATCAGCACGCAGCCGTAGATATGGCTGATCGGCAGATTCAGTAGCATGACGTCGCCGGAATCCAGACCTATTGTCTTCATGAAATCTGTAGCGGAGTTCATGAGGCTTTCCGGCCCGTGCATCACCCCTTTCGGATTGGCTGTCGTACCGGAAGTGAACATTATCATCAGCAGGTCTTCCCGGCCGGGCTCGAACGCCGGCAGGTCGACGCCCTGCTGACTGCGGTTGTAGTCATGTACGAATGCTTCCATGCGGTCCAGCGTCACTACCGCCGGGATGCTGTGCATCAGGCTGGCAGGCACGGGGCCGTCCATCATATAGAAGAGGAGCTTGACCCCAGCCGCCCGGGCGATGTAGAGTATCTCGTCTTCGACGCATTTGGAACTTATCGGCACTGACACAGCCCCGATCTTCATCAGGGCGAAGAAGCATTTCATCCAGTACGACGTGTTCTGACCGAACAGGGCCACCCGGTCGCCGCGGCCGATGCCGCAGCCAGCCATGGCCCGGGCATACGCGTCCACACCGTCCAGGAATTCTGCATAGGAATACTTCTTCCCTTCGTCGGGGAAATGTATCGCAGAATCCGGATAGCGGACCGATGCTTCCTTGAACAGGTCGTAGAACGATTTCATTGCTCTGTCATGCTTTCCATTTGATCCGTGCGCTGACGAAGTGCGAGCCTTCCGCCGAACGCACTGAGAACAGGGTCATGTCGTCTGCCAAGTCTTCGTAGCAGACTTCTATGTCTTCGCCATAGACGGCTTCTTTCGAATAGACTATCTCGAATCTCTCGACCTGCCTGTCGTAGACCTGGTCTATGGGGTAAGAATCCATTATCCACTGGACATACTGCATGCTGTTGGTATGTCCGTTATAGTCTATGTCGCTGTAGACTACTTTATGCCTGTAAATATTATCTCCCGAAGCCTGCGGCAGCTTGCCGGGCAGCTCTGCGGACACTGTCTCGCCAGTGGCGTAGTCTGCTATGTTGGTATCTCTTATGACATTCACCGGACGGCGGGTCTTCAGGTCGATTATCGCCCATTCGGTAGTGGCGGTGCAGAGAATTTCGCCGGCCTCGTCGCGCATTATGAAATTCCTGGTGGTCAGCAGCCTGTTCACTCCTTCCACCCATGTCTCAATGGTCACTTTGTCCTGCTCCACAGGGAGGCGTTTGATATCTGCGGCGAACTTGGTGAGCACCCATGAGATGCCTTCTCCGCCGATGAGGTTCAGAGTCCCGAAGCCGTGCCTGTCGGCGTCCTTGCCGGAGGCTGCCAGAAGGGCGCGCTGCAGAGCTACCATTCTGAAATGCATCTTTCCGTCCACGTCGTGGGCGGGTATCACATATTCATAGCGGTTCCTTTCCATCTTTGCTTTGGTTTGAGGGGCTAAAGGTAGCTGAAAATTCACAATAAAAGGTGGTGGTTCGGTATTATTTGAGTAAATTGCGGCAAAACTGTTTTACTATGAAAAGGTCCATTTTTACCATTGCACTGGTCGCTGCCATGATGTCTGCCACCGGGTGCGTAATCGTAAGCAACAAAACAACTGAATCTTCTGATATGGGCAATCAAGTTATCGAAACTATCATGGCCCGCCGCTCAATCCGCCAGTATACCGACCAGGCCGTGCCTCGCGACCTGCTGCAGCAGATTGCCGAGTGCGGCGTAAATGCTCCCAACGCCATGAACAGCCAGAACTGGGAAGTTCGCATCATAGACAACGCTGAATGGTTCAACGGCGCCACTGAGGCTATGCAGGGCGGTATGTTCGGAGGCGATGCCAACGACCCCAATTTCCGCAACGCTTTCCGCAATGCTACTGCGGCTATCGCCGTTGCCTGTCCTGACGATCCCAGCGGGATGGCTCTCATCAATGTAGGCCTTCTCGGCGAGAATGTCTGCCTGGCCGCAAAATCACTCGGACTGGGTTCTGTCGTAATGGCCGGTCCTGTGATGAGCCTCACCAGCTCGCCTGCCGCCAAGCCCTATCTCGACAAGCTGAACTTCAGCGAGGGCTACAAACTGCGCATCATCATCGGTCTCGGATATCCGGCCGAGGATCCTGCCGCAAAACCCAGGGATTTGGGCAAGATCAAGTTCGTCGACTAGTCATGAAGGTCCTTCTTGTCAACGGAAGCCCCCATACTGAGGGCAACACTGCTGTAGCGCTGGTAGAAATCGCCGCTCAGCTGGAGAAACTGGGCATTGCCAGCGAAATGGCGTGGATCGGCAACAAGCCTGTGCGAGGCTGTATAGCCTGCGGCCGCTGCCGCGAAGGTATTGGAGGGTGCGCTTTCGACGACGATGTCTGCAACGGCATCTCGGCGAAGATGGCTCAGGCTGATGCGCTGGTGGTCGGATCGCCGGTCTATTACGGTCAGCCGAACGGCGCACTGCTCGCTGTGCTCCAGAGGATGCTTTACTCTAATGGTGACGCTTTCCGCGGGAAGCCTGCAGCTGCCGTGGCCGTCTGCCGCAGAGGCGGAGCCACAGCAGCATTCCAGACCCTCAACATGCCCTTCCAGATGCTGAACATGCCGGTCGTATCGTCGCAGTACTGGAACATAGTTTACGGCCGCGAACCGGGCCAGGCCATCTATGACACCGAGGGCTTGCAGACAATGCGCACCCTCGCGAATAATCTCGCCGCTCTGCTGAAAGCCACCGACGCCCGTCCCGCCCCCGGCTCCGACGAACCCTGGGCACCCATGCACTTCATACGGTAGATTCAGTCTAAAACGAGTTGCCCTCCTCGTCGAGGAGCAGGATCTGGACTGAGTCTGATACTTTCTTATTCGAAGTGGAAACGGCCGGTGGCATGGTCGACGATGAGGTTCTCAGCAGATCCTGTCTGCACTCCGGCCCCCTTTTTCATCAGCCATACGCGGTCTGCTACACGCAAGGCAAGTTCCAGGTCGTGGGTAGAAAGGAATATGGTCTTGCCGGCCTCGCAGGATAGTCTGTGGAGCAGATTCAGGATCTCCACTTTGCTGGGATAGTCGAGGAAGGCAGTCGGCTCGTCGAGGAAGATAATGGGTGTTTCCTGCGCCAGCGCCTTGGCAATCATCACCTTCTGCCGCTCGCCGTCGCTGAGGGTCTGGACCAGGCGTTCCGCAAGGGAAGCGATGCCAACAAGGTCTATGGCCTGTGCTACCTTGGCCTTATCTTCGGCTCGGAGCCGTCCCCAGAAGCCGGTATAAGGGCTGCGGCCCATACCGACAAGTTCCGCAACCGTCATGTTCTGCAGATTGTTCCTCTCGGTCAGGACCACCCCGATGACTTTTGCCAGGTCGGTCTCACGATATGCTTTCAAGGGTTTGCCCATGATCTCTATCTTACCGGAAAGAGGTGGCAGGAAACCCGAGAGGGTGCGGAGCAGTGTGGATTTTCCGGCTCCGTTCTCACCCAGCAGACATGTCAGTTCCGAACTGCGGATAGTGTCTGTTATCCCTTCAGCCACAACTTTCACTGAATGCTTTGAGGTATAGCCGATGGCCAGGGATTCTAATCTTATGATTTCTTCGCGTTTCATTCTCCAGTATCTTCTTTACGGTGTTTGAAAAGGACGACGGCCACGACCGGAGCGCCGATCAGGGCTCACGAAAAGAATTTTTAAAAATAGGTATTTTAAGGGGAAAAAGCTAATTTTGATATATGAAACGCATCATCCTCATAACCGGCGGAGCACGCTCCGGTAAAAGCACTTACGCCGAAAATCTCGCGCTGAGTACGGCGTGTCTTATCCTGAAAAAAGTTGACTCAAAACAAAGAGTTAACAATGTATCTATTACACACGGAAAAACAGCGCCAGTACTTTGACGAAGTCATTCGTCTTCATTACGAGGAAGGGTATGGTGAGAATCGTATATCGCAAC